>JALWZT010000363.1 GCA_027002405.1 Anaerolineae bacterium | reverse complement strand
CATCAGCGTCATCCGTGGCGAATTGAAACGCCCGCCATCCACAAAATCGCGTGAAACTGGCGATAAGTTCATAACAGGTTCTAGCGAAGCGCAAAAAACACGGCATGGCGCTCGCTTCGCTCGCTAGATGCCCTTCGATTCCTCAGGGCAGGCTTTCGCTCCCTCCGGTCGCTCAGCATGACGTCCAATATCTAATATCCAGTATCCAATATCTAATTTACCAAGCTGATCCCAATCCCAATCCCAATCCCAATCCTAATCCTAATCCTAATCCCCTCCCCCTCCCTACGGAGCACACGCTTATGGCCCGCCAATCCATGTCCAATGTGGACGCCGCCTGGTTGCGAATGGATGATCCCACGAACCTGATGATGATCACGGGCTTTTTTGAGTTCGCGGAGCCGTTGGATTATGAACGTCTGCGGGCGACCGTGGATGTGCGCCTGGTGCAGCGTTGGGCCCGGTTTCGGCAGCGGGCCAACATGTCGCGGCTGCCTTTGCGCGGGCCTTACTGGGAGGATGATCCCTATTTTGATTTGGATAATCATATTTTTCGCATCGGGCTGCCTTCGCCTGGGGATGAGCGGGCTCTGAAGGAGATGATCAGCAAGCTGGCGAGTCGGCCTCTGGATAAGAGCAAGCCTTTGTGGGAGTTCCATCTCATCGAAAATCTGGCAGGAGGCGGGTCTTTTTTGGTGGCCCGTTTGCACCATGCCATCGCAGATGGCATCGCGCTGATGTCGGTGTTGATGACCCTGTGCGATGTGGACCCCCACGCGGCCTGGCCCGAGCCGGAATCTGAGGAAATGCATCGGCGCCGAGGCCGGGAAGTCCGGGCTTTGTTCCATCCCGCGGCCAGCTTTTTCGCGGCGGGCCGGGCTTTGGCCGAGGAAGGGCGGATGATGTTGCATCCGGGCCATGCCATGAAGCGGGCAGGGCAGGCCAAGGCTTTTATAGAACGTCTGGCCCGGCTCGCGCTTTTGCCCTCCGATACCCGTACCCTCTTCAAAGGTAAATTGGGCCGCAAGAAGGTGGTGGCCTGGACGCGCGATCTGCCCATGGAGGATGTGAAGCGGGTCAAGAACACCTTCAAGGTGACCGTGAACGATGTGTTGGTGGCCGCGGTGGCCGGAGGTATGCGCCGTTATTTGGTTTCTCGGGGGGAACGGGTGTATAAGAGTTTGAGTGTGCGGGCCATGGTGCCTGTGAATTTGCGCCCCCTGGAGGAGGCGGCCAAGTTGGGAAATCATTTCGGACTGGTGGTTCTGGCCCTGCCGGTGGGGATGGAAAACCCCCTGGAGCGGCTCATGGAAGTGAAGCGGCGGATGGATGACCTGAAGCAGTCGCCCGAGGCGGTGGTGGGGTATACCCTGTTGGAAGCCATGGGCATGACCCCTACTCAAATTGAGAAACTTTTGGTACAATTTTTCGCCATGAAGTCCACGCTGGTGCTCACGAATGTGCCCGGTCCTCGTCAGCCCCTGTATTTTGCCGGGAGCCCTATCGAACGCATCATGTTCTGGGTGCCGCAATCGGGCCGGTTGGGCCTGGGCATCAGCATCTTTAGCTATGCCGGGGCCGTGAATGTGGGAGTGATGAGCGATTATGGCCTGGTGCCGGACCCAGAACAACTGGCGCAGTTTATCGAGGAGGAATTCACCGAGATGTTGCGCCTGACTCATGAAATCCGGGGCGACACCCCGGAGGAAGCGCCCGCACCGGCCACAGAAAACCCGGCGGGGGATGAAAAGGCGCCATGAGCCACGGCTCGCCGATATGAGCACCCTCCCCTTTTCGATTGACGCATTCATCCTGCCTTTCCAGCGGGTGGCTGTTGCATGCCATCACCCATGACCTTTTTGCTGGATAAGCCTTTCATCTTTGAGTGAGGAGTTGCCATGCCCCCATTACGTTTTCTCGACCTGGAACTGGAAACCATCACGCCGACCTTTTCGGGCGGGGCTGATAAGCAAGCGGAAATCCGCCCGCCCGGTTTCCGAGGATTGTCGCGCTATTGGTTACGCGTGCTTCTAGGAGGCATTTTCGGCGACGAGCCGGGAAAGGTGCGCACCCTGGAAAGAAATATCTTCGGTCACACTCGTCGGGCGTCCATGGTCGCGTTTCGTTCTGGCAGCGAGGCCGAGACCGCACGGTTCGACGTGGACCGCAACGCCTTTCCCGGGGTGGGATACATGCTCTATTCGATTTATCAAGGTCGACGGGATGGCATCCTGGCCCAACAGCAATTTCAGATTCGCGTCCAGACGCGACCTTTTTCGCCGCCGGAATTCGTCGTGGATGAACAGCCCTTCGATGTCGATCTGGGATGGCGGCTGACCCTGGGTTCGATATGGCTCTTGCTTTGGATGGGAAGTGTCGGCACGCGCATGCGGCGAGGGGGAGGCTCGTTGCGGGCCACCACGTTGCCCGCGGGTTGGCCCTCTTCGCTCCCTTCGCTTCTGTGTGAAAGCGAGACGCCCGAAGCCTATGCCCAGGAATTGGAGACGAAGTTGACCCAATTGCGGCGCGCTTTTGGCTGGCTGCCGGTGGATACGGTTCCGGAAACGCCCAACGCCAACCTGCTTCACCCCCAGGTCTGCACCGTGTTCCTGTTGAACAAGACCTATGACACCTGGTATGACGCGCTCAATGAGGTGGGCATCGCTTTTCGCACCTTCCGCTCTCGTCAGCCCGACGATTACAGTGCGATCAAGGGCTTCCTCATGGGGCTGAATCGAAGCGTTCATCGCGTGAAGCGGGCCATGTTTGGGCTGCCCCTCACTTTCTTCTTCAGTTCCCTCTACCGCGAACTGCGGGAGCAGGGCGTGCCCGAGCGGGAGGCCAGGGCGAGAGCCACAGCGACCCTGAGGCCGCCTCGCGGTCTTGGCCGTGGCTCACCTCTGTGGTTTCGGGTGGTGCGTTTGGCGGGAAGTCCCCCGCGCTACACCCTGCAGTTAACCCTCTTTCGTACCCGTTTCCTGCCGGATGACGTGATGGCGCTTCGGCCCAGAGACCGCTCATTGCCCCGCATCGAGGTTCCCATCGTTACCGACTATACCTATATTCAGGAATGGTTCGGTTATCTCGGTGAACATGTGGCTCCCCTCTTGCCGGTTGCCTTTCAATAACAAGGAGATCACCTCATGAATCAGGCTTCTGATTTGCTTTTTCTTTACGTGGACACACCCTTGCACGCGGGCGTTGGCTTTGATCCGGACGCACCTGTTGACCTGCCCATTCAACGAGACGAGGCCACGGGATATCCCATGATTTTCAGTTCCTCCCTCAAAGGCTCCTTCCGTTCCCTGGCCCGGGACAAAGGGGTGACAGAAGCCGAGGAGACGATGGTTTTCGGGCCTCCTCCCGAAGAGGTGGCAAAGGCAGATGCCGAGGAGCGAAAAGAGAAAGCAGCGGCCTTTCCTGCTGCCCTGTCCATAGGGGACGCGCTGATCTTACTGTTTCCCGTGCGTTCCTTGCTCGGCGTTTTCGCATGGACCACCTCGGCCGAGGCATTCGCCCGTTTTTTGCGCACGGCTCAGCGCGTGGGCGTGGCCCAGGAAATCCCCCAAATCCCGGCACCGCCTGCCGGGGTGGCCTGGGTCGCACCCGAAAGCCCGCTGATCACCGAAAAGAAGGAGCTGGTGCTGGAGGAGTTCACGTTCCGGGCCCGGGAGCAGCGGGCCATGGCCCACCTGGGCCAATGGCTGGCGGATACCGCCTTTCCATTGGATGAGACGTTCGATTACTGGATGCAGAAGATGGCATCCCATTTTGTCGTGCTGCCCGATGAAGCCTTTCAATTCTTTGTCACAAGCCGCACGATGATCACCCATCGTATCCGCATCAATCCCCAAACCGGCGTGGTAGATGAAGGCGCTCTCTGGAGCGAAGAATATGTGCCCCCTGATTCGCTATTCTACACGCCGGTGAAAACGCGTCCTCCCCATGAACCTATAGAGGGATTGGAAACAGCGGAGGATGTGCTGGTGTGGGTCCAAGACCTCCTTGGCCAGGTGGTGCAGGTGGGAAGCGGGCGTACCCTGGGCCGCGGCCTGCTACGGGTACGGTGGGCCAGCGAAGTGGAAGAAGATGAGGAAGATGAGGAGGAAGAAACATGATGCGTCGGAGTTTGACCCAGCAACGAGCTGCCTTTGCCCGGCAGGCTGTGGAGGAGGCCATGCAACAAACCTCCTTCACACATTATGTTATGCTTGTATTATCGCTACCTCTCCTTTTACATCGTCATGGCCTGGGGCAAACGCTCAGCTATCTCCGAATCCGAGGTGGCGATCGTGAGCGGAGCCCTTACCTGGTGCTCTATCGTCAACTCACGGAGCGGCTCAATGCTGTGTTTTCCCTGCGCGATAGTGACCTGCTGAACAGCATCACCCGCATGGGCAGCCCGCAATATCTCCGCCTGTCTATGGAAGCCTACGCCTACGCCCTTGCCCTGCGCCGGGCCGTGAATGAAGCACGGGCCAACCGCGAGGATGCCCACGAAGCCGAGGACGATGAAGAGTAAAAAAGTGTCAAGCTCCAAAACCTCATTTTGAACCATACCTCCAATCCTAATCCTAATCCTAATCCTGATCCCGATCCTCCATTAAGGAGTTCCCCCATGAAATGGCGATTGCCCCGTTTCAGCCCCTGGATAACCCCCTACCCATTGCCTCAGGACACGGCCCGCGTCCTCATGGAGCGAGAGGGCGAATCCGATAACTTCGGGCTTTATCTGGACCGCTTGCTGGTTTACGGCGAGCAGCGACGCACCCTCGCGCTGGTGCGCGAATTCGTCAACCGTAAGGCCCTCACGCCTGATTTCACCCAACATAAGGCATTGATCGCTGCTTTGAACAGGCGCTGGCTCCGGTTGAGTCGTGAATTGGGGGCGGTAACCTTCACCGCTCATCCCGAATGGCGCGTCCTCATCGGCGTGGCCGGGCATAAAATTCTTGAAACGAACATCGCGCTGCACCCTGTTCATGGCTTCCCCATGATCTCCGCCACAGCGCTTAAAGGCCTTGCCCGCCACTATGCGGAGGCCGTGGACGACGCTCCGCCGGACACCGTGCGCCATCTCTTTGGTTCAATCGAGGAGGAGGTGGTGCAAGGCGATCTCATCTTTCTAGACGCCATTCCTTTGGGGGTCCCGGTCATCGAGCGGGATGTGGTCAATCCCCAGTGGGGAGCCATTTACGGCGGCATTCAAAACACGCCCGCGGCCGATCTCGTCAGCCCCAAGCCGGTGTTTATGATGGCCGTGAGCAGGGCGAGCCGGTTCCTTTTTGGCGTGGCCAGTCTCAGTCACGACGCGGCCGCGGTGGAGCAAGGGGTGGATTGGTTGCAGCGTGGTCTTACCGAGTTGGGCGTGGGGGCCAAAACCGCGTCCGGTTATGGCTATTGGGTGATCGAAGAAGGCCCGTGATGGCTGCTATGGAAATAGGATTCGGATCAGGATTAGGATTAAGATCGCCAGGCCTACGTTGAGCGAGACGACAACGGGCGTGATGCGTGAAACGTAAAACGTGAGAGCCTTACGCATCACGCATTACGCATCACGTGCTCGGCTTCCCGCGCCAACTTGGCCGCGAGGCGTTTTCCTCGGTATCGGCGAGCCGTGGCTCGTGGCGACTGCTTTGAAAATAGCATGATCGTCGGTTGCGGAAGGATCGCCAGGCCTACGTTGAGCGAGGCGACAACGGGCGTGATGCGTGAAACGTAAAACGTGAGAGCCTTACGCATCACGCATTACGTTTCACGGTCCGCCAGCCTGGCTGCGGGGCATTTTCCTCAATATCGGCGCTCTGCCGCGCGCGTGGCGCCTGTTCCGAAAATAGAGCCCCGCGACGTCATTCCGAGGGAGCGCAGCGACCGAGGAATCTAGAACCTGTTATGAACTTATCGCCAGTTTCACGCGATTTTGTGGATGACGGGCGTTTCAATTCGCCACGGATGACGCTGATGCGACGGATCAACACGGATGAGAGCGGCAAAGTGCATAACACCCTCTAGGATAGCATCGCTTGGATCACAGCTTCGGTGAAGGCGGTGGTGGTGGCTTCGCCGCCCAGGTCCCGGGGCCGATGGCCCGCGTGCAGGGCCGCGTGGATGGCGTTGCGCAAGCGGGCGGCTTCTTCGGGCATGCGTAGGTGCTCCAGGGCCAGGGCGCCGCTGAGGAACGCGGCGATGGGGTTGGCGATGCCCTGGCCCGCAATGTCGGGCGCGGAGCCGTGGACGGGCTCGAAGAGGGCCACAGACCCATCACCCATGTTGGCCGAAGGGGCCATGCCCAAACCGCCCACCAGGCCCGCGGCCAGGTCGGAGAGGATGTCGCCGTAGAGGTTGGGAGCCAGGAGGACGTCGAAGCGGGCGGGGTCCTTGACCAGCCACATGGCCGCCGCGTCCACCAGCATGTCTTCCACCTGCACGTCGGGGTAGTCTTCTGCGACTTCCAAGGCAGCCTGCCGGAAGAGGCCGTCGGTAAGAGGTAGCACGTTGGCTTTGTGGACGATGGTCACCTTGGGCGGGCGGTCCTTTCGGCCGCCGCGGGCGCGGGCGTGCCAGAACGCGAGCCTGGCTACCCGTTGGCTGGCCCCGCGGGTGATGCGGCGTCGCGCGACCGCGGTCTCGCCGTCACTTTCTTCCTCCCGAATGTACAACCCCTCGGTGTTTTCGCGCACGATGAGCAGGTCCACGGGGGGGTGTTCAGGGAGCAGGCTGCGAGTGGGGCGCAGGTTGGCGTAGAGGTCGAAGCGGCGGCGCAGCTCCAGGATGGGACTTTGGTAGCCGGTGACGCGGCCATGGGTGGGGGATTGGGTGGCACCGAACAGGGTGGCGTCGGCCCGGGCCACGGCCTGGATGGTCGCTTCGGGCAGTGCGGTGCCGGTTTCCAGAAAGGTGTTCCAGCCCGCCTGGGCCAGAGTGAAGGTGAAGTCTGGGCGCAGTGCGGCCAGGACATGCGCGGTAGCCGGGATGACTTCCTGGCCGATGCCGTCGCCGGGGATGAGGCAGATGGTGGGCATGGTTAATTGTCAATGGTTAATTGTCAATGGCTAATTGTCAATTGTCAATGGCTAATGATTTTTGGATGGTAGGGATGAGGCCGCCGGCGTCGAGCAGGGCCTGGAGGGTGGAGGAGAGAGGGGAGGAATTGTCAATGGCTAATTGTCAATGGCTAATGATTTTTGGATGGTAGGGATGAGGCCGCCGGCGTCGAGCAGGGCCTGGAGGGTGGAGGAGAGAGGGGAGGAATTGTCAATGGCTAATTGTCAATTGTCAATGGCTAATGATTTTTGGACGGTGGGGATGAGGCCGCCGGTGTCGAGCAGGGATTGCAGGGTGGGCGAGAGGGGGGCGAAGGGGAAGTCGCCCGCGGCGCAGTGGATGACGTGGCGGGCCGGGTCCACGGTGATGGTCTCGCCCGGTTGGATCGCGTCCACCGCGGCAGGCGCGAGGATGGGCAAGAGCCCATTGTTGACCATGTTGCGGTAGTAGATGCGGGCGAAGCTTTTGGCGATGATGACCCGCACGCCCGCGGCCTTGAGCGCGGTGACGGCCTGTTCCCGGCTGGAGCCCGCGCCCCAGTTCTCGCCCGCGACGATGATGTCGCCGGGCTGCACATTGCCCGCGAAGTCGGGGTCCAAGTCCTCCAGGACGACCCTGGCGAATTCCTCGGGCGTGCGCAGGGTGTAGGTGTATTTGCCGGGGAAGATGACGTCGGTGTTGATGTGGTCGCCGTATTTCCAGGCGCGGCCGGTGAGGGATTGGTCCAACGTCCGATGTCCAATGTCCAATGTCGCATGGTCTGGGGCGGACGAGTCGCTTTTGGCGGCCAACCATCTCACTCGCGGCACTGCATACTGATTACTGATGAGTGAATACTGATGACTTTTCCCTTCCGGTCCGACGATTTTTCCCGCCACTGCGCTGGCCGCGACCACCGCGGGACTGGCCAGATACACCTCGCTCTCCCGCTCGCCCATGCGCCCGCGGAAGTTGCGGTTGCCCGTGCTGATGACCCGTTCCCCCGCGGCGGGCACGCCGAAATGGTTGCCCATGCAGGGCCCGCAGCCGGGCGTGCCGATCATGGCCCCGGCTTCGACAAAGGTCTGGATGTAGCCTTTTTCCAGAGCCTGTTGCATGACTTCCTGGCTGGCGGGAATGACGATGAGCCGGGTGCCGGGCGCGACTTTGCGCACGGAGCCATCGGGGTTGCGCAATTGCGCTGCAGCCGCGGCCAGGTCCGCAAGCCGCCCGTTGGTACAGGTGCCGATGAAGGCTTCATGGATGTGCGTACCCATGACATGGTCCAGGGAATCCACGTTGGCCGGGCTGTGGGGTTTGGCCACCGCGGGCGGGACTTGATCCAGGTCGATTTCCAGAACGCCGATGTAGGGGGCGTCGGGGTCTGGGTAGAGGGCGTGGGATTGGATATTGGGTATTGGATATTGGGTATTGGATACTGAATACTGAACACTGAATACTGAATACTGATTACTCAGCCTCGCGGCCAGCCACGCGAAGACTTTCTCATCGGGCGGCAGATAGGCGTTCTTCGCGCCCGCCTCGGCCATGAGGTTGGGCAGCACCATGCGATCCTCGATGCTCAGGGTGTGGACGCCCTCCCCCGCGAATTCCAACGCCCGATAGGCCGCGCCCCCCTGGCCCAGGGCCCGCAGAATCCACAGGCCCAGGTCTTTGGCGGTGACGCCAGGACGCAGTCGGCCGCGCAGTTCGATGCGGATGGCTTCGGGCACGCGCAGCCAGATTTCGCCTGTAGCCCACAACGCGGCCGCCTCGCTGCGGCCAATGCCCGCGCCAAACGCACCCAGCCAGCCGTGGTGGGTGGTGTGGCTGTCCGCGCCCAGGATCATCTGCCCGGGCAGGATGAGGGCTTCCTCGCCCACCACCTGGTGGCAGATGCCCCGGCCCGCGTCGAAGAAGTGGCGGATGCCCTGCTCCCGCACAAAATCGCGAATCTCCGCATGGTTGCGGGCGTGGACCGCGGTGGGCGCGGGCACCGCGTGGTCCAGGGTGATGATGAGGCGGTCGGGGTCGAGGACGCGGGTGGCGCCCATGCGGCGGAAGATGCGGGCGATGGCCGCGCTGTTGTCGTGACTGAGGACGCGGTCGGGCCGGACAGTGACGATCTGGCCCACGGCCACGTGGTCCAGCCCCGCGGCCCGGGCAATGGCTTTTTGGGTGAAAGTCCGTGGGGTCATGGTACAACCGCAGGATGGAGTGTGGTGAGAGGGGACATGGTCATGTTGGTTCGTCAAAACGTCATGCGTCAAACGTCATTTTTCCTGTCCGGCATGACGTTTGACGTTTTACGTTTCACGAGTTCAGGACATGGCGCGGGCAAGGGAAGGAGTTTGAGCCGTCGCGTTACCGTTTTCCGCCCAATGGTAAAGCAGCTCGTCCACGTCGTCCAGGGTGAGGGCGCGCTCGTCGGCCAGGGCTTTGATGTGACGGGTGAGGGCTTTGATCTGCTCGGGAGCCAGGTCCAGGCCCAATTGCTC
>JALWZT010000362.1 GCA_027002405.1 Anaerolineae bacterium | reverse complement strand
CGTATTGCGTAACGACTGGACGGAATACGGAATACGCAATACGAACCTTTGCCGACTCGCCCAACGTCGGCCTGGCGATTCCTCAGCAACCAGCGATCATTCTATTTTCATAGCAGTCCAACGGCGGGCCAGCCCGCGCCGATACCGACGAAAATGCCTCGCGGCCAGGGCGGCGTGACTCGTATTCCGTATTGCGTATTGCGTAACGACTGGACGGAATACGGAATACGCAATACGAACCTTTGCCGACTCGCCCAACGTGGGTCTGGCGATCTTAATCCTAATCCTGATCCGAATCCTATTTACATAGCAGACATGTGGCGTCGTCTAGCCGACCGAAGCGGCGTCTGCCACGCCCGCCCGGCGATGAAGTCGCCGGGCTATAAAACAGCGCCGGATGAATCCGGCTAGGCACGCAGGCGCGCTGTTTCTAGCCTCGGCGCTACTAAACACTGAATACTGAACACTGGATGACTGATTCCTGACCCCCTACGGAAAAGCTACTTACCGCAGAGAGCGCAGAGGACGCAGAGTCAGCTGAACACTGATTACTGATTACTTTACCGACGGGGCAGGGATTCCGCAAAGGCCCGTTTTTTCTCCATAATAGCCTCGGTCATCACACGGATTTCATCCTGAACCCGCGTGACCACTTCATCCACAGGGATCAGTTGGCTTTCTTTTTCACCACGACGTTTGAGCTCCACGCCCCCTTTCTTCAGGGAACGCCCCCCTATGGTCAGGCGCAGGGGGATGCCGATCAGGTCCGCATCGTTGAATTTTTCACCTGGGCTTGGCTCCCGGCGATCATCATAAAGCACTTCCACCCCGGCCTCTTGCAGTTGCTGATAGAGGCGTTCCGCCACCTCGTAGCCGCCCTTTAGCGCCACGATGTGAACATGATAGGGAGCCACGGTAATAGGCCAAATGATGCCATAATCATCATGGTGCTCCTCCACAATGCTGGCCATCAGACGCCCTACCCCAATGCCATAGGACCCCATGATCACGGGCTTTCGAGTGCCGTCCTTGTCTTGGAACAGCGCGTTCATGGCCGCGCTATAGCGGGTGCCGAGTTTGAAAATGTTGCCTACTTCCACCCCGCGCACAGTCCGCAAGGCCGCGCCACATTGAGGACACGCGTATCCATCGGCCGCGGCCACGATATCGGCCACCACGTCCGCGGTGAAATCTCGGCCGTAATTCACATGCAGGTAGTGGTAGCCCTCCTCATTGGCGCCCGCGACGAGATTGGGGGAGCGGGCCACCAGATCATCCACAACCACCACCACGTTTTCGCGACGGATCCCAATGGGAGAGCCATACCCGGGCTCCGCACCGATGGCCCGGATTTCTTCTTCGTGCGCAGGTCGCAGCGCTTTGGCCTTGACCGCGTTGGCCAATTTGGTTTCGTTCAGCTCCATGTCCCCTCGGACCACGGCAAAAATAAACTTCTGGACGTCTTCCTGGCCCTCGGTGACCGTTGCCACCATAAAGACGGCCTTGGCGGTTTTACTTTGCGGAATATCCAGGAAGTCGGCCAGGTCTGCGATGGTCTTGGTGTCGGGCGTGGGGATTTTCTCCAGAGGTTGAGGGGTTTCGGGTTCGGGTTCGGGCTTGCGGAAGGTGGCCACCTGGCGGTTGGCGGTGTATCCGCACGCGTCGCAGATAACCAGGGTATCTTCCCCGATGGGGGTGAGATACATAAATTCATGAGCCTGCTTCCCGCCCATCATCCCCACATCCGATTCCACCGCGATGGTGGGGAGATCGCAGCGATTGAAGATGTTGAAATAGGCGCGGTAGTGATTCCAGTACTGCTTATCCAGCCCTTCCCAATCTCGGTCCAGGCTGTAGCTGTCTTTCATGGTGAATTCCCGCACCCGAATGAGCCCGCCTCGGGAGCGAGGCTCATCTCGCCATTTGGTTTGGATGTGGTAGATCAGGGCAGGGAGCTGGCGATAGGAATGAATGATGTCTCGTACCAGGTCGGTCACCACTTCCTCATGGGTCATGGCCAGGACCATATCCCGGCCCGTGCTGTCCTTCATCCGGCCCATTTCGGACCCGATCTGATACCAGCGGCCGGTTTCTTTCCAAATCTCCGCGGGGTGAACCACGGGCATGGTCAGTTCCTGACCCCCGATGGCATTCATTTCTTCCCGCATGATGTTTTCGATCTTGTCCATCACCCGTCGGGCCAAAGGCAGGTAGCTAAAAATGCCCGCGCCCAACTGGCGAATGTAACCGGCCCTGACCAAAAGTTGATGGCTGATAAATTCCGCGTCCGCGGGGGCTTCTCGCAGAGTTTCACCAAAAAGATGACTGAGTCGCATAGGATGAATTCCTCGATGATGGGATGGAAGAATGCCTTGTATTATAGCGGGAAGTTGTCTGTTCTGAAAATAACGTTGCGTTGGTTTGCAAAAGCAACTCGAAGCCCATGTTGGGCGAGGCTGCAACGGGCGTGATGCGTGAAACGTGAAACGTGAGAATCTACGCATCACGCATCACGTTTCACGGTCCGCCAGCCTGGCTGCGAGGCGTTTTCACCCGTATCGGTGGACAGTCGTCCGTGGTGACTGTTCTGAAAATGGCTTATTAGCTTCTCACCAGATGATACAAGATATCTCGAGCGGAAAGCACGGCCAGGGGAACCAGGCCCTGGTCGTCCTCTTCGGCCACCACCACGCGATGAATATGCTTTTCCTGAAGCAGTTGGGCCGCTTCCCACAGACTCGCGGTGGGCGAGACCGTAACCACCTCGGGCGTCATCCATTCCGAACAGGACTGCTGTTGCCAATCATCTGGATGATTGAGGGCCGCGCGCAGGATATCTGTGCGGGTGAGAATCCCCCGAAGATGCCCGGTCTCATCCACCAGAATGATGCTGCTGATCTCCTCTTCATCCATCATTCGGGCCGCATCAAAGAGGGTCGCGCCGGCCGGGCAGGCGATAACGCCCAGATGTTTGGCTGCAAGCACGGGGATCGTTTTCATCATGCACCTTATGTCCCATACGCCTTGGCCGCAGCATGACGGCCCGGGTTAAAGTTCGGCTTCTTCTCGGACCACCATGACCGGGCAGGTGGCATGGGCCAGGACTTTTTGGCTCACACTGCCCAGAAGCAAGCTGGCCACAGAGCCCAGGCCGCGAGCGCCCATGACAATCAAGTCTACGTCCCGGGCATCTGCGACGCGCAGGATCGCGTCCGCGGGAGGCCCTTCCAGGATCTCGGTGATCACATCCAGCCCCTCTGCCTTCAGTTCATCCGCCAAGGGCTGCACCAGGGCTTCGGCTCGTTCCAGATGACGGGCAATGGTCTGGGAAAGATTGGGTTCTCCCAGGTAGTCGGGGATTTTGGGATAGGCATGGACCAGGATGACTTGAGCGCCGGTGAGTTTGGCCATTTTCCGAGCGCAGGTCACCGCGCGGCGGGCCGCGGGGGAATCATCCACGGCCACCAAAATTTTTTGAAACATGAGGGACCTCCTATTAAAGATGAGCTTGACGCTTCTACGAAGACCCACCACGGCGACGGCGCCCATGCCGCCGCTGTCGGCGTCCTTCGGAAGCCGATGGGGGGGCGGGTTGCCTTAACTCGGGGGGAAGTTCCAACTTGATTTCGGGAATAGGTTGGGTAAGGAGCGCGTCGTGCATGGCCCGGATATGTTCGGGGCTGCTGCCACAACACGCGCCAATGATATCCACGCCCAGGCCTGCCAGCTCTAAAGCCAGATCGGCCATGACCTCGGGCGTGCCATCGTAGTGGATATGACCATGGTCATAATGGGGCAACCCCGCGTTGCTTTGGGCGTAGATGTACACCCCTTCCGGGCGCACGGCCAGCATCTCTCGGATGACGCGGCGGATTTCGTCAGGGCCGTTGCCGCAGTTGGCCCCAATGATACGCACGCCCATGGCCGCGAGCTCTCGCACCGCCTGGGCCGGGCTGACCCCCATCATGGTGTGATAGTTGGTGTCGAAGGTCATGGTGGCGGCGATGGGCAGATCGCTGACCCGCTGACAGCCTTCCACCGCGGCCCGTACTTCGTTCAGATCGCTCATGGTTTCGATGAGGAAGAAATCCACACCGCCTTCGGCCAGCCCCGCGGCCTGCTCTGCGAAGGCATCCACCGCGTCTTCATAACGCAAAGGACCCACAGGCTCCAAAATCTCGCCGGTGGGGCCCATGGAACCGGCCACCAGGATTGCGTCGCCGGCCACCTCTCGGGCCAGGGCCGCGCCCGCTTTGTTGAGTTCATGGACCCGATCTTGCAGATTGTGCAACTTAAGGCGATAACGATTACCGCCGAAGGTATTGGTTTCGATGATCTGAGAGCCCGCGTCCACATAGCCTTGATAAATTTTGCGGATGATGTCGGGGCGCTCCACGTTCCACAGCTCGGGCGCGCTGCCATCGGTGAGGCCCATTTGTTGCAACATGGTCCCCATGGCGCCATCGCCCAGGAGAAAACGATTGGATTCCAGCAGTTGAAAGATATCTCGAGGCATAATGGGTTCCGAAAGGGTGAAGGTAGAGGCGAGATAGATGGGATGAATGCCGATTTACGTAGAACGCAGATTGATGCAGTCGCCACGCGCGGCTGCGCGCCGATACCGATGAAAACGCCTCGCGGCCAGGGCGGCGCGGGAAGCCGAGTTCGTGATGCGTAATACGTGATGCGTAATGAGCTCACGTTTCACGTTTCACGCATCACGCCCGTTGTCGTCTCGCTCAACGTAGGCCTGGCGATCCTTCCGCAACCGACGAGCATGCTATTTTCAAAGCAGTCCAACGGCGGGCTCGCCCGCGCCGATACCGACGAAAACGCCTCGCGGCCAGGGCGGCGCGGGAAGCCGAGCACGTGATGCGTAATACGTGATGCGTAAGGCTCTCACGTTTTACGTTTCACGCATCACGCCCGTTGTCGTCTCGCTCAACGTAGGCCTGGCGATCTTAATCCTAATCCTGATCCGAATCCTATTTACATAGCAGATTCCTGCAGATGTTCGTCATGCTGAGCGACCGAAGGGAGCGAAAGCCTGCCCTGAGGAATCGAAGGGCATCTAGCGAGCGAAGCGAGCGCCATGCCGTGGCTTTTGCGCTTCGCTAGATTCCTCGGTCGCTTCGCTCCCTCGGAATGACGTCGCGGGGCTCTACTGATCACTGATAACTGATCACTGATTACTCCACTTACGCCGTGCCGCGGTAGCCAATGACCCGGGCGGGAACGCCTACCGCGATGGCCCGGGGAGGAATGTCCTGGGTCACCACCGCGCCCGCGCCAATGACCGCACCCTGGCCAATGGTAACGCCATCCATGACGATAACCCCCACCCCCAGCCAGGCGTCATCTTCAATGACGATACTTCCTTTGCTGGTGATGGGCTGCTTCGCGATGGGGATATTCAGGTCATGGATGCCGTGCTGGTAAGGATAAAGGGCACAGCGAGGGGCCAGTTGCACGTAATCACCGATCACGATGTGCCCCAGGGCCGCGGTGAGGTTGCATCCAGATTGAATATGGGTATGCTGTCCGATGGTGATGGTGCCGCCTCGGATGGTTTCCAGGATGGTGTAGCGTTGAATGGAGGCATGATCACCAATGTGAATCCCGCCACCATCCTTGTGCGCATACAGGGTCACGTGATCATCAATAAACACCTGGCGGCCCAGGGTTAGCTCTGGGACGTAAACATCGGCCTTGGGCGATACAAAGGTGCGGCCGCTCCACAACACGAGCTGGCGGCGGTTTTTATACGGGCCGACCAGATGCATGGCCCCGTACAGGGACCAACGACCGACCAGGGGCAGAGAAGCCAGGGCGAGGAAAAGTTTGATGAGGCGAATTCGCATGAAGGGCTTTCCTGAAGGCGCGTTCACCGCCAGGGAGGATGGACAATTACATTTTACACGGAGATGGGAAGAGAGGGAAATTACGCCCGCATCCCCTATTGACGACGGGTCCAGGCCTCGTTCCCGTAGATTTCCTGCTGAAGCTGTCGGGCCAGACTCAATTCGGCCGGGGTCAGCTCCCCCTCTTCGAAATCCACGCCCAAGGCTGTGTTGAGCCCATCCACCAACACGGTGGCAGCCTCCCAAAAGGAAACGTGCCGGCCCAGTTCCGCTTCCAACGTGGTGGCCCGGGCCGCCAGATGGTTCCGAAAGGCCTGACGTTGGACCTCCTGCTCGAAGGTCATGACTTCCACGATGCGGGTCACATCCCCGCGCAAGGGCAGGGAACCATGTTGCAGCACGTGGGTAGCCGTGCGGCGTTGGGCCGAGCCAATGATTTTACGGCCATGGACACTGATTTCGTAGGCGCTGGGTACTTCAAAACACGCGGCACTGGGATCATGGGCTCGAGCCGAACCAGGGGCCTTGACCGCCTCCAACCCCAAACGCTGCAAGCCCAACAAAAGCCCCTGACTGATGCGATGATACACATCAAGCACCGGCCCGTTCAGAATGGGATCATCCGCCGGGCCTCCCACGCTGTAGGTGAGTTCATCGGTATGCAAGATGGCCCGGCCGCCCGTTGGGCGTCGCACCAATCCCCAGCCCCGGGCAGCCAGAGCGGCCTGGTCTATATCTGCCACAGGCTGATGGCGGCCCAGAGAGACGGTAGGGGGGCGCCACTGGTAAAACCGCAAGGTAGGAGGGACCTCCTTGCGCCCAGCCAGGCGGGCGATAGCCTCATCCAGGGCCATGTTCCAGGTTCCATCCGCGGGGTCAGTGATGAGAAGTCGCCATGTCATAGGGGGCATGGTAGCCCAAAGGCGGATGGATGTCAAGATTAAATGGGATTCGGATTAGGATTAGGATCAGGATTAGGATTAGGATTAGGATTGAGGATTGTTAGGCCGAGGTTAGGAGCGATCAGGAATGGATACCCCGCAAAAAGGTATTTCACCACGGAGACACGGAGGACACAGAGAAAAATAAAGGGGGTTCACGGAGAAAATCCTCTCCAAACCTTATCTTTTTCTCTCTCCGTGCTCTCTGTGTCTCCGTGGTTAAGGTTTTTTCAGGAAAGCCAGGAATCATCAGGGATCAGTCATCAGTAATCAGTAGGAACCAGCGTTCCCTCCACCTGCCGCTTGCCACTTGCAAACCTGCAAATCTTTTTGGGTTTTGCACCGGAAACAACATACAATACGCCCTATGACTGCTTCCGAACATGACGATACCCCCCGCAAGTTGGCCCTGATCGCGGACGAGTTGCGATCCCTGGCCCGCAATAATTTGCTCTACCTCGACGACCCCTATCAGATTCAGCGCAATCGTCGGGTTTTGGAGCTGGCCGCGGCATTGCAAGCCCTGGCCGATGTGCGTCCATTCCCCGAAATCCGACAGCGCTTTTTCCAAGAGATGGATTACCAGACCCCCTTATCCGTGGTCGACACCGCTGTGTTGGACCCTGAAGGGCGGGTGTTGCTTATCCGCCGGGCGGATAATGGGTTTTGGGCCCTGCCGGGCGGTGCCTGTGATGTGGGCGAAACGCCCGCCGAAGCCGCGGCCCGGGAAACCTGGGAGGAAACCGGATATCAGGTGGAGATCACCCGATTGCTTGGGGTCTTTGACGAACGATTCCATCACGGCGAAGCGGGCAGACATCTGTACGTTCTGCTTTTTGCAGGGGTGGTGACAGGGGGCGAGGCTCGCCCCAGCCCAGAGACCACCCACGTGGCCTGGTTTTCGTGGGAGGATCTCCCCTGGCAGGAACTGGTCCCCAGTCATCACCGGCGTTTGCAAATGGTCATGCAATGGTGGCTGCACCCGCATACCCCAGCGTATTTTGATTAAACAGTCACCATGAGCGACGGCTCACCACATCGCGATGAAAATAGGACGCAGTTTGCAGGTTTGCAGGTAGCAAGTGGCAGGTGGTAGAGAACGCAGATGCGACGCAGATTCCTACTGATTACTGATAACTGGTCACTGATTACTCTTTTACAAAGCAGTCACCCCAAACGGCAGCTCGCCGATACCGAGGAAAACGTCTCGCGGCCACGTTGGCGCGGGAAGCCAAGTACGTGATGCGTAATGCGTGATGCGTAAGGCTCTCACGTTTCACGTTTCACGCATCACGCCCGTTGTCGCCTCGCTCAACGTTGTCCTGATGATCTCAATCCTAATCCTGATCCGAATCCTATTTACATAGCAGACCTCGGAGACCTGCGCAGGCCCCCGAGGTCCTATGCCGCATGAGATTTCCCCCGCGGTTGCGGGTGCTTGCGAGGGAGGGTTGGGGAGAGCTCAAGAGGTCTTTCGACCTCGAAACCGGCGGGCTGCTCCCCATGGCGCTTGTTGGAGCTAACGCAGCATGGGCAGGTAGAGCGCAGCTTGGGAGGCAATCTGCACGCTGCCGGATTCGGTGATCATATCCAGCTGCGTCCCTTGAGGATCGGTGCTTTTCGCGTCCTCCAGCACCAGCTCCGATTCTCCCGAAGCCCGCGGGCGGAAGCGCAGGGTAGCCAGAACTCCACGCCCGGAAACACCTGCCTGCATGCCGAAGCTGATCGCGCCCAGATGGGCCTGGCCGGAGTCATTGTCAATGGTCGGTCCCAAAGGGATAACCTGACGCCCGGTGGAGCCAAGCCAATCGCTCCACACCACTTGCTCCAATTGGAGGTGCTGGGGATCGAAACGGACCATGGTCTCGAAGCTGGCCAGATTCTGGGCGTCGTCCATGACCAGGTCTACCTGGTATGTGCCATCTCCCAACGTAGCTTGCCCATGGCTGGGTTCGAAATGAAGCCGCGCGGGACCAGCGACATCAAGCCCTGGGAGGACCTGCTGGGGTGCCTGGGCAGCTTTGCCACTGGTCGTGCTGTTGCATGTCTCACCCCAGTGGCTGGCCACGATCATGATGTCCCCAATGTCGATGACCCCGTTGCCATCCAGGTCCATGGCCGGGTCCCATCCAGGTTGGCCGGCCTGGGTGCCCCAATGGCTGGCCACCATCATGATGTCGGTGATATCCACCACGCAGTCACCATTCAGGTCGCCGACCAGGTTTTGCACATGGACTTGGGCGTCTCGGGGCTGCACATCAGAATACGGCTGCCCCGCGGCATTGGTGAGCTTGGCGCTTTCGAAGCGCACCTGAGTCTCGCCAGCAGCCACGGCCTGGAAGGTGAACCGCGCCAACCAGCTTTCACCTGCGGGTGGCGGATTACTACCGAAGCTGAAGGCGCCAAACCGGACAACGCCTCCCTGGTTATCGATGATGGGGCCCAAGGCTGTGACCGTACGGCCGCTTCCTTGCATCCAATTCCCCAACGTCGCGGCCTGGACATGAACCACTTGAGGATCAAAGCGCAGGGTGACTTCGTAGCCCGCGATAGCCGCGGGTTGCGCTTTCAAATCCAACGTGAAGGTGGCCTGAGGACTGACCGTGCGTTGTGCAGGGTCCAACCAGAGCTGAACCTGCCCCGCCGCAGGGGTGGCGGTGGATGGAGGAGGCGCCGTAGACGTGGCCGTGGGCACGGGGGGCGCCGTCGGAGATGGGGACGGGGTGGGAG
>JALWZT010000361.1 GCA_027002405.1 Anaerolineae bacterium | reverse complement strand
CCGCGGTGGGGGTGGGGAGGGGAGCAGGGGTTGCCGACCCACATGCCGCCAGGATGAAGGCTATCACAAAAATCCAAAAGACCAGGAAAACAGCACGGTATTGGGGGACGAATGCGTTCATGGTTCTTATGGCGATGAGATGAATGGGGGATGAATAGGATAGCAGGAGGGGGTTATGCGGCTCTTTTCCAGGCCAATAATGTGTGTTCCAATAGACTGACCAGTCCGTATAGGCTCAGAGCAATGAGCACCAGAACGAAGATGGCCACGAACATAAGGGGGGTGTCGAGCAATCCTTGGGCCAAATGAATAAGGAAGCCCAGACCTCGATCCGCGCCCACAAATTCGCCCACCACGGCGCCAATGACAGCCAGGGTGGAACCCACTTTCAGGCCTGCCAGCAGGATGGGGAGAGCGAAAGGGACTTCCAGACGAGTGAGAATCTGCCAGCGAGTGGCCCGCAGCGAGCGCATGACCGCCACCAGTTCTGGCTCCACCGAGCGCAGGCCCACAATGATATTCACCAGGACCGGGAAAAAAAGGACCAACGCGGCGATGATCATGGTGCGAAAGATGGTATGATGGATCCAGATGACCAGCAAAGGGGCGATGGCGACCACGGGCAGGGCCTGCAATGCCACTAGATAGGGGGAGACCAATTGATCTAAAAGCGGGGATTTGGCCAGAAAGTAACCCAGCAGCGTGGCCAGGCCCACCCCCAAAAGCAGTCCTCCTAAAATTTCTACCAGCGTGATGCTGGTATGACGCCACAGGCTGCCATCATGGACCGAGGCCACGAATCGCATCCATACATCTCGGGGGCTGGGGAGGATAAAAGGGGGGTAGTGTTGCCAACGCACGAGACCTTCCCACAGAAGCAAGAAGATGATGATAGAAAGTACACCAACTCCTATCCGAGCCAATCTGACACGTCTGGCATTGGATGAAAAAGGTTGAAACAAAGGGGAGGTCACGAAGTTATTATCCTTGGTTTCTCTTTTTTTGACAAGTTAGCTTTGAAAATAGAGCCACGAAGGCACGAAGGCCCCTCTCCGGCTCTCCTGCACGTGGGGGAAGAGGCAAAGGCACGAAGATTAAAAGACTAAAGACTAAAGATTATCTGCGTCAATCTGTGTCACATCTGCGCAAATCTGCGTTCCCATTTTCGCCAGGCCGACGTTGAGCGAGGCGACAGCGGACGTGATGCGTGAAACGTGAAACGTGAGCTCATTACGCATCACGCACGTTTCACGATCCGCCAGCCTGGCCGCGAGGCGTTTTCATTCGTATCGGCGAACTGTCGTTCGTGGCGACTATTCTGAAAATAAGGGAACATGAATGGCCCCTCGGAAGTTGACCTTTGGCGTGTCGCCGATTTATCATACTCTTATGAAGCGTTTGTTGCTTGTTGAAGATGATAGCGATCTGCGTCAGGCTTTGCGTATGAGCCTGGAAGCCCAAGGATATCACGTAAGCACCGCGGCCACCGGCCCTTCGGGGCTGAAGAAAGCCCGGCAAAACCCGTATGATTTGGTGATCCTGGACTGGATGCTCCCCGGGATGGATGGGTTGGCCCTGATGCGGGCCTTGCGCCAGTTTTCGCAAGTGCCGGTGTTGATGCTCACCGCGCGCAGCACAGAAATGGATAAAATCATCGGATTGGAAAGTGGCGCGGATGATTACCTGGTCAAGCCCTTTAGCCTGGGCGAACTGAGCGCCCGCATTCGAGCCTTGTTGCGGCGGTCTCACGTCTCCTTGACCCCGCGAGACCATTTCGTCTCGGGGGACCTGGAGCTGGATTTGATCACGCGTCGGGTGCGGCTGCGGGGTCAAAGGTTGGAGATGACCCCCAAGGAATTCAGCCTGCTGGCGGAGTTGATGCGCCATGAAGGGGAAGTGCTCAGCCGGGATCTGCTGTTGGAGCGGATATGGGGGTATGATTATGCGGGATACAGCCGTACCGTGGATGTGCACATCCGATGGTTACGGGAAAAGATCGAGGAGGATCCATCCCATCCCCGGTATTTACAAACGGTTCGGGGCGTGGGGTATCGATTCGAAGGTCCTGTAGGAGGGGAGCCCAAGGATCATGCGGGCTGAAAACCGGGTGAGGGTCCCCACAGCCATGGGGGCCGGGGGATGGCTGTTGCTGGGCCTGGTGCTGCGCGTCTGGCAGTTGGGATGGTTCCCTCTGCGGGAGGACGAGGCTTTGTATGGATATTGGGCCCGGCTTATTGCTTCGGGCCGCGATGTGATGTTGGAACGGGTGGCCGTGGATAAGCCCCCTTTTTTCCTTTACGCATTGGCCCGCTGGTTCGAATGGTTCGGAGCAACGGACCTCGCAGGGCGGAGTTTCAACATCATGATTTCGTTCCTGACGATGATCTTGGTGTGGCGATTGGCCCACCGGGTGTATGGGGCCGCGGGCGGGCTTTGGAGCCTGGCTTTCTTTGCCCTTTCCCCTTTTGCCATCAGTTTCGCGGCCACCATGTACATGGACCCCATGCTCACGGCATGGATTGTTTTGGCCTTGTGGTTGGCGAGCTGGCGTTTGGGATTCCTCGCGGGGCTGGCCTTGGGGATGGGGTTTGCCACCAAGCAGAACGCGTTGTTGTTCATCCCCCTGGTTCTTTTGGCTTTGCCTTTGGGCCAGTGGCCGCGCTGGTGGCCTCGTGCCTGGGCCTGGCAGGGATGGTCGGGTGTGCTGTGGAACAGTGCGGGGTTTGCCCTGGGTTGGGGATATGTGTGGCATAAGGTCTGGCAATGGAATAATTGGCGAATCCTCCCCGCATCCATTCCCGACTTCTGGACCCAGTCCTGGCATAGTTATGGGGGGTTGCATGGGGTGAGCCCCCTGGCATGGCCTCATCGGTTGGGGGCCTGGGGGGAGGTG
>JALWZT010000360.1 GCA_027002405.1 Anaerolineae bacterium | reverse complement strand
TGATGGGGAGGGGGAAGGGGGGTTATTCGGGTAAGACTTTGCCCGGGTTGAGGATGTGGTAGGGGTCCAGGGTGTGTTTCAATTGACGCATGACGTCCAGAGCCAGGCCGTGTTCTCGGGCCATGAATTTGCGTTTGCCCAGGCCCACGCCGTGTTCGCCTGTGCTGGTGCCTTCCAGCTCCAAAGCCAGTTCCACAAAAGCATCGTTGAAAGCCAGGGCCCGGTCCCGGGCCTGAGGGTCATCGGGTGGGTAAAAGACGATGGTGTGGATGTTGCCGTCCCCGGCATGGCCCAGCAGGCTGCCGACCAGGCCCATTTTCTCCATCAAGGCTGCGGTGCGGGCGATGAGTTCGGGGTACCGAGAGATGGGCACGGCCGCGTCCCCCACCAGGAACTGTTGCCCGGCAAAGTAGCGGACATGGGCTTCGAAAAGGTGGTGCCGGGCCCGCCAAATGCGCGCGCGTTCTTGGCGCCCCACGCCTGTGTCGAACCCTTGAGCGTAGTGTTCGGCACATAGCTCGCGCACCTGATCCAGGGTGTCCTCCAACGCGGCCTGGTGACTGGACGCGAACTCCATGAAGAGGGTGGGCTGTTCTGGGAAGTGGGGGATGTCGGGGTCGGTGTTGAGCACCCGCATGGCAGTGGCGTCCAGTAGCTCCAGGGCCGTGGGTTCCAGCCCCGCGCCGATGATTTCGAAAACCGCGGCGGCCGCGTCGGCCACGGTGGGGAATCGGGCTACAGCCGCGCTGACATGCGCGGGGATGGGCGCGAGTTTGAGGGTGGCCTGGGTGATGACGCCCAGGGTCCCTTCTGACCCCACAAACAGATGGGTGAGGTCGTATCCGGAACTTTGTTTGACGGACCGGGACCCGGTGTGAATCACGCGGCCATCGGCCAGGACCACCTCCAGGGCCAGGACGTTGTCCCGGGTTGCCCCATATTTCACGGTCCGAATCCCCGCGGCATTGTTGGCTAGCATGCCGCCAATGCTGGCATTGGCGCCGGGGTCCGGTGCGAAAAAGAGGCCATACCGGGCCAAGACTTTGTTCATGTCCTTATAAAGCACGCCCGGTTGGACTGTGACCTGAAAGTCTTCTTCGTGGATGGCCAGGATGCGGTCCATGCGACTGAAGTCCATGACCAGGCCCCCATGGATGGGGATAGGATTGCCTTCGATGCTGGTGCCGGCTCCCCAGGGAGTGACGGGGACGCGATGCTGCTGAGCCAGTTGCAGGGTCTGGCTCACTTCCTCGGTGGTCAAGGGCCAGACCACCAGGTCAGGGAGGTGGGGGGGATGGGCGGACTGGTCTCGGGCGTGCTGTTCCAGGATGGCCTGTCGGGTGCTGATGCGTTCGGGGGGATAAAGATTTTGCAGGGCATTGAGAAAAGCTTGAGGGACCATAATAAGGTATTATACCTATCTTCGGGGTGGGAGAGAAAAATACCTGTTCCGTAAATAGGATCAGGATTAGGATTGAGGATTGTCAGGCCGAGGTTAGGCGCGAGCACGAGTAATCAGTGATCAGTCATCAGTAATCAGTGTTCAGTAGCGCAGAGGCTAGAAACAGTACCCCTGCGGAGCTAGCCGGAATTATCCGGCGCCGTTTTATAGCCCGGCGACTTCATCGCCGGGCGGGCGTGGTGGACGCCACTTCGCTCGGCTAAACCACGCCAAATGTCTGAGACGCACACCGTGACCACTTGCCACGTGCCACCTGCAAACCTGCAGACTGCGTCCCTATTTTCATCGTTATGCGGTGAGCTTATCGCTCATGGTGACTGTTCCGTAAATCAGTAATCAGTGATCAGTAATCAGTAATCAGTGGAAATCTGCGTCGCATCTGCGCAAATCTGCGTCCCCATTTTCGTCGTTATGTGGTGAGCTATTGGTCGTGGTGACTGTTCCCGACAAAAAACTCCGACGACCCAAAGGCCGTCGGAGTCCCACCCAAAAGGAGAAGAAACGTGCGTCTCTCAGAGGTGCTTACATGGCGGGCTGAGGTGTTTTTTCTTTTCGCCAGTGTTTCACCACCATGCGGAAGATATCTGATTCTGTGATCATACCCACCAGATCGCCCTGAGCGTTGACCACCGGCAGACCACTGACCTTGTAATCGATCATCAGTTGGGCCGCGTCTTCGATGGTGGCATCTTCGCGAATGGTAATGGGATCGGGGGTCATGATTTCTTTGATTTTGAGTTTGGCCAACAGATAATTGAGCTCCCAGATGCTCAGGGTTGTCGCTTCGGAAGGCTGGGCGCCTCGCAAGTCCCCGCGGGTGACGATGCCGACCAACTTACCCTCGTCATCGACCACGGGGAGACGACGGATCTTGTGCTCACGCAGCAGCTCGCACGCTTCGGGCAACGTGGCTTCGAGATGTATGGTAATCGGGGGGCTGGACATCCAGTCCCGGACGAGTTCGTGCTTCATGGGTACCTCCAAACGGATTGATGGGATTGGGAGAAACAACTCCCAACTTGGATTTCTCATCTTTATTTTCGCGCGAATTTCCGGCGATGAATATGATTTTTATCACGTTCCCCATAAAGCCCGTAGAGATAAAGTCTACCACGCCCGCCCGGCGATGAAGTCGCCGGACTATAAAACGGCGCCGGATAATTCCGGCTACTCCCGCAGGGACGCTGTTTCTAGCTTCGGCGCTACTGAACACTGAACACTGAACACTGATTACTGATAACTGATCACTGATTACTCATGCTCGCGCCTGGCCTCGGCCTGACAATCCTCAATCCTAATCCCGATCCTATTTACGGAACAACCCCACCACCATCTTCACGAAATCCAAAGAAAGCAGGCCCGTGATGTTTGCCACGGTCAGATAGGCCAGAGCCGCGAGCACCGAAGCCACCACGCCCCACAGCCAATAATCCGCCACCCAAATCCGCAGAGGGAGGAAGAGCACGCCCAGGAGAAGCAGGGGAATTAGCTTGCGCCAGGATACATGGAGAGCGCGACGGACTTGGGCAAAAAGGATCAAAGCATACACATTGAGTCCCAAGGTCAGGGCCCAGGCTGTCCCCACGGCTCCATAGCGGGGCGCCACGAAGAGCGCGGTGGTCCAAAAGGTGATGGCCCCGATGGCAATGGCGGCCAGCTTGACTCGCGGGCTCTGATGCACGGCCGCGGCAACAGTCCCCGCGCCCACAAGCACCAACGCGGGCAGGGAAAGCAGCATGATGCGCAGGACCGTGGCCGCTTCGGTATAATCCCCTCCCAGGATCATGGGGAGGAGCCAATCCGCGGTATATTGCACGGTCAATACGGCAATGACCGCCAAAGCCGCACCCCAGCGGGTCAGCTCTTGCAACCATCGACCCATGCGATCCTGTTGCCCACCTTCGTGGAATTCGGTGACCGTGGGCAGAAAAGCACGAAGAAGCTGATCGGTGATGGTAAAGATCAGGAAGAAGACCGTGAGCGCGAGATCGTAAAAGGAAACCTGGGCCGAATTGTGGGTGAGCAATTGGACCAACAATGTCCCTGTGCGGAAGAGCAAGATCACCCCCACATTGGTGGCCCAAAAGCCCAGGCTCATGCGGATGTAGGGATGCAAGAAACGAAGACGAGGGCGCAGATATCGCCAGCGGAACCAGTCCCGGGTCCACCACAGGGCCAGGCTCAGGTAGATGATCTCGTTGGCCGTATACGCGAACATCTGGGCCGTGAGGCTGTATTTCCCGGCCAGCAAAACCAGAGGAAGTTGGGTCATCAACCGCCAGGAAAGCTCCGTGGCCCATTTGCCCATCTCTTTGCGGGCATAGAGTAAGTGAAAACTGGTCCAGGAAAGGATGTGCAGCCCCGCGGCGAGCCCCACCAAAGCCGCAGGCCAGCCTCGTAGCCATGGAGCGATCAAGGGCCCCACCGCCCACATGGCGGGCACCAGCATCAAAGCGATGAGCAGCCGCACAAGAAAGGTTTGGCCAAAAAGCATGTGGGCTTTGTCCGGGTCCCGTTCCAATAGGGGGGGGATATGGCGCCCAAAGACCTCCAGGCCTCCTAAATCCCCTGCCCACCATAGGAGCAAAGAAAGGGACATGGCCAGGGCAAATCGGCCGTAATGGTCCGGGCCCATCCAACGGGGCACGATAAGGGCCCACAGCGCCCCTCCCATAAGCTGGATCAATTTATTCAACGTGATCAGGGAGAGGTTACGGCCCATGGTACGGGCTTCGGTGGTCATGATCTCGATGGGTGATACGAGGGAGAGCTCGTGGATACGACGGGGTATGGGGACGCTGATTTGCGCAGATACAACGCAGGCGCCACGAACGGCAGCTCGTCGAGACGGATGAAAACGCCTCGCGGCCACGTTGGCGCGGGAAGCCGATTTCGTCAAGCGTCAAACGTCATGCGTCATGAGCTGACGTTTCACGTTTTACGTTTGACGTTCGTTGGTGCCTCGCTCAATGTTGTCCTGATGATCTCAATCCTAATCCTGATCCGAATCCTATTTACAAAGCAGTCACCCCGAACGGCAGCTCGCCGATACGGATGAAAACGTCTCGCGGCCAAGTTGGCGCGGGAAGCCGAGCCCGGGATGCGTAATGCGTGATGCGTAAGGTTCTCACGTTTCACGTTTCACGCATCACGCCCGTTGCCGACTCGCCCAACGTCGGCCTGGCGATTCCTCAGCAACCAGCGATCATTCTATTTTCATAGCAGATGACACAAAAAAGCCTGGCGCAAGGTGGCCAGGCCGAATCACAATAGGGCGGGTGGGACTCGAACCCACAAGGGCCTGCGCCCGGCGGATTTTAAGTCCGCTGCGTTTGCCATTTCGCCACCGCCCCGCAAGGTAATCATAACAATTGCGGCGCAGAACGTCAAGCATGAAAAAAGCCAGGAGGACCCTGGCCAAAGGTGAGGCGACGGCGGGATTCGAACCCGCGATGGAGGTTTTGCAGACCTCTGCCTTAACCACTTGGCTACGTCGCCCTGTACTCTTATTTTACGCCGATTTGGGGTGATTTGTCAACCGCGTTCGGGGTGCCAATCAATGACAAGGCGCCGAAGTTATGATAAAATGAACCCATGAAAAAAGCCGCTTCCTCTCGCTCGCCCTCCCAGTTAGAGCCTGTCAAACGCGAGATGGTTCAGGCCATGCGGGGCACGCCTCTCTTTCGCTCCCTTTCCGATGAAGACTGGCGAACGGTGGAGCAATATCTTCACGCCCACATTTATCCTGCCGATACCTATCTGTTCTTTCAGGGAGACCCCCCCGAGGCCCTTTACATCATCGGAAGCGGCCGCATCAAATTGGTGCGCCATACCAACCAGGGGCGGGACGTGGTGGTGACGGTGCTGGGACCGGGCCAGCTCATTGGCGAAATGGCGATCTTTGACGGGCGCCCTTATTCCATGTCTGCCATCACCCTGGAAGAAAGCGGCGTGGTCACCATCGCCCGCCACGACCTCATGAATCTGATCCATCGCTATCCCTTGCTCTCCCTGGAGGTTATCCTGGAGCTGAATCGGCGCTTGCGTCTATGCACGGAACTGGTGCGCAGCCTGGCGGTGGACCGGGTGGAACAGCGGATTGCCCGGGCTTTGTTGCGATTGAAAGACCTGGGGGGCGTGCCCGGGCCCGAGGGCCGAGGTGTCATGATCGACATTCACCTCACCCGCCAGGATATCGCTGAAATGACGGGGACCACCGTCGAAACCGCCATTCGGGTGATGAGCCGCTTTCGCAAAGAGGGATTGATTCAGAATTACAAGGGGCGAACGATCTTGCTTGATATCAAAAGATTGGAGGCGCTGGCAGGCGGCCGATGAACCCTATGATGCAGGTTCAGGCGACCCTGGTGGAACCAAAACGTTGGCCGCGGCGCGTCGAAGAAGCCCGACGTGGCCAGTGGGCGCCGCCGCGTTTGTATGAACGGCCCGGTCTCTGATCGGACAGAACGTTGACGCATCCCATCATCCTCCATATCTCGAACGAACACGATGAGTATGCTTCCTCTCATGGGCTGGCAGGAAATCCTGGCCCGGATTTTTCAGGACTTCACTTACGAAAAAAACGCCTCTCCTCCCTGGTTGGTGAATCCAGCCACCCGTCGTAAACTCAAACTCGACTATTTCTATCCAGAAATTGGATTCGCTGTGCGCTTCGTGGGGCTGAAAGCCAAAGGTCAACGACGCAAAAGCGATTGGGAGGTCCTGGAAGAACAATCGCGAGACGAAATCCGGCGGGAACTCTGCCGCCAGCATGATGTCACCCTGGTCTTGCTGGACCCCTTTGATCCCTATCCTCAAACGGAATTGAAAAAAATCCGGCAGGCTTTGGGGGAAATCATCCGGCGTCAGGCCAAACGTCCCCGTTTTCGAGGGAAAGCGGATCTCATGCGGCGTCTGGAAAAAGCACGCAAACAATGGGAGCTTATCCATAGCCAGGTAAAGCAATCTCAAGACCTGGTCCCCTTTGCCGAAGCCTGGCGCGACCGGGAAGCTCAGGTTGTGGCCTCCCTGCGGGAACCCGGGCCCAAGCCCCGACGCAAAATCGATCCCAAACGCCTCTATGTAGGCCAGCGCGTCAAGCACACCCATTTTGGGGTCGGGCAGGTGAGGGCTGTGACCCCACGGGAGGATGATGTCTACGTCACCATTGACTTTGTGGAAAAAGGGGAGAAAACCTTCGCCCTTTCTTTGCTGGCAGGCAAACTTCTTGTCGCCCGTCGATCCTAAGCCCCATGTTTGATTCCCTTCGTCATCGCCCTTACAGTATCCGCACCAAGCTATTGCTGGCGGTCATGTTTGTGGTGCTCACCCCTTTGCTGGGGACAGCCTTTTATGGCAATTGGTTCACCAGCGATCTCATCAAGCACCAGGCTGTCTCCGCGGCCTATGGGCAGTTGGATCGTCGGGCTCAACAGATTGAAAGCTATCTCAGCGGGAATAAAAATGACCTCCGTTACCTGGTGCATCTTCATAGCCTGGATCAATACCTGGATGCAGAGGAAGCGGAGACCAAACGCTATTGGCAGCAGCAGCTGGCCCAAGATTTCCTCATCTTTGCTTCGGCCCATCCCGACTATTATCAGGTCCGCTATCTGAATGCTGAGGGCCTGGAGATCGCGCGGGTCGATACCCAGGCGGGCCGTACCTTTATTGTCCCCACCGAACGGCTGCAAAACAAAGCGCACCGTTACTACTTCATCGAAGGAGCCAAGCTGGCTCCGGGCGACATCTACATTTCCCCGCTAGACCTCAATCGGGAATTCGGCCAATTGGAACAGCCCCTCCATCCGGTGATTCGTTATGTCACGCCCGTGTACCGGGACGGCGCGTTTCGGGGCGTGATCGTGATCAATGTGGAAGGGGAGGCCATTCTCCATTTCGTCGAATCACCTCACAACGCCTTGCAAATCCTGATGGTGGATCAAGATGGCTATTACCTGATGCATCCACAGGAGGAGAAGCGATGGGGCGGGCCCACCGACCTCAATACCGGGGAATCGGTGGTTCGAGATTTCCCCTCCATGGCCTCTCACATCCTCTCTGGCCGGTCGGGGGATGTGGTCGCGAACCGAAAAATCATCATTTACACGCCTATCCACTATTGGCCTACGCCCCCTCAACGTTTTTGGGTGCTGATCCAGGTGGCACCGGTCAATGTGTTGTTGGCGCCTCTACATGACTTCCGCCTTACCGCGGGGCTGATTCTCATCGCGGCCATTGTCATGGCCACCATCATGACGTATGCCCTGGCTCAAAATTTCACCGAACCGGTATTGGCCTTGCAACAGGGGGTGCAGCGTCTGGCGCAGGGGGATTTTGCAGAACGAATTACCATTACCTCCCATGATGAAATTGGGCAATTGACCGAAGCCTTCAACGACATGGCGCAAATGATCCGCACCTATCTGGATCAGATGGATAAGCTCCAACGTTTGGGGTTACGCATCAGCGCCCATGTGGACCGGGAAGAGATTTTGGCTCTGATGATAAACACCATCCGGGGGCTGCTACCGGTGGAGGAAGAAATGATCTTTTGCCTGACCACCGAAAAGGATGCGGTGCGTTATCAGGTGGTGGCCACCGGTAAACAAGGCACCTCCCCGCGGGCTCATCCCTTAAATGAAGACTGGCTCATCCAGGCCAGCCAACACCAGATCGGCAAAGTCACCCAATATCATCAGGAGGATAAGCTGATCTGCTACGCGCCGTTGCGGGTCAGCGCCAGTCGGCGGGCCGTAGTGGAATTGGTGGGCGACGCTCAACAAATGCTTGATCCCTGGCATTGTAAACTGTTTTCCAGCCTGGTGGCCCAGGGTTCGATTGCCCTGGAAAATGCGGACCTGTACCAACGCCTGGCCCATCATCGACAGCAATTACAGCATCTGGTCAATGCCCTTATCGCGGCCCAGGAGGAAGAACGTCGTGTGGTCGCCTACGATATCCATGATGGGCTTTTGCAATACCTGGTCGCGGCCCGGTTGCTGCTCCGCAATTATGCTTCTATGGTAGAAAAATCGCCAGAAACCGCGCGGGACCTTCTGGAAGCAGGGATGGAACAGGTCGGGATCGCGATTAGCGAAGGGCGACGGATTATCGAAGGGATGCGGCCCATTTTGTTGGATGACCTGGGCCTGGAAGCCGCTGTGCGGGAGATCGCCGTAGGCATGGCTCGTCGAGCCAACTGGGACCTGGAACTGGATATGAACCTGAATCATGCGTCCATTGCCCCCGAAACAGAAATCGCGGCCTTCCGCATCATCCAGGAAGCGTTAACCAACGCGTACAAATACGCCCAGGGACAGCGGGTTCTGGTAAAAGTTGGCATCGAAGACGAAACATTGACGTTGCTGATCAAAGACTGGGGACAAGGCTTTGATTTGGAAGATGTCAACGCGGCATACGGGCATGTGGGGCTGGTGGCCATGCAAGAACGGGCTCGCCTGGTGGGGGGCGTGTGCACCATCACCAGCCGTCCAGGAGAGGGTGTTCAAGTGTTTGTACGCTTGCCCCTAAACGTCGAAGCAGGAGGTTTAGAAGGCTATGAAGAAGATACGCGTGATCATTGCTGATGACCATGGCGTGGTACGGGCGGGCCTCAGGGGCCTGCTTACGGCCGCGGGATTGGAGGTGGTGGGCGAAGCTGCCACAGGGCAAGAAGCCCTGACCCTGGCCCGCATGCTTCGTCCTGATGTCATGCTTTTAGACGTCCGGATGCCCGACAAAGATGGCTTACAAACCCTGGCCGCCATCAAGGCCGAAATGCCCGACATCAAGGTGGTGATGCTCACCGTGTATGCCAACCGGGAATACCTTTCCCGAGCCGTGGCCGCGGGCGCGGCCGGGTATTTGTTGAAAGATGCAGACCCCGAGGAGATCCCCCGCGTCGTGCGGGCTGCTGCCGAAGGTGAGATGATCATCGACCCCGACTTGTTGCAAAGCATCCTGGCCCATACCCCGGCCGTAGAAAAGGACGCCTTGTCGCAAGTGGATTTAACCCAGCAAGAACTCCGTGTGCTCAAATTGATCGCGTTGGGCTTTAACAACGACGCCATCGCCCAATCTCTGGTCGTGAGTCGAAACACGGTCAAGACCCATGTACGCCACATCTTCGAAAAACTAGGCGTTTCGGACCGCACCCAGGCCGCGCTATGGGCCGTGCGGCATGGCCTGGTGGACTAATGAAGATGTCAGAAGCCCGCCCGGCGGTGAAGTGAACCTGTTGGTTTACTATTGGTACGCTGGGAATACCTCCTTTCGACCGCTTCTGCAGGAGGGGATGAGTCTTACGTAGCCCTCCGCTCCGGGCGATCACCCCTCCCCCGCAAGCGGGGGAGGGGCAGGGGGTGGGGGCCGAACGGCCGGATCATCGCCCCTGCCGGATTGCTCAGCAGCCTGCTCGAGGTTTGCCAACAGCATCGTGAAGTCGCCGGGCTATAAAACGGCGCCGGATGAATCCGGCTAGCCCCCCAGGGGCGCTGTTTCTTCTGCTCGGAGCGAAACCTCCGAGCTACGAATGCGAAGCCCTGCGGGCTGGCCACGGGAGTGCTACTGAACACTGGATTTCCTGAAAAAAACCTTAACCACGGAGACACAGCCCCCCTCCGGCTCCCCCCGATGCTCGGGGGAGAGGGCACGGAGGAGGGAAAGTGGCAAGTATGCAAGTGGCAGGTTTGCAAGTAGTTCACTTGCCACCTCCTACCTCCAACCTTTCCTCTGTGTCCTCCGTGTCTCCGTGTTGAAAAGCCTTTTTGCAGGGCGTCCAACACTGATAACTTACTTTACCCCAGCGTGGATTTGCAAATCGTCAGGGGCGGGTCCTTGACCATCCAGGCGCGCGGATGCCTTGTTTCCTCCCCGCCAGGATTGACATCTTGGCTGTTTTCGGCCATCATACTTTTATGAAACGCCCTCTGAAGATCGCGATGATGGGTACCCGCGGGGTGCCTGCTTCCTATTCCGGTTTTGAAACCTGCGTCGAGCAATTGGGGTCCCGGTTGGCCCAACGCGGGCATCAGGTCACGGTGTACGCGCGCAAGCACCACATCACCTATGACCAACCCACCTACAAAGGCATGCGGTTGGTCAAACTTCCCACCATCCCCAACAAATACATGGACACCATCGTCCACACCTTTCTTTCCAGCCTCCATGGGCTTTTCCAGGGGTATGATATTGTGCTTTACTTCATTGCCGGCAACAGCCCGGTGGTGTGGATCCCCCGCGTGGTAGGGCAAAAAACCGTGCTCAATGTGGATGGCCTGGATTGGAAACGGGAAAAATGGCCCGGCTTCGCGAAGCAGTACATTCGTTTCGCAGAACGGGTTTCAGGCATCACGGCCAATGCCGTGATCACCGATTCCCGGGTCGTGCAACAATACTATCAAGACGTGTACGGTATCCCCTCCACCTACATCGCGTATGGTGCGGAATTGCCCAAACGCCCCCCTGGCCCCACCCTGGCGCGTTTGGGCCTGAAGCCTGGGGAATACGTGCTTTATGTGGGGCGTTTGGTGCCCGAAAATTGTGCGCATCATCTGGTCGAAGCCTGGCAGGGTCTGGATACAGAGATGAAATGCGTGATTGTGGGGGATGCGCCCTATGCCGAAGAGTACAAAGCCCTGTTGCGGTCCTATCAGGATGAACGGGTCATCATGCCGGGGTACATCTTTGGTGAAGGATACTGGGAACTTTCCAGCAATGCCTATGCTTTTGTGCTCACTTCTGGGGTCGGGGGCACCCATCCAGCCTTGGTGGAAAGCATGGCCTTTGGCAACTGTGTGGTGGTGCACGATACCCCCGAAAACCGAGAAACCATTGGTGACGCGGGTTTGATTTACGACGGGCGTTTGGGGGGAGAAGGGTTGCGCCCGGTCTTGAAACGCCTGTTGGAAGACCCCGACCTGGTCGCCCAATATCGCCGAAAGGCAGCCGCCCGGGCCGCGCAGAAATTTTCCTGGGAAGCTGTCACCGACGCGTACGAAGCGTTGTTTTACGATGTGCTGGCCGGGCGCAAAGTGGCGCAATTCGAAACCGCGGTCTCGGCCAAAAGCTGAGATGTCAGCACATAACGACGAAAATGGGAACGCTGATTAACGCCGATGTAACGCAGATTCCCACTGATGACTGATTACTGTTCACCGATTACTTTACTGGAGTCTGGCGAAGCTTATTTCGGTCGATTTTCACGCCATTTTTCGACACGAATTAAACGAATTTGGCGAATTCTTCTTATTCTTTTTCGTGAAATTCGCGTTCATTTGTGTCAAGATCAAAAAAACGCCAGTGTCCAGTACTTTATTTTCGGAACGGCCCTGTGAACGTATAATAATCATGGATGGAGACCCTACGTGGCGTTGTTGAACGACTCACCTTCCAGAACCCCGAAAATGGGTATACCGTGGCCAAGGTGTCCGGCCCGCGAGGGCTGGTCACGGTCGTGGGCCCCATGGCCGGGGTGCATGTGGGCGCGTCCATCGAAATGGAGGGGGTATGGACGCATCATCCCAGGTTCGGGCGCCAATTCAAAGTGGAAAATTATCGGATGGTCCTGCCCGCGACCGCGGCAGGGGTCGAAAAATATCTGGGGTCCGGCCTGATCAAAGGCATCGGGCCCGTGCTGGCGAAACGCATCGTGCGGCACTTTGGCGCGGACGCGCTGCGCATCATCGATGAAGAGCCTCATCGGTTGAAGGAAGTCCTGGGGGTGGGCAAAAAGCGGGTCGCCATGATCAAGGAAGCCTGGGAGGAACAGCGGCAGATCAAAGAGGTCATGGTGTTTCTGCAAAGCCATGGGGTGAGCACGAGCCTGGCCGTGAAAATCTATAAACAGTATGGGGACGCGGCCATTGGTGTGCTTCAGACCAACCCGTATCAACTGCAACGGGACATCTACGGGATTGGGTTCAAGACCGCGGACAAAATCGCCCGGGCTTTGGGGATCCCCCATGACAGCCTGGAACGGGTGACCGCAGGGGTGCAGTATGTGCTCAGCCAGGATACCAATGAGGGGCATGTGTATACCCCGCGCAAGGACCTGGTGCAAAAGGCCGCGGCTTTGCTGGAGGTCCCACCGGAGCGGGTGGAGGAGGCCATCAACCGCCTAAAGGAGGAGGAACAAATCCTGGTGGAAGAGGTCGAGTCTCGCCCAGAGGAAGCCGCGGGCCTGGTGTTGCGGGAATCGCCGGCGGTCTATTTGACCCCCATGTATTACAGCGAGGTGGGGGTGGCTACCGGGTTGCAGCGACTCAATCAGGCTCCAGTCACGTTGGAGCGCACCCGCCTGCCCGCGTTCCAGGTGTTCGATTGGGCCCAGGCATTCAGGCATTTGCGTCGCCAGTTGGGGGTGGACCTGGCTCCGGCCCAACGAGACGCGGTGAAGACCGCGTTGACCCATCCCGTGTCGGTCCTGACCGGTGGCCCGGGCACAGGCAAAACCACCACCCTGCGCGCGATCATCCGGCTTTTGCAGGCGGCCAGCGCCACCTTTGCTTTGGCCGCACCCACAGGTCGCGCGGCCAAGCGAATGAGCGAGGTGACGGGCGTGGAAGCCAAGACCATCCATCGTTTGCTGGAGGTTTCTCCGGGCCAGGGGTTCACTTTCAAACGCAACGCAGAGCATCCCCTGGATGTGGATATGGTGATCGTGGATGAAGCCTCCATGCTGGATGTATCCCTGACCAACCATCTTCTTAAAGCCATCCCCACCGGGGCTCATCTGCTGCTGGTCGGGGATGTGGATCAGCTCCCATCGGTGGGCGCGGGCAACGTGTTGCGGGATATCATCGCGTCGGATCAGGTGGCCGTGGTGCGATTGGAGGTGATCTTCCGCCAGGCCGCGGGCAGTTATATCATCACCAATGCCCATCGCATCCAGCGAGGCCAAATGCCTCTTTTCCCCAAAGATGCCGAGGATTTCTTCCTCTTTCCCATCGAGGATGTAAACGCGGCCGCGGATATGGTCATCGAGTTAGTGACTCGGCGCATCCCCCGCCGTTTTGGCATCCCCAGTGCCGACATTCAGGTGCTGACCCCCATGCATCGGGGCCCGCTGGGCGTCGTCGCGCTGAATCAACGGCTGCAAGAGGTTCTGAATCCGCCATCGCCTCACAAGCCCCAGCGGGTGCAGGGCGGACGCGCCCTGCGGGTGGGGGATCGGGTGATGCAGGTCCGCAATAATTATCACCTGGATGTGTTCAACGGCGATTTAGGGGCCATCGTCGGGGTGAACATGGAGATGCAAACCCTGAGTGTGGATTTTGACGGTCGTGTCGTGACCTATGATTGGGCTGACCTGGATGAGCTGACCCATGCCTGGGCGATTTCGGTGCACAAGAGCCAGGGGTCCGAGTTCCGGGCCGTGGTGATGCCGGTGCATACCACCCACTATGTCATGCTGCAACGGAATCTGCTCTACACCGGGGTAACCCGGGCCCGGGAGTTGGTGGTTCTGGTGGGGACGAAACGGGCCATTGGCATCGCGGTGCGCAACAAGCAGGTGGCAGAACGGCATACCTCGCTGGCGGAGCGATTGCGAGAGGAATGGGATTAAGATTAGGATTAGGATCAGGATTAGGATTAAGGATCGTCAGGCCGAGGTTAGGCGCGAGCACGAGTAATCAGTGAGCAGTCATCAGTAATCAGTGTTCAGTAGCGCCGAGGCTAGAAATAGCGCCCCTGGGGGCTAGCCGGAATTATCCGGCGCTGTTTTATAGCCCGGCGACTTCATCGCCGGGCGGGCGTGGTGGTCCCAGACCTCGCAGGTCTGCGCAGACCCTCCGAGGTCTCATGCTCACCTGCCACGTGCCACTTGCAAACCTGCAAACTGCATCCTATTTTTGTCGTTATGTGGTGAGCCATCGCTCATGGTGACTGTTCCGAAAATAGAGTAATCAGTTATCAGTGCTCGATCGGTTTCAGCCGCTGTTCTTGCGGGCAGAAGTGGGTGCTGCGCCCGCCCACCACGATGCGCTGGATGGGCGTGCCGCAAGATGGACAGGGTTGGCCCGTGCGACGGAACACCTGCAAACGATTTTGGAAAGCCCCTACCGACCCATCAGGGCGGCGGTAATCTCGTAGGGTGGTGCCCATCTCGGCCAGGGCCTGGGTGAGTATTGTCTTGATGGCCTGGGTCAGGGCGGTGATTTCGGTGGGGGTGAGGGTGCCACCGGGCTGCAGGGGATGGATGCGGGCCCGGAATAAGGCTTCATCCGCATAGATGTTGCCAATGCCGGCCACGATGCGTTGATCCAGCAGGAGGGACTTGATGGCCGCGGTGCGCCGGGCCAAAACCTGGGCCAGGTAGTCAGGATGGAAGGCCGCGCTCAGGGGTTCCGGCCCCAAGGCCCCTACAATTTCCGCGGGGTCTTCGACCAGGTAGGCCCGTCCGAATTTCCGCTGGTCTTCGAATCGCCAATCCCGACCATGGGCCAGGTGGAAGATCAGTCGATCATGGGGTCGCCACGGTTCGTGAGCATCCACCACCCGCATCTTCCCCGTCATACGCAAATGCAGGATCAGCCAACGGTCATTATCCAGCCGGAAGAGCATGTATTTGCCGCGGCGGGCCGTGTGCACCACCTGACGGCCCGTCAGCCATGCCGAAAAGAGGGTGGGTTCGGGACGATCCACCACCCCGCGCCATACCAGAGCCACCGCACGAATAGGTTGGTGGAGAATGTGAGGGGTGAGGGCATCGAGGATGGTTTGGACTTCCGGCAGCTCGGGCATGCAAGAGATCAGGGATAGATGTTTTTGAGATTTTCTTTGAGCAGGGCCGCGTTCATTTGCCCCACGACGATGGTGCGGATGATCCCTTCTCGATCAATGAAGAAGGTGGTGGGCAGAGAGTTCACCGCGTAGCGTTCCGAGGCCTGGTATTGTCTATCCAGGGCTATGGGAAAGGTCAACCCCAGTTCCTGCCGATAGGCCTGGACTTGGGCCTGGGTTTCCCCCTGGTTGACACCCAAAACCACCAGGCCCCCGGAGCTGTAGAGATCATACGCGGCTTGCAGCTCGGGCATTTCGGCCCGACAGGGCGGGCACCACGTGGCCCAAAAATTCAACACCACCGGCTGCCCCCGCAAGTCCGAAAGCGCGACGGTCCCACCATCCACGGTTTCCAGGGTGAAGTCTGGCGCGCGATGGTCCTTTAGGGGGAGGCTTTCGACCTGTTGGGCCGTGGCAGGCACGCGATGCCACCAGATCCATCCTGCCCCCACGATCAAAACCACCAGGATGCTCCATGCCAGGACGCGGGAGCGGGTCATGTTGCCCCCTCCTCCTGCCCTGCGGTGATGGCTTCGGGAGTTTGGTCGATGACAGGATGGCTTTTCCCACCCAATAACTGGCGTTCGTAAGCTTCGATCATGCCAAAGAGGACCTCGTCGAAGAAGGTATCGAAGTCTTCCCGAAATACGTCGTCGTCAATGGTAGCCAGGCGCATGCCCGATTCGGCAGAAGTGAGGGAACGCAAGAGTTTGTGGCGGAAAAACTGAAAGGCACGAACCGTGTCTAGCAGGGAGATATCGTAACGTAGGGAGGAGTACGCATAGGCCCGGCCCAGATCGCGGCTTTCTTCCAAGATGGTCGGGCGGGCGTCGGGCAATGTGAGATAGCGGATGGCTTTTTCGAAGAGGGAGCGCCCCAACATCCGCTGACGCTCCATGCCTTTTTCATCAAACTTACTGTACCATTGCTGGTGGGATGGAGGGGATTGTTGGAGGTCGCGACGGGTTTCGACCAGGGCCGTGGTGAGCAGCACGTCCTCGGTGGGGCCTTCTCCGGGCGCGGCGTGGCTGGCCTGCACCAGAAATTGGCGCAGGTCCTCGGCCCGGAAGCGTCGGTGTCCGCCAGGGGTTCGGTAGGAAGGGATTTTGCCTGAATCCGCCCATTGGCGCAGAGTGGCAGGATGAACGCCTAGGAGTTTACTGGCGGCGGAGAGGGTAAGCCATCGAGTCATGAGGATGTGGCACGAAAAACATGGGGTTGGAAAAAGAAAGTCATGATTTTTTGTAACTATACACTACCCTTCCATAGCAAGGTAAAAACCACGAAGACACGAAGGCACAAAGGAGAAAATAAAAGGTTCTCTTCGTGTCTTCGCCTCTCCCCCCGTGATGAACGTTTACAAAACAATCTGGTAATAGAATGAGGCCTATGACCCGTTTAATTTGTAAAACTCCATTACGGGGGGAGGCGGAGGGGGGCCTTCGAGCCTTCGTGGCAAAGCGTTGGATGGGATACCTGTATAGTTACGAGCTTTTTAGTGTATCACCTCTGTGGGGGGGTGTCAAACAGACTTGCGGAGCAGCTCCTGAGCCAGGGCGATTTCTTCTTCTCGGGTGTGAATGTGGCCATCCAAGCGCGCGGCCCGCACCTCGCGCAGAACCCGATTGTAAATCGGACCCGGCTTCACTCCCCATTGCCGGAGGTCCTGGCCTCTGAGATGAATTTGGATGGGACGAAGGGTCGTCTGATACACGCGTAAGCGTTCTTGCAGGAGCGGGTCATCCAGAGCAGCCCGGGCTACCACCAGGATGGCGTCGCTGAATTTATGCAGCAGCCGATCCAGTTCCGAATTGGCCAGGTCGGGCTGGCGCAACGTGGGGATGAGGTGGCGCAGGCGCTCCGATTCCCGCACCAATTGGGTGGTGGCTCGGGTGGGCCGGAGGCGCTTTAAGATGCGATCATGAGCCATGGGAGGGAGATGGAAAAGCCAGAGTGCGAAGTAAAGTCGCTCGATGGGGGCGGGGAGCGTCTCCAGTTGGGCCAGCTCCGAGCGCAAACGTTGAAAACGCGCGGCCATGGTCTCATCCCAGGTGAGTTCGATGTCAATTTCCCGCAGCACCCCGATGTCGTGTAGCCGTTGCAGGGCTTTTTCCGGTTCTTTTTCTTGTAAGATGAGTTCGATCTCATGACGAATGCGCGGCCCGCTCACCCGGCGCAGCAAATCCACGGCTTCGTGCATGAGTTCTGCGGTACGGGGTTCGATGGTGAATCCAAAGCGCTGTTCAAAACGGACCGCGCGTAAAATGCGGGTGGGGTCTTCGATGAAGCTCAGGGAATGAAGGACGCGCAGGATCCCTTCTTCCAGGTCACGGCGGCCCCCATAAAAGTCCAGTAGCTCGCCCCAGTGGGCCCCATCCAGGCGAATGGCCAGGGTGTTGATGGTGAAGTCCCGGCGATGGAGGTCGAGTTTGATGCTGGAGCGTTCGACAATGGGCAAGGCCGTGGGTTCTTCGTAGAATTCGGTGCGGGCCGTGGCGAAATCAATGCTGGGGGGTGTGCCATCGGGCAGGCGCTGGCCCGCGGCAAACGCGGCATCGTCTCGGATCCATTTGGCCGTGCCAAAGCGCCGATGGGGACGCACCCGGCCGCCATGATGTCGGGCCAGGTGGTGGGCCAGTTCCACCGCGTCCCCTTCCACCACAAAATCGACATCAAAGTTCGGGCGGTTGAGGAGCAAGTCCCGAACAAATCCTCCCACGATGTAGACCGGATATCGTAGGGCAGCCCCGGCTTCTCCGACCCGTCGCAATAGCGCGATCAGCCCCGCGGGAAGGTTTTCTTCCAGCAGGCGGGCCACAGAAGGAGGGGTGAGCGGTTTTTCCTGGCCCCAGAGCTTCAGCAAATCGGTACGGGTGACGATGCCGATGATGGTCCCCTGGGCATCCACCACGGGGATTTGCCCCCAACCGCTCTCCAGCATGCGTTTTTGTACGAGATGGACCGGATCCTCAGGATGAACGGTGACCGTGCCCGCGCGCATGACTTTGCTCACCGGCTGGTTTTGCATCCCATGCCGGATGGCCAGGTCGATGAGACGCCGGGTGATCAGCCCCACCAGGTTCCCTTGGGCATCCACCACGGGGAACCCTTCGTGCCCTCGTTGGGCCATGCGATCCGCCACTTCGGCCACGGTGGCATGTTCCGAAACCGTGGTCACCCCCCAAGACATGATCTCCTGCACCGTGATTTGGGGCTGGATGAGTTCTTGCAGAAGGGCCAGTAAACGTTCACGAAGGGCGTCTAGAGATTGGTCACGAATCAACGCGGCCGCGGCCCGGGCATGGCCTCCTCCTCCCAGGCGTTCGGCAATGCGCCCCACATGGATGTGGTTGGTGGTGGAGCGGGCCACCATCTGGATGTGGTCATCCAGGCTGACCAGCAAGAAAAGCGCGTCGGGATCGTAGAAATCCCGCAATTTATGGGCCAGGGTGCTGATTTCTTCCACCGGTTCCTGGACACGGGCCTGGGTGAGGACGATGGTAAAGCCTTTGATTTCCTGGATTTCGGCCGACGCGTGGAGCTGATCCAGGAGGCGTTGTTGCGCGGGGGAGAGGGGATGATGCAGGAAGTCCCGCACAATGTCTAGACGCGCGCCCTGGTCCAGCAGCCAGGCCGCGCAGCGCATGTCGCGGGAGGTGGTGCTGATGTAGGAAAGACTGCCCGTGTCCTCGTAGATGCCCAACATGAGCAAGGTGGCTTCCACCGGGGTGATTTGAATCCCCCTTCCCATGATCTGTTCCACCAGGATGGTGGTGGTTGCGCCCACCTCTTCGGACCAGCAATGATAGTGAGGGGGCAGGTTTTCCCGGCATGCATGATGATCCACAATCCGTACCGGGGTCTGTTGGGTCATGCCCCGCACCAATTGGGCGGATTGGGTATCCACAAAGATGGCTTCGGTGATTTTACGTCGCGGCAGTTCCTGCACCGAAAGAAAGGGCAGCGCATCCTGGTAAAGGACTAAAAAGTCCCGCAGGTTGCGGTTGATTTGCCGAGGCAGGATGGGAATGGCTTCGGGATGCAGTTTGCTGGCCGCGAGCAGACTGGCCAAAGCATCAAAATCCGCGTGCTCATGAGTAAGGATGACTTCCATGCATGCATTATAACATGCTTTTCACCATGATGGGCTGGGCATGGCGTACCCGTGGTCGTACTTCTTCGGGCAATAAGCGGCAGAAGGTGCACAACCCAGGCGCGCTAGTGGGCTGACCGCAGTTCTCACAGGGGTGAAGTTCCACGTGTTCTTCCTGCCAGTGGGCAAAGAGGGTTTCGCGGGCTTTCAGAAAAGCCAGGTAGAAGTGAAGTTTGGCCCCGGGTTTATCGGCTTCCAATCGATTCAAAAGCTCTTTGTAATAAATGGTGGTCGCGCCTTCGGCAAAGGGGCATTCGTCGTAGACGTAGTCGATTCCCCGCACAATGGCATAGGTTGCGGTTTCTCGTTCATAGAAGCGGCAGAAGGGTTTGACCTTGCGGGCAAAGCCCGGGCTTTCGGGCAGCACTGGGGCCTGGCGGGCCAGGTACCCCACCTGCCAGTTCAAGGTGTTTTGGAAAAGCACCGCGACTTCGTCATCCAGGTTGTGTCCTGTGGCCAAGACGTGATAGCCCAAATCATGAGCGATGCGGTTCATTTCATGGCGTTTAACCAGTCCGCAGACCGAGCAGGGTTTGCCTTTGCCCCGTCGGGTGCGCGCGGCCATCTCTGGGATGCTTTCCCCATAGGTGGTGGGGATATCCAGGACATGGAGGGTGGTTTCGGGGTGTTTTTCGGCAAAGGCCTGGCACATGGCCCGGGATTCATCGCTATAGCCAAAGCCGCCATCGATGCCCAGGCCAAGATACAAGCCATCCACCTGGTACCCCAATTGCAAAAGCACATCCCACAAGGCCAGGGAGTCTTTGCCTCCGCTTACCGCGACCAGCACCCGGTCATCATGGGTGAACATGCGGTATTTTTTGATAAATCGTTCGGTTTGGTTAACCACCCACTCCTGGAAATGGTCTGCACACAAGGCCAATTTATGTTGGCGCATGTTGATGACCGCGGGGCGTTGGCATTTGCGACATTTACGCGGCATGCGCGCCTCCGGAAATCACCGCCACGAGTTTCAGGTGATCACCTGCTTTCAACCGGACACTATCATCGGTTAACTGGCCATTCACCATGGTCAGGTAGTTTTCCGGATTCAAGTCCAGCGATTGGATCACCTGGCGGGCGGTTTTACCTGGTTCGACCTGCCAGCGTTGTTTACGTAGGGTAACGAGGACTGTTTTTTCCTGGGTAGTCATTTTGGCGTGGTTCACATGGACGCTTTGTAGCTCGACAAATTGGCTATGAGAGTATGGGTACTGGATGCTTGATATTGGATATTGGATATTCCCCTGTTTCAGGACGACGCGAATACCCAATACCCGATACCGAATATCGACTCGAGCCCCCATTATATCCCGGATTCGGCCCGAACCCAAGCTCGAGAAAGTGCCCCATTCGTCGGGCGCTCTGGACGCTGATCCACCCTTGTGATACAATAGGGTCGGATCATTCAGACAAGGACCATGTCATTGGAGTGTGCTATGGAATTCCAGACCATCATTGAACCCTTTCGCATAAAAACCGTTGAACCGATCCGGCGTACGACCCGGGCGCAACGCCTGGAAGCCATTCAGGAAGCCGGATATAATCCCTTTCTGCTCAAAGCGGAGGATGTGCTCATCGATTTGCTCACCGATTCGGGCACAGGAGCCATGTCTTCCCGGCAATGGGCCGGCATGATGGTGGGGGATGAGTCGTATGCCGGGGCTCGTTCCTTTTATCGATTTGAGGCCGCGGTGCGGGAAATCACAGGATTCAAGCACATTTTGCCCACCCACCAGGGCCGGGCCGCAGAACGGATCCTCTTTGGTTCTGCCTTGAAGCCCGGGGATATCGTGCCCAACAATACCCATTTCGATACCACCCGAGCCAATGTGGAATACCGCAAGGCCATCGCTCTGGACATCCCTATTCCCGAAGCCCGGGACCCCAAGAGGTATCATCCCTTTAAGGGCAATATGGATTTGGAGAAGCTGGAGCAGGTTTTGCGCGAAAATCCGGGCCGGGTTCCCCTGGTGATGATCACCATTACCAACAACTCGGGCGGCGGTCAGCCTGTGAGTATGGCCAACATCCGCGGGGCCAGTGAAATCGCGCATCGCTATGGGGTGCCTCTATTTATCGATGCCTGTCGTTTTGCCGAAAATGCCTGGTTTATCAAAATGCGCGAGGAGGGATATGCGGATAAAAGCCCCCTGGAGATAGCCCAGGAGCTGTTCAGTTATGCGGATGGGGCCACCATGAGCGCCAAGAAAGATGGTATGGCCAATATCGGTGGTTTTCTGGCCATGAATGATGACGCTCTGGCCCAAAAGTGCCGCAATATGGAGATTTTGGGGGAGGGCTTCCCAACGTATGGGGGGCTGGCAGGCTATGACCTGGAAGCCATCGCGGTGGGGCTTTTCGAGGCCCTCAACGAAGATTACCTGCGTTACCGCATCCGCTCCATTGAATACCTGGGAGAGCGGATGAAAAAGGTGGGGATCCCCTTTGTAGAGCCCACGGGAGGACATGCAGTATATATCGACGCGCGAGAGCTTCTGCCCCATATCCCCTGGTATGAATACCCGGCCTGGGCTCTTTCTCTGGTACTTTACGTGGAAGGGGGCATCCGTTCTGTGGAGATCGGTTCGGTGATGTTCGGGCGGCAGCCCGATGGTACGGAGAAACCCGCGGCCATGGAGCTGGTCCGTCTGGCCTTTCCCCGCCGGGTTTATACCCAGAGCCATGTGGATTACCTGGCCGAAGTCTTGGATTACATCAAGGGCCTGGTCCCCCGCATTCGGGGGGTGCGCATCGTGGAAGAACCCCCTGTGCTTCGTCATTTCACTGCCCGCTTCGAGCCCGCGCACGGCGCGCTGGTGGTCGATAAGGAATGAGAAAAGTAACAGAGAAAAACGCAGAGCGAGGCACTCCCAATGAGGTACCTCGCTCTACCCAAAAGACCCCGGAATGAATTCAACACCTAGGCCACCTGTGAACACCCTCTCGCCTTTTCGTTAAATATCCTCCTCGCCAAAAAAGGATATTTAACTGTGTCTTCTATTTTAATCCCGAAAATGGGCAAAGTCAATACGTAGAAATACGTATTTTTTTGATTTTGTGCGCGCATATTTTTAGATGACAGCCGCAATAAACGCGCTTGACCGTGACCATGGAACCCTCGTTCTGCCTGCAACGTCTATGAAGTAGTAGGATTCAGCCAAAACTTTTCATGGGTATCAGCGAGCTGGGGCTCGCGATACCTGCATCATCTTTCTTTCGAGGTCACTATGAACCAACGAGCCTGGATTTCCCTTATCATTGTTGTGGTCGTCGTGCTTGTTTTGGGAGGCATTTATCTCATGCGCCAACAGCAAACATCCCCTGAAGAGCTACCCCCCGCTTCGGCCCCCGGGCAACTTCCCACTTCAACCCCCACGCCCGCTCCTGAAATCCCCGAGGAGTACAAGGAAGTTGCCAAAACCGCGGTAAAGTTGGTTGCTGACAGCCTGAACATAGCCCCTGAGGAAGTCACCGTGCTTTCTGTTAAGGAGGTCATGTGGTCGGATACCTCCTTGGGGTGCCCAGAGCCGGGGAAAATGTACGCCCAGGTGATCACCCAGGGCTATCTGGTCGTCACCCAGGCCCAGGGACAAACGCAACAGGTGCATATGGACACTGGGGGCCATGGGGTGATTTGCCCTCCCGAACGTCAGCAGCCTTAGACTGTTCCGTAAATAGGATCAGGATCAGGATTAGGATTAGGATTAGGATTAGGATTGAGGATTGTTAGGCCGAGGTTGGGCGCGAGTAGGAGTAATCAGTGATCAGTCATCAGTAATCAGTGTTCAGTGTTCAGTAGCGCCGAGGCTAGAAACAGCGCCCCTGGGGGCTAGCCGGAATTATCCGGCGCCGTTTTATAGCCCGGCGACTTCATCGCCGGGCGGGCGTGGCAGACGTCACTTCGGTCGGCTAAACGACGCCAAATGTCTGATTTTCATCGTTATGCGGTGAGCTACCGCTCATGGTGACTGTTCTAAAAAGGCTGCTGGGATATCCGCTGCGTCATGTTTGAAATTGCCCCTGATTACCCCTTCCGGTCGAAAAAATGGTAAACTTGCATATCATAGACCCTCTGCATATCGTTTTCCCTTTCATAAAGGAGTTGATAAAATGACAAATCCTATGATCCTCGACCTTCTGGGTGATGAGGCGGAAAGTCTGTTAACGCATACATGTCAAGGTATTCCCAAGGAGATGATCCATGTGCCCGGGCCCGACTACGTGGACCGGATCATGGCGCCCATGGATCGTCCCCCCGCGGTGTTGCGCAACATGCAGGCCATTCTCAATCATGGCCGCCTGGCCGGTACGGGATATGTTTCTATTCTCCCGGTGGATCAGGGGGTGGAGCATTCGGGCGCGGCCTCCTTTGCGCCTAATCCCATGTATTTCGATCCCGAAAACATTGTGAAATTGGCCATCGAAGGGGGATGCAACGCGGTGGCCTCGACGCTGGGCGTGTTGGGCGCGGTGTCTCGCAAATACGCGCACAAAATCCCTTTCCTGGTCAAAATCAACCACAACGAACTGCTGACCTATCCTGCGAAGTACGATCAGACCCTTTTCGCCACCGTGGAACAGGCTTTTGATATGGGCGCGATCGCGATAGGCGCCACGGTGTACTTTGGCTCGGAGCAATCTCGCCGCCAGATTCAGGAAATCAGCGAGGCGTTCGCTCGGGCCCATGAGTTGGGGATGGTCACTGTGTTGTGGGCGTATCTGCGCAACGGCGCGTTCAAGAAGGATGGCGTGGATTATCACACTTCGGCGGACCTCACAGGTCAGGCCAACCACCTGGCGGCTACCATCGAGGCTGATATCATCAAGCAGAAGCAGGCCACCAACAATGGTGGGTATCTGGCTCTGAACTTCGGCCGCACGCACCCCCTGGTGTACGAAAAGCTGACCACCGATCACCCCATTGATCTGGTACGCTGGCAGGTCGCGAACTGCTACATGGGCCGGATCGGCCTGATTAACTCAGGTGGCGCTTCGGGCAAGAACGACCTGGCCCAAGCCGTGCGCACCGCGGTGATCAACAAACGTGCCGGGGGCATGGGCTTGATTTCCGGGCGCAAGGCATTCCAGAAACCTTTCGAAGAAGGCGTCAAGCTGCTTCATGCCATCCAGGACGTGTATCTGGACGAAAGCATTACGGTGGCTTGATTCCCCTCCTTTCCATGCTATGGATTCCCAGCGCGGCCATGTGCCGCGCTTTTTTTGTGTTTTTTGGGATAACAGGTTGGGAAAAAGTGTTGACAATTTGGGAAAATATGTTCTAGTCTGGATGTACTGTTCCGAAAATAGGATCAGGATTAGGATTGAGGATTGTCAGGCCGAGGTTAGGCGCGAGTACGAGTAATCAGTGATCAGTTATCAGTAATCAGTGTTCAGTCTTCAGTGTTCAGTGTTCGGTAGCGCCGAGGCTAGAAACAACGCCCCTGCGGGAGTAGCCGGAATTATCCGGCGCCGTTTTATAGCCCGGCGACTTCATCGCCGGGCGGGCGTGGCAGACGCCATTCCGGTCGGCTAAACAACGCCACATGTCTGATTTTCATCGTTATGCGGTGAGCTCTCGCTCATGGTGACTGTTCCGAAAATAGCGTTGCGTTCGTTTACAAAAACAACTCGAAGCCCGCGTTGGGCGAGGCAGCAACAGGCGTGATGCGTGAAACGTGAAACGTGATAACCTTACGCATCACGCATTACGCATTACGAACTCGGCTTCCCACGCCAGCCTGGCCGCGAGGCGTTTTCGTCCGTATCGGCGAACTATTGCTTGTAGTACCTGCCATGAAAAAGTTCCAGCTCGATCGTCAGGCCGATATCATCGAATCGGTATTGGCCGCCCATAAAATCGAAGGTCGGGTGTGGGGCGGTGCGGTGACCCCCCGTTTCATTCGTTTTGATGTCACCACATCCGTGGGAACCCGGGTGCAGAAGGTATTGGCCTTGCGCGAGGAGGTAGCCATGCGCCTGGGGGTCCCTGATATCCGGGTGTATCGAAAGGGGGATGCCATCCGCGTGGAAGTGCCCCGCACCGACGCGGTCACGGTCCGCTTCGAGGCTCTTTATAAACGGATCAAACGCCTGCCCCCCATGACCGCCATCCTGGGGGTCGATGAAGAAGGCGCCCCCTTGCTGTTGAAGATCAGCAGTCCAGACATCGCCCATGTGTTGGTGGCGGGTTCCACCGGTTCGGGCAAGACCATGTTGCTCAAGACCATGGTGCTGAGCCTGGCCTTGACCAACCCCATCTATCAGCTTCGTCTGGCCCTTATTGATCCCAAATCGCGAGGTTTCGCGGCGCTGGCTGCCCTGCCCCACCTGCTTCGCCCTATTGAAACCGATGCTGAAAAGGCGGTCAAATTGTTGGAAGGCCTGGTGATTGAAATGGAGCGCCGGGACCGCATGCATTTTAACCGCCCGGCCATTGTCATTGTCATCGACGAACTGGCCGATTTGCGCATGGTCGCGGGCAAGCGGGTGGAAACCGCCCTGACCCGGCTGACCCAACGGGGCCGGGAGGCAGGCATCCATGTGATCCTGGCCACTCAACGCCCGGCTTCCGCCATTGTGGGCGGCATGGTCAAGGCCAATCTCCCTGTGCGCCTGGTCGGGTCTGTGGCTACCCCGGAAGATGCCAAAGTAGCCACGGGCGTGGCTGGCAGTGGGGCCAACCGCCTGCGCGGGCGGGGCGACTTTCTGCTGGTCGCCCGCCAGGAGATGGTACGCTTCCAGGCTGCGTATGTGACGGATCAAACCATTCGGCGGCTGCTTCTGGAAGCGCGAGGAAAGTAATCAGTGATCAGTCATCAGTAATCAGTGGAAATCTGCGAAGCAACCACGTGTTCTGCGTTCCCTGCTTCGAGACCGAACGTGTTTTTAGGAGTATGTTCATCATGAAGAAAACCTTCGCCATTGGCGGCATCATCCTGGTGGGGATGTTTGCAGCCATCCTCAGCTTCCGCCTCAGCACGGATGCCCTTTCATTGCTGGTGGGCGCTTTGCTGGGAATGATGGCCGTTTTGCCCACTATCGTGCTGGTGGGCTATCTGCTAAAGAAAAACCAGGATGCCATGACCGCCACCACTCAGCAGCAGCCCCAACCGCCTGTGGTTGTGGTCAGCGGAGGGATGCTGCCTCCTCAGTACATGCAACCCCAACCACCCACATCCCAACCTCAGCAGTCCATGCTTCCCCCGCCTACCCAAACCATGCCACGACGTTTCCGCCTGATGGGGTATGAGGAAAATGATCAGGTGGAAGTGAGTGACGAAGATTGGGTTGCCGCGGGATGATCCGCACTTTTTCCAGGAATCATGATGATGACCGAACCTATTGTTGTCTACACCAATCGTTTTGGCGCGCCCAGTCGTTTTCGATGGCAGGGGCGGGTTTATCCCATCGAGGCTATTGTGCGGATACGGCGCCGGCCGCAGGGTGTTCAGCGTGGCATACGGATTTATCAGGTACGGAGTCGGGGCCGCACTTTTTGCCTGCAGTGGGATCGAAATCTGGACCAATGGCGTTTGACCCGGGCCTCATGGCGCACCCGCCTGGGGCTGGCCATGGAGCGCCTGGCCCGGCGCATCGCTGCTTGAATAAAGCCATTTGCTCATTCGCCCATTTTTTGGGTAAGATGGGGCATGCCCTTTGTTCCTTTGGCCGCACTCAGCCAACGTCTGGCCCAATTGCTCGAAGCACGGGACTATGACGCAGGATTCGCTTTAGGGCGACATATTCTGCGTCATTACCCGCGCCATCTTCTCACGTATCAGCAACTGGGGTTGGCCGCGCTAGAGGCCGGACGCCCGGAGGATAGCGTGGATTTGCTGCAGCGGGCCTTGAGCGCAGACCCCGAGAACGCGGCCATGTGGCGAGGGTTTCATCAGGCAGCCCAGGCCCTGGGCCTGACGCGCGAAATGGAAATCGCCCAGGCCTATGCTCGGGATTTATGGGCCGCTCGCAGTGCCGAAGTCCCTGCTGGCGCTTCTTTCCTGGCCCGGGCTCACGCGGCCGCCCAGGCGGGGGATTGGCCTCAAGCCTATCAGTATTTTTATCAGGGGTACACACAAACACCCGAAAGGATGGACGCGGCTTTGGGGTTGGCTCAGGCCCTCTACCATTTGGGGCACTTTCAAGCCGTGCAGACGGTGGCCCAGTTCGTGTTGCAAGAATTGCCCTACAGTTTGAAAGCCCACCTGCTTTTGCTGCTCAGCGATGCCCAATTGGAAGGGGAATGGATTCACGCGCGCCGTCATAGGCGAATAGTCCGGGGACTGGACCCCACAGGTGACTACAGCCAGCGTTGGTTTGCACCCCAGACCCTGGCTGCATTTTTCGACCAACCCGCCACCCTGCCCCCATGGCCGGAGGAGACGGCAGAAGCCTGAGAAACTAGGGGATTCGGGGAAAGTTGTGGCAAAATGGGGGAAATTATTCCCAAAAACAAGGAGCTTACTATGGAACGCACATTTGTCATGATTAAACCGGACGCGGTGCAGCGCGGCCTGGTTGGAGAAATCATCCAACGATTCGAGCGTCGCGGCCTCAAAATCGTGGCGATGAAGCTAGTTCATGTGTCTCGTGAACTGGCGGAGAAACATTACGAAGTGCACAAAGAGCGCCCCTTTTATCCTGGCCTGATCGCATACATCACCTCGGGCCCGGTGGTGGCCATGGTTTTGGAAGGGACCCATGCGATCCAGGCGGCCCGGAACACCATGGGCGCGACCAATCCTGTGGATGCCGCGCCCGGCTCCATTCGCGCGGATTTTGGCCTGGAGATCGGACGCAATCTGGTCCATGGTTCTGATGGCCCTGAAACCGCGGCTTTTGAAATCGGTCTTTGGTTTGGCGATGAGATCCCCTCCTGGGATCGGGATGTGGACCGCTGGATTTTTGAATAAACAATGAAGGTTATCGCCACTGCCGGCCATGTCGATCATGGCAAATCCACCCTCATCCAGGCCCTGACAGGGATCGACCCCGACCGCCTGGCCGAAGAAAAAGCCCGGGGCATGACCATTGATTTGGGGTTTGCCTGGCTGACCCTGCCCAATGGGGAGCCCGTAGGCATTGTGGATGTGCCCGGCCATATCGATTTCATCAAAAACATGGTCGCGGGGGTCGGTGCGGTCGATGCAGCCCTGTTGGTGGTGGCCGCGGATGAGGGGGTCATGCCCCAGACTCATGAGCATCTGGCTGTCTTGGACCTGCTGGAAGCGCCGCTGGGGGTGGTGGCAATGACCAAAATCGATCTGGTGGAGGATGAGGCCTGGCTGGCCCTGGTGGAAGAGGATATCCGTCAGGAGCTGGAAGGGACTGTTTTGGCCCAGGCGCCCATTATCCCTGTCTCGGCGTATACGGGCGAGGGGCTGGAGGACCTTCTCAAGGCTCTGGAGCAGGTGCTGGCTCAGGCCCCACCTCATCCCACAGATGCGCCGCCCCGGCTTTTTATCGACCGGGCTTTCAGTATGGCCGGGTTTGGAACGGTGGTGACTGGCACCCTGAAGGAAGGCACCTTGCATGGGGGGCAGGAGGTCCTCATCGAACCCGGCGGGCTTAAGGCGCGCATTCGAGGGTTGCAATCCCATAAGCAGAGCATTCAGCAAGCCTGGCCGGGCTCTCGGGTGGCTGTGAACCTGACCGGCGTGCATCCCAAACAACTTTACCGGGGTCAGGTCCTCACCCTGTCCGGATGGGTCAAAAGTTCCAAACGGGTGGATGTGCGTTTGCGGGCCTGGGAAGATGCCCCTACCATCTTGCGGCACAACATGGAGGTCACTTTCCACACCGGTTCGGCAGAGACCCTGGGCCGCTTACGCCTGTTGGAGGAGGATGAGTTGCTGCCCGGGGATGAGACCTGGGCCCAAATCGAACTCCGACACCCGGTCGCCATGCGCCGAGGCGATCGGTTTCTCATCCGGCGACCTTCCCCCAGCGCCACCTTGGGCGGCGGTGTCATTGTTGACCCAGGCCCGCGGCGCCGCCATAAGCGCCGAGACCCCCGGCTCTTCCATCAATTTCAGGTTTTCCTACGGAACGATCCTGTGGAATTGGTGGACCATTTCATCGCCCGATGGGGGCCTATTACCCCTCGGGAACTTGAGGAAGCCTTGCAGTTGACTCCCGAGCAAGTGGCCCGGGCCCAGCAGGCCCTGATGGATTCGGGGCGGGCCTGGTATCTGGCGTCGGATTTGCAGGTCTTGATGAACGATGCGGCCTGGGAACGCCTCCGCGAGCGCATGGTGCGGGTGTTGCAGCGCTACCACCAGGAGCATCCGGCCTGGTTGGGGGCCCCGCGCGAGGAGTTCAAAAGTCGTCTTCAACCACGCACGGGCTGGAGCGTGCGGGTCTTCAACGCGCTGGTCACTCGGGCCCTGGCCGAGGGTGTCTTGCGAAAGGACCGGGGTTATCTGGCGCTGGCCTCCTTTCAGCCCCAATTTTCGCCCAGGCAGCAACAAGGCGCGGATGCCTTGTTGGCCCAATTCCGAGCTCAACCCTACACCCCCCCTACCGTCAAGCAGGCCTTGACCCTGGTGGATGAAGAGACCCTTTCCGCGCTGATTCAACGGGGGATTCTTATCCGCTTGAGCGAAGATGTCCTCTTTCTGCGAGAAACCTACGAGTCCATGTTGGCTCGCACCCGGGCTTATCTGCAAGAACATGGGCGCATCACTGTGGCGCAATGCCGCGATCTCTTCGGCGCCAGTCGCAAATACATCTTAGCCTTCCTCGAGCATCTGGATCGAGAGCGCATCACGCGTCGGGAGGGTGATTATCGTGTTCTGCTGTTCCGTAAACAGGATCAGGATTAGGATTGAGGATTGTTAGACCGAGGTTAGGCGCGAGTACGAGTAATCAGTGATCAGTCATCAGTAATCAGTGTTCAGTGTTCAGGAGCGCCAAGGCTAGAAACAGCGCCCCTGCGGGGCTAGCCGGAATTATCCGGCGCCGTTTTATAGCCCGGCGACTTCATCGCCGGGCGGGCGAGCGTGGCAGACGCCACTTCGGTCGGCTGTTCCGTAAATAGAGTCTTGAGACGTCATTCCGAGGGAGCGTAGCGACCGAGGAATCTAGCGAAGCGCAAAAAACCACCGCATGGCGCTCGCTTCGCTCGCTAGATGCCCTTCGATTCCTCAGGGCAGGCTTTCGCTCCCTCCGGTCGCTCAGCATGACGAATATCTGCGAAAATCTGCGTTGCGAAGCATCGGCGCAAATCAGCGTTCCCCTTTTCGTCTGCTTTGTAAATAGGATTCGGATCAGGATTAGGATTGAGGATCGCCAGGGCAGCGTTGAGCGAGGCGACAACGGGCGTGATGCGTGAAACGTGAAACGTGAGGTCATTACGCATCACGCATCACGTTTCACGGCCCGCCAGCCTGGCCGCGAGGCGTTTTCCTTGGTATCGGCGAACTGCCGTTCGTGATGACTGCTTTGAAAATAGGATTCGGATCAGGATTAGGATTGAGACCGTCAGGTCCACGTTGGGCCAGGCACCAAATGGAGTGATCCCATGCATCCAGAACTGACACCTTTCATGATAGTTGCCGTCATTGGTGCTGGCTTTCTGGCCGGGTTTATCAACACCCTGGCCGGCAGTGGCAGCGCCATTACCCTTCCCTTGCTGGTCTTTTTGGGCCTGCCGGCGAATGTGGCCAATGGCACCAACCGGATTGGGGTTTTGTTGCAAACCGGAGTTAGCACCGAAAGTTTTCATCGGCAGGGATATCTTCATTGGCGGGAAGCGTTGATTCTCCTCGCACCCACTATCGTTGGAGGGGTGCTTGGCGCCCAGATCGCGGTGAACCTGGATGAGCGGGCCATGCGGCTCGCCATCGCCGGGATGCTCATCCTGACCTTTTTCCTGATCATCCTCAAGCCCAAGCGATGGTTGGTCGGTCGTCAGGAAGGGGCCCGGCAGCCCAGCCGAGAAACCTGGCTGACCTGGGCAGGGCTACTCCTCGCGTTTTTCTTCATCGGCCTGTATGGGGGCTTTATTCAGGCCGGGGTGGGCATCTTCTTGTTGGTCGGGCTGGTCATGGGGGTGGGCCATGATTTAATCCATGCCAATGCCATCAAAGCCCTTTTGGTTTTGGCTTTCAATGTGTTCGCGTTTTTTGTATTTTTGCACAATGGCCAGGTGGCATGGGTGTTGGGATTGATCCTGGCCATAGGGAATGTGGTAGGGGCGTGGGCCGCGGTGAAGTTCGCCACCAAAACCTGGGCCCAGATATGGGTGTATCGGCTCCTGCTGGTGGTGGTGGTCGTTTCGGCTGCGCGTATGCTCTACATGGCCTTCCACTGAGCGTCTCCCCTTTCCCAACGCCATGATGAACATGGAGAAACCGCGCCCCTGGGGGTGGGGGGCTAGTAACCGAGGTCATCCGGCGCGGTTCCGAGAGATAGCTCACGCGAAGGCGCGAGCAGAAGTAATCAGTGATCAGTTATCAGTAATCAGTGTTCAGTTGACTCCGCGCCCTCTGCGTTCTCTGCGGTGAGTATCCTTTCCGCAGGGGAGTCAGGGATCAGGCATCCAGTGTTTAGTATTCAGTGTTCAGTGGGGTGGCTGTTTCTTGGTGCCTTTGTGCTCTTTGTGTCTTTTGTGGTGAAAGATTATCCGCGTCAATCTGCGTCGCATCTGCGCAAATCTGCGTTCTCTCCACCTGCCACTTGCCACTTGCCACTTGCGACTTGCAAACCTGCAACCTGCGTTCCCATTTCAGGTCCCATGCCGCAGGGGGGTTGACAAGGCCGGATTTTGTGGTATACTGGATGAAAGGCATCCAAAGTGGATAGGGCGTTGGT
>JALWZT010000359.1 GCA_027002405.1 Anaerolineae bacterium | reverse complement strand
GGCCGGGGCTTGTTGGGGTGCGGGAGCCTCGGCCGACGTTTCCTCCCTGGCAGCCGCTTCGTCCGGATCGCCGATCAACGCGATCACCGTGCCCGCGTGGACCGTGGTGCCTTCGGGCACATAGAGCTTCAGGACCACGCCATCCACGGGCGAAGGGACTTCTGTGTCGACTTTATCCGATGAGACTTCCAGCAAGGGATCATAGCGTTTGACCGTATCTCCCTCTTTGACCAGCCATTTGCTGATGGTTCCTTCGACAACCGATTCCCCGAGTTGGGGCATGGTGATTTTTGTGGCCATAGGGCATTCCTTCCTTAAATTTTAATATGCTGCGAGCTCACGCATGGCTTTGGCGATTTTTTCAGAGTTGAGCATAAACGCGTCTTGCAAGGGGTGGCTAAAGGGGACTGCGGGAACGTCGGGCGGTGTCAGCCGGGTGATGGGGCCATCCAGGTATTCGAAGGCTTCCTGGCCGATGATGGCCGCGACCTCGCTGCTGATGCTTACCGTGGGGTTATCCTCGTGAACGATCAGAGCCTTGCCCGTCTTTTTGACCGATTCCAAAATCGTCTCCTTATCCAGCGGGCGCAAGGTGCGCAGGTCGATCACCTCGGCCCGGATGCCCTCCGTGGCCACCATGTCCGCGGCTTTCACCGCATCGTGCATGGCCAGGCCGTAACTGATGACCGTCAGATCATCCCCTTCCCGGCGGATGGCTGCCTTGCCAATGGGGACCACATAATCTTCTTCCGGGACCTCCCCTTTGATGAGACGGTAGGTCTTTTTGTGTTCGAAGAAGAGCACCGGGTCTTCCAACATCAGCGCGGCCCGCAACATCCCCTTGATGTCATAGGGGGTCGAAGGTGCGAGGACGTAGAGTCCGGGCACATGTGCGAAGAAAGCTTCGACCGATTGGGAATGGTAAAGCCCGCCCGACACCCCGCCGCCATAGGGAGCGCGGATGATCATGGGGACTACCCAGTCGCTACGGGTGCGATAGCGCATGCGGGCTGCTTCGTTCACGATCTGATTGAACGCGGGGAAGATGAAGTCCGCGAATTGGATTTCCACAATGGGTTTGAAATACCCGGTCAGGGCCATGCCAATGCCCGTGGCCACGATGGAAAGTTCGGCCAGGGGGGTGTCGATGACCCTTTTTTCGCCAAATTGCTGATACAAACCCTGGGTGGCCCGAAAGACCCCACCACGCGGGCCCACATCCTCGCCCATGATGATGATGCGAGGGTCTCGCTCCATCTCTTGCCGCAGGGTTTCCCGCAGGGCTTCGATATTGTTCATGATAGCCATGACTTAAACCTCCCAGTTGGGCATGGGGCCATAGAGATGTTTGGTCATTTCCGACACGTCGGGATAGGGCGCGTTGACCGCTTCCTCTTCGGCTTTATCCACCTCGGCCACGGCCCACGCTTCGATCTCCTGCTTGAGTTCCTGGGTGAGTATCCCCCGTTCGAACAAGACCTTCTCGAAAAGCAGAATCGGGTCTCGTTGCTTCCAGTATTCCACCTCTTCCCGACTGCGGTAAGTGCGGTCGTCGTCATCCGAAGAGTGGGGAGTCACACGATAGGTCTTTGCTTCCACCAGGGTGGCTCCTTCCCCTCGCTTGGCCCGTTCCACTGCCTCGACCATGACATCGTAGCAGGCCAATACATCATTTCCATCGACCACGACGCCATGGATGCCATAGGCAATGGCCCGGTCCGCCACATTTTTGATGGCCATCTCTTTTTCGACAGGCACGGAGATGGCATATTGGTTGTTTTGGACAATGCAGATGAAGGGCAGTTTATGAACTCCGGCCCAGTTCAATCCCTCGTGGAAATCGCCCTGGCTGGTGGAGCCTTCGCCCAGGCACACCACGGTCACCTCGTCGGTGCCCTTGAGCTTGGAGGCCAGAGCTGTGCCCGCGGCAATGGGCACCTGGGTTGCCACGGGACTGGAGATGCTGCCGATGCGCAAGGCCGCGTTGGAAAAGTGAGAAGGCATCTGGATCCCACCGCTGCTGGGGTCACCGGCTTTGCCCAGCAGGCCCATCAGATGGTCCACGGGCTTCATGCCCAGGGCCAGCACAAAGGCCAGGTCCCGATAATAGGGATAGACCCAATCATACCCGGGCCGCAGGGTCTGGGCCGCAGCCACCTGGATGGCTTCGTGACCGATGCCGGAGATGTGGAAGGGGGCCCGTCCCTGCCTGTTCAGAACCCAACTCCGCTCATCCAATTTACGGCTGAGCACCATGGTTTTATACATTGTCAACAATTGTTCCTCGGTAAGCTGGTCCGAGGGCCGCCCCGAAGTTTTGGTTGTTGGGGACTTTTTGGCTGCCATAGCCATCACGCCTCCTTGGTATAGGATTTTTGGACATGCGTGCGGTTCGGCATCATTGCTCGGTCGCACGCGGAGTGAGAGATAGCTTATTATACCACTGATGGGCATTGAGGTGGAAGTCGCTTTGAAATATAGTAATCAGTAATCAGTGATCAGTAATCAGTGTTCAGTTGACTCTGCGTCCTCTGCGCTCTCTGCGGTAAGTAATCTTTCCGTAGGGGGGCAGGAATCAGTCATCCAGTGTTCAGTGTTCAGTAGCGCCGAGGCTAGAAACAGCGCCCCTGGGGGCTAGCCGGAATTATCCGGCGCCGTTTTATAGCCCGGCGACTTCATGATGCTGTTGGCAAACCTCGAGCAGGCTGCTGGGTAACCTGGCAGGGGCGGTGATCCGGCCGTTCGGCCCCCACCCCCTTGCCCCTCCCCCGCTTGCGGGGGAGGGGTGATCGCCCGGAACGGAGGGGCTACGTAAGACTCATCCCCCTGCAGAAGCGGTCGGGAGGGAGTATCCTCAGCGTACCACAGTAAGCCAACAGGTTCACTTCATCGCCGGGCGGGCG
>JALWZT010000358.1 GCA_027002405.1 Anaerolineae bacterium | reverse complement strand
CTGCTGGCCCTTATCGAAACCGCGCTGGGGGTGGTTCGCCTGACTGAAATCGCAGAAGCCACCCCCCGTTTGCAAGCCCTGGCCTTTGGGGCCGAGGACCTCATGGCCGATGTCGGGGGGCGGCGCACCCCGACCAATCGAGAGGTGGCTTGTCCTCGCAGCATGGTGGCCATCACCGCGGCCGCGTTTGGGCTCCAGTCCCTGGATCAGGTGTACGTGGCCTACAAAGACCTGGAGGGCCTCCGGGCCGAAGCCGAGGACGCGGCTGTCCTGGGATATCAGGGCAAACAGGTAATTCATCCTGCCCAGGCCCAGGTAGTTCAGGAGGTTTTCACCCCTGGCGCGGAGGAGATCGCCCATGCTGAACGGGTGCTGAAAGCCATGCAAGAGGCCGAAGCCCAGGGCCAGGGGGTCTTTGCCCTGGATGGCAAGATGGTGGACGCGCCCATGATCAAAGCCGCCCGCCGCGTGCTGGTCCGGGCAGGCAAGCCCCTGCCGTAGGTCAGTAATCAGTGATCAGTAATCAGTAATCGGTGTGAATCTGCGTTTCCATTTCCCTCGGTATCGGCGCGGGTTGACCTACCGTTTTTGTGCTCACCCACTGAAGTCGGACACTTGGTGAGCGTCCACCCCTTCATCTCACCCCCCACAACCGCACCGTGCCGTCGGGCAGAGCCACGGCCAGGAGGGAGCCGTCGGGGGAGAAGATGACCCAGTTGATCCGGTCGTTCCCCTTGTGCTCTAGCGTGCGAAGCCGTGCCTCGTCCGCCATCCGCCACAGCAACACGTCTCCGTGGTACAACATCCCCCCGGCCACCACTCCCCAGTGGGGGTCGAAGGCGACGCTCGTCATCGCCAACGGTTCATTGGGGTTGTCCGGCCGGAGCCAATGCATACACACCGGCGCCCCGCTACGCACCCGCCACAGATACCAGCCCTTCAACCCACCCACGCCCAACAGCGCCCCATCGGGGCTGAAAGCCAGCGAGTGGGGGAAAATGGTCCGCCGCTGGGGGCCTTTTATCGCCTTGAGCAGGCTGCCATCGGTGACCCGCCATATTGGCAAAGTGGGATTCCCCAAGAGGGGGTCTTGCCCAAATTCGGACGCAGCGGCCAGCATCCGGCCATCCGGCGAGAAGGCCACGACCGACGGACGGCCATAAGGCTCTAGCGTGAAGGCATGCAGGAGCGCGCCATCGGCCATCCGCCACAACCCCACCACTCCCCTCCGGGTCACGGCGGCCAACAGGGTTCCGTCGGGGCTGAAGGCCACGTCGGTCACCGTGGTGTAACCCATGTAACCCAAGGATTCCTCATTGGTAGGGTCTTCCAAAACCCGCATCAAGGAGCCGTCCGCCACCTTCCAGATCAGCACCTTGCTTTTGCGATTTTTGTTGTCCGCCCCCTGGTAACCTTTGGTTCCCGCGGCTAGCAGGCTCCCGTCCGGACTGAAGGTCAGGCTCCATACCTCGTCATCGGGCATCTCCAGCGTGCGTACCATTCGCCCGTCAGAGACCTGCCACAAGAGCACCTTGCCCTGGATGGCCGCGGCCAGGAGGTCGCCCTGGGGGTCGAAGGCGACGCGATTCACATATTCCCCGGCGTTTAGACGACGGACTTCGGTCAATTGCGCCACGTTCTCCGGGGTGATGGCCCTCGGCGAGGATGGCGGTATTGGCGTGGGGCAGGAGGGCGCAGGCGCGGGCCGGCACCCGGTTAATGCTAAAAGGATTGCGGTGAGAAGGATGAATCTGAATTTCCCCATGGTTGGCATCCCTCCTATGGTGTTTCGGCCAATGGAACCAGCCATGCATAGATGGCATCGAAATCGGGGTGAGTATCTCCGGCCCACTTCGCCACCACGGTGCGCTCTCCGGACCGCCACACCACCTCGATCTCGGGGCGGGCCTCGTCAGGAAGGCCCGGGCGGTCGGGAATCTCGATCTCCCTGAAGTGGTGGGCCTCCAGCAGGGCAGCCAACTCGGCGACCTGCTCCGGCGACACCCGAGAGCTGTGTTCGGTCATCTTGCCGCCGGGGGTGACCACGCGCACGAAGAGGGCGCCATCGGCCCCCAGCCGCACGAACCGCCCGCCCCACAGGGGATGGACGTCGCGCAGGATGACCTCTACGAAAGGCACGGCTGCTGGGATGGGAGAGGGAGTCGCTTGCTGCTGGCATCCTCCCAGCCTCACCACGGCTGCCAACAGAGCGATTCCGAGGAAACAGGTCTTGATGGACATTTTGGGATCTCCAGGGGTGGCATCACCCATCGGCCTCCAGGCTTCTTTCGGCTCTGCGGGCGAAGAAGGGGAGGCGTACGTTGTGTCCCTGCCGCACCTTAAGCGCCACCACAAAGCCTATGATCCGGCCGCCTCCTATGATGAGCAGCGCCAGGATCATCGCGGTGATGACATACAACAGGGGTGAGGCCAGAAAGAGGCCGAAAGCAATGGCGGGAAGATAAGATGTATCAGGGGTATCGGTGGATAGGAGCATCAAGAACGCCGATATGAGCATCAGGCCCCCAAAGATGAGCAAGGTCAGGAGGACGGCCACCAGCCCGGTGATGAGCACCGTGGTATAGAAAAGCCGGGCCTGGCGAGTTTGGAAAGCCACGAACCGGGAGTCTATCTGCCCGCGCAGGAAGAGTCGGCTCGTGAGCGGCCCCCCTATGAGCCAGGCCATCGCGGCCCTCGATCGTTCTTCGGGCGTTGGTGTGGAATTCATGACTTTCCTCCTTGGGACGCCTGATCATCTGTTCCGTAAATAGGATCAGGATTAGGATTGAGGATTGTTAGGCCGTGGTTAGGCGCGAGTACGAGTAATCAGTGATCAGTTATCAGTAATCAGTTGCGGGGCTAGCCGGATTCATCCGGCGCCGTTTTATAGCCCGGCGACTTCAT
>JALWZT010000357.1 GCA_027002405.1 Anaerolineae bacterium | reverse complement strand
CCCCTTGCCCCTCCCCCGCAAGCGGGGGAGGGGCAAGGGGTGGGGGCCAAACGGCCGGATCACCGCCCCTGTCGGATTGCACGGCAACCGGCTTGAGGTTTGCCAACAGGTTCACTTCATCGCCGGGCGGGCGTGGTGGCCCCAGACCTCGGAGGTCTGCGCAGACCCTCCGAGGTCTCATGCTCGCCTGCCACCTGCGCCCCATTTTCGTCGTTATGCGGTGAGCTCTTGCTCATGGCGACTGTTCCGTAAATAGAGCCTTGCGACGTCATTCCGAGGGAGCGAAGCGACCGAGGAATCTAGCGAAGCGCAAAAAACCACGGCATGGCGCTCGCTTCGCTCGCTAGATGCTTCGCTCCCTTCGCTCCCTTCGCTCGCTCAGCATGACGAACATCAGTGGAAATCTGCGCTGCATCTGCGCAAATCTGCGTTCCCATTTTCCTCGTTATAGTGAACCATGCCCGTTATGTCACCGCATCCACCGGGGCCAGAACACCCGATACGCGTCCCCATAGATGGGGGGTAAGTCCTCTCCCTGAACGATGCCCAAGGCGCGGTAGCCGGTATAGCCTGGGAAAATGGTTCCCAGATGGGGATTGCCCAGGCGGCGGATCAGAATTTCACTGAGCACCTGGCGGTAATCGGTGGTGATGGCCAGGTCCGCCCGCTGGTAGAGCTGATCCGTGTGTAGCCCGGGCCAGGAGCCATAGACCTGACCGCCATTGACATGCCCGCCCAACACCCACATGACATTGCCATGACCGTGATCGGTGCCCCGGGACGCGTTCTCGCGCACCCGGCGACCGAACTCGCTCATGACCACCACGGTCAAACGATTCACCGGATTGTCCGTGCCTCCTGTGTCCAGATCCATGTAAAACGCGTGCAGACCTTGGGCCAGTTCGTGGAAAAGATCGGCAAAATACCCCTCCACGTCCCAGGCCTGGGCTTCATGGGTATCCCAGCCTCCCAAATCCAGGGTCGCGACCTGCAATCCCAGGCCCAGCTTGATGATTTGGGCGACCACTTGCAGATTGTCCCCAAAGTCCCCCTCTGGGTACTGGGCCCCATGCGCGGGTTGGTAATCCCCTGGGTTCACGGTTTCGATGATATCCATGGCATCCAGGGTTTCCTGAGCCACTTGATCCAGAAACGTTTCGCCCGCGTAGAGCCGGCGCAGCCCTGCTCGCAGGTCGTCTCGGTAATACCAGTGGGCGATCAGGGAGAAATCGTCGGGGGTGGACATGGTCACCGTGTCACGGCTGGCCAGCAGAGAATCGGGCTGGGAGCCCCCGGCAGCCAGGACAGGGAAAAGGGAGCGGCCGGAGGTCGTGTTTGCTGTGGCCAGATGACGGGTGAGCCACCCGGTGTGGGTGGTTTTGCGGCCCGGCGTGCCCAGTTCCATGTAGGCCATGGCGTCGAAATGACTTCGGGTATTGGAAGTCAGCCCCGCGGCGTGGATGATGGCCAGCTTGCCTTCCTGGTAAAGTTCGTAGAACGGCGCGGCAAAGGGGTGTAGTCCAAAATTATCGTCTAAAGGCAGGAGGGCGTGCTTACCGCTGAGGGGGATTTGTAGCATGGGGCGGGCCATTTCGTAGTACTGGCGGTCCGGGTCCTGCAAGGGGGCCACCATGCTCAGGCCATCCGCGCCTCCTCGCAAAAAGACCACCAACAGCACATCCCGGGGGGTGCCATCAGCGTGTTGGGGCGCGGCAAAGGCCAACGAGGTGAGCCGAGAGCCCACCAGCGCGGCAATGGCCCCAGAACAGCCTATCAGAAATTGACGACGGGTAAGGTTTGGTTGATGGGTCATTATCGATATTGGAATGAAGGCGCCATGAGGATGAGCTGCACCATGCTGGGCAGCCTTTCTGCCAGATCATCACGCGGGAGAGGAAAGGTTGGGTTCCGTCCCTGGGCCATGAAGTCCACCACCACCTGCCGTTGGGCCTGGGGCATGGCCCGTCCCAACAACCGCTGGGACCAGAAATCCACCAAAGCGATGGGGGTGCGCAGGTCCGCGGGCGTTTGACTCTGTAAATCCACGGTGAGCCCATCCAGCCAGTTGTTGAGCACCGCGCCCGCGAAGCGCCATCGTTGCAACATCCCCTGGGTGGTGAGCCAGTCTTCTTTCACATCAGGATAGCCATCGGGCGTGGTTCGGCTGAACAAAGGCTGGCCCATTTGCCAATACATCCAATAGAAAGCTTCGCTCATATCTTCCATCTCCGCGTTCAATGCCCGCAAGGCACTGGCCGTGAATTCCAAAGGTCGCTTGAACTTTTGCCCCCAGCTTTGTTGAAATGCATCGGAAAGCAAAATTACCCGCAACACCTGCCGGATTTGATCCGGTGCATGCCGCTGGGCCGTAAACACCGCCGCGGCCTGGGCCACCAGGTCCGCAGGGGGATCGTCAGCCACGAAAAGGCGGCACAGTTTACGGGCGATAAACTCCCCCACGCCCGGGTGCGCGGCCAGGAGATCGAGCACATCCCGCCCATCCTTCATGGGGGCCTGGTCCGAGGGGATATGATGGCCTAAAAAGGTCTTCTGAAAGCGATCATGCCATTCGTCATAATAGAGAAAGGTGCCGGTGTTCTGGACCCCTGGCTCGTCATCGCTATCGTTCACGCGCCAGCCTGTGAAGCAGCGGGTGGCTTCGTAGACATCTTCATCCACATACCCCACGGGCATGCCCTCATCGAAACCGGGCACTGTCCGCTGATCCCGCACACCCAGGTAATGTTCCGCGCCCAGGGTATGCAATTCCAGCAGTTCCCGGGCATAATTCTCATTGGGCCCGGCTCGGGAATTGCTGAAGTTGTCCAGGTAATAAAGCATGGCTGTGCTGGTCGCCACGGCCTCCAGCATCTGGCGGAAATTCCCCAGCGCGTGGGTGCGGATGACATCCCGGTCATAATGGACAAAGACCGGTGCGACCTCCCATTGCCACAGGAACACACTGAAATGATTGTGCCAGAAGCTCACCATGACTTCCAACAACTGCCGCCGACTGTACAGGATGCGCTGCCAGGTCGCGGCCGAAGCTTCCCAGGCCGGGCGATAATGCACGTCATCGTCCTGGCTGAGCATATGGTCCGCCCACAGTTGCTCCAAAGACTTCTGCAACGTCTCATAGGAAAGCCCTTGCAATCGGGTCTCTAGCGCGGTGTCATCGATGGCTTCGGGATGCAATTGTTGTTCGACCAGGGCCTCCAGCCGGGCCTGGGGGGTTGGCCCCAACGCGCGAAAGGCGTCCAGGTCCCCGGGCCGGGGGCCGAAGGCCATACGATTCAGGGCCAGGACCCCCAGATCCACATCCGAGGCTTCTTGAGGTGCCCGCGTGGGGATGGGGGGAGGAGACGCCCTGCCCGGATGAGGGATAACCAGAGGCCGCGCGGCCATGGCCGCGATCTGAACCAAAAACGCCCGTCGGGGCAAAGGGGAAGGACTGTGGGTAGACATATGAAAGGGGTTGGGGCGGGAGAGGCGGCGGGCTTCCTGAGAGATGACCATACGATTGTAGCAATGATGGGGGATTCACGCAAGGCGCCTGGATTTGGGTATTGGGTATTGGATATTGGGTATTCGAGTCTCCTGGAACAGTCGCCACGAACGGCAGGCGCCGATACCCCGGAAAAGAGGACGCAGATTTTCACGGATCACTGATAACTGATTACTTTATTTACGAAACAAATGTTACAATATCCCTATGCTCACCCCTTCATCGCCGCCTCAAGCTCGGATTCATGAGATCATCCGTCGCTTACGCCAGACCTACCCCGACGCCCGTTGTGAGCTCATCCACCAGGACCCCTGGCAATTGCTGGTGGCGACCATTCTTTCGGCCCAATGCACTGATGAGCGGGTGAATCAAGTCACCCCCATCCTGTTCCAGCGCTTCCCCACCCCCGAAGCCATGGCCCAGGCGGACCGGGCTGAGATCGAGGCCATCATTCGCCCCACCGGCTTCTATCGTAACAAAGCCCGGTTTCTGCAGGAAGCCGCGCATCGTGTGGCTTACGACTACGACGGCCAGGTCCCGCCCGATATGGCCCGGCTGTTGGATCTGCCCGGTGTGGCTCGCAAGACCGCGAATGTGGTCCTGGGCGTGGGGTTTCAGATCGCGGAGGGCGTCGTCGTGGATACCCATGTGAAGCGCATTGCCGGGCGTCTTGGGCTTACGCAAGAGACGGACCCCAAGAAGATCGAAAAAGACCTGATGGCCCTGGTGCCGCGGGAAGCGTGGATCGATTTTTCCCATCTGGTGATCTTTCACGGTCGCCGCATTTGCAAGGCCCGCAAGCCCGACTGCGCGCGCTGTCCGCTGCATGACCTTTGTCCGGCTGCTATGTAAATAGGATTCGGATCAGGATTAGGATTAAGATCGCCAGGCCTACGTTGAGCGAGACGACAACGGGCGTGATGCGTGAAACGTAAAACGTGAGAGCCTTACGCATCACGCATTACGTATTACGGCATTGGCTTCCCGCGCCAACGTGGCAGCGAGGCGTTTTCATCGGTATCGACGAATAGTCGTTCGTGGCGCCTGCTATGTAAATAGGATTCGGATCAGGATTAGGATTAAGATCGCCAGGCCTACGTTGAGCGAGACGACAACGGGCGTGATGCGTGAAACGTAAAACGTGAGCTCATTACGCATCACGCATTACGCATCACGTACTTGGCTTCCCGCGCCAACCTGGCCGCGAGGCGTTTTCGTCCGTATCGGCGCGCAGCCGCGCGTGGCGACTGCTTTGTAAATAGGATTCGGATCAGGGTTAGGATTGAGGATCGTCAGGACAACGTTGAGCAAGGCGACAATGGGAGTGTCAGTGTTCAGGGCCCTCTGCCCTTCTGCCCCTCTGGCCCCATATTCCTTGTCTCAGGACGATTTAAATACCCATATCCAATACCAATCCCATAGGAGGTGATCGACGATGATCCCCAAACAAATGGAAGCCTTTCTGCGTGAGGTGCTCCCTGCTCAGACCTGGCGCAATCGCCTGCGCCATGATGGCCCCCTCGCGTTCATGGAGTTCCGGATCAATGATGTGGATCGCTTGAATCGCCTGGGGATTCAACCCGATAAATTAGGCCCGCATCTGGTGGTGTGCATGTGGGATGAACGAGAAGACCTGGAAGTGGGGGGGTACCTGGTGGTGGATAACCTGGCCATGGGCCGTCCTTCCATGGGCGGGATTCGCATGCTCCCGGACGTGACGCCCTCCACCATCTTCAATCTGGCCCGGGGCATGACATTGAAAAACGCGGCCGCGGACTTGCCCTACGGGGGCGGTAAGGCGGGCATCGTCGCGCCCGAAAAGCCTATTAACGAAGAAGAGCACCGGGAGATCGTCCGACGTTTTGCCCATCTCATCGGCCGTTATCGCCATATCTACCTGCCCGGCCCCGATGTGGGCACCAACGATGCGGACATGAAGATCATCGCCATTGAAAACGGTATCGACAGCGCGCTTTCCAAGCCGGTGGATATGGGAGGTAATCGCATCGATGAGCTGGGCGCGGCTGCGGGCGGCGTGGTCATTGCCATTGACGCTCTTCTAGAGCAAATGCCCCGGCTTAAAGCCCTGCCCCAATTCCGCGGCATGCAGGTCCCCGAACGAGAAGCCATGACCGTGCTCATTCAAGGGTTCGGGGCCGTTGGCGCCCACGTGGCCGAGATGCTTTCCCGGATGGACCCGCCTCCCAAGATCGCAGGCATCAGCGATGCCCACGGGTATCTCTATTGCCAAAAGGGATTGCCTGTGGATACCCTGCTGGCCCTACGGGACAACCGGGGACTGGTGACATTCGCCCATTTTCTCAACCACTTGATCAATCAGCGCTCCCCTCACCCGCCCACCAAGTTCGCCAACGCGCCCAACGACCTGCTGCGAGAGGATGGCTTCTGCTTCGTGCCCGCCGCGCCCGTGGCCCGTTACCTGGATGTGGACCCCGACAGGCATCCTTCCATGACCGTGGACCGCATGGGGCGCTGGAGCATGATCGTGGAAGGGGCCAACACTTATTCCCCAGACCCGGCCCGACGGGCCGCACGGCTGCGCATGGAGCGCATCGTCTATTGGCAAAAGGGGGTGGTCATTGCCACCGATTTCCTGGTCAACTCGGGTGGGGTCATCTTTGCTGCGCAGGAACACCTGATCAAAACCCCGGAATATCTCCGCTTCCCCCGGGAGATTTTGGGCGACGCGGACGCGGTGGAACAATGGTTGCAAGCCCACGCCTCGGCCCTGGCCGAGCTCGCGGCCCGGCGGCTGGAAGCGGGCATCCGGAAACGGGAAGAGGTCATCCGTCGCAACATGCGGGAACTGGTGGATTTCCTGGTGGCCGACCCCGACATGTTGCCTTTGGAGGCTGCGGAACAGATCAGCATCACCCGCATCACCGCCCGAGAACGCTTCCGCCCCATTCGGTTTATCATGGAGCCCCTCACCCTCATCGGGCCGGAGATGAGCCTGCGGCAAGCAGCCCAGTTGCTGGTGGATGATCCCAACGAAATGCTGGCCGTGGTGCAGGAGGACCAACTGCTGGGCGTGGTCACCGATTGGGACATCACCCATGCCATCGCCCAGGGCTTGAATCAGAACCTGCCTGTTTCCCAGATCATGAGCCGAGAAGTCATTACCGTGAGCCCCGAAGCCACCATTCCCGAGGTTTTGGAGCTGCTGGAAACCCATGAGATCACGGCCATGCCTGTGGTGGAAAAGGACGCAGTGGTGGGCGTCATCAGCAGCCACATCCTGGCCCACAAGACCCTGGCCCGACTCTTGCAGGCGTAACGTGGATAGAACCCTCATTGACGATCTCTCCCCGGTCCTTTATAATAACCTTTGGTTGCTATGGAAGCAGGATTAGGATTAGGATTAGGATTAGGATTGAGGATTATCAGGCCGAGGTTAGGCGCGAGCAGGAGTCATCAGTGATCAGTCATCAGTAATCAGTGTTCAGTAGCACTCTCGTCGCCAGCCCGCAGGGCTTCGTATCTGTAGCTCGGAGGTTTAGCTCCGAGTAGAAGAAACAGCGCCCCTACGGCAGTAGCCGGATTCATCCGGCGCCGTTTTATAGCCCGGCGACTTCATCGCCGGGCGGGCGGCGGTTGACGCACCCCCTGATGGCATTCTGTATGCCACAGGCTCGCGTCGTCACCCAACACCGGGGGATAATTCCCCCGGCTAAAAAACAGCGCCCCTTCGGGGCTCTCGTCGCCAGCCCGCAGGGCTTCGTATCTGTAGCTCGGAGTTTAGCTCCGAGTATCTTCATCGCCAGGCGGGCGTGGCAGACGCCACTTCGGTCGCTCAGCATGACGAACATTTGCGTCAATCTGCGTTGCATCTGCGCAAATCTGCGTTCCCTCCACCTGCCACCTGCCACGTGCCACTTGCTACCTGCAACTTGCCACCTGCCTTCCCATTTTCATCGTGATGCGGTGCGCCAACGCTCATGGCGACTGATTACCGAACACTGAACACTCCCCCGCCCTTTTCTCCCACCCATCTTCTCTCAAGGAGGTATCCCATGGCAAAGAAGCTGTTGTTTTTGGTCGGCGATTATGTCGAAGACTACGAAGTGATGGTGCCCTTCCAGGCCCTGGCCGCGGTAGGGTATACGGTCCATGCGGTTTGCCCCGATAAAAAAGCAGGCGAGTTTGTCCGCACCGCGATCCATGATTTTGAAGGGGATCAGACCTACAGCGAAAAACGGGGCCACAACTTCACCCTCAACGCCACTTTCGACAAAATCAACCCGGAAGACTACGACGGTCTGGTTATCCCCGGAGGCCGCGCGCCCGAATACATCCGCCTGAACCCTCGGGTCCTGGAGATCGCCCGTCATTTCTTCGAGGCCAACAAGCCTGTGGCTGCCATCTGCCATGGTGCCCAGATTTTGGCCGCGGCCGGGGTGCTGAAAGGACGCAAACTCACCGCTTATCCCGCGGTAGGGCCCGATGTGGCCAACGCGGGCGGGGAATATGTGGAAGTCCCCGTGCACAAAGCTGTGGTCGATGGCAACCTGGTGACGGCGCCGGCCTGGCCTGCCCATCCTGAATGGATCGGCAAATTCCTGGAAGTTCTGGGCGCGTCCATCACCCTCTAAATTCACCCTCATCAAGCTGGGGCGCGCCGACATCCCCGCGCCCCAGCCGTAGGTGGAAAGCATCAAGGTCTTATGCTGCCAGGGGATACCTCCTCTCGCGTAACTCTTATGGGGCTTTCTCGTCTTATTTGCATGGAAACCTTTTTTCCGGCATAATACAGGATACATAAAATTGCCCCTTTTGTTGATTGTCCCACTCCTGGAGGTATTCCCCCATGTCACTCCTCAAAAAAACCTTGCTTCTCGCGTTCGTATTGCTCTTGTCGGGGATGATACTGGCGGCTTGTGGCGGTGAACCTGTGCCTGTACAAGACAAGAACGCGGATTTTGTGTTGGCTTTGCCGCGCCTGGTGGTGGATGTTGATGAAAATGGGATGCCCACCGTAGCCGGGCTGAGCCCTGAATTGTTGGCCCTGCTGGGCGTGGATGTGTCTCAGTTTGCCTTAAATCCTCAGGTGGTCAACTGGTTCACCCAGGCCAATGTCCAACACATTGAATTGGTGCAAAAAGATGATGGCATCTATGTGTTTGTCAATGGCGTGCTCATGCCTCATTTGGGATGGAGCGCGCAAGAGCTGGGCACTATGACCGCGCTCATGTCCAAGCTGGGTGCCATCAATCCCCAATTCCAGACTGTTTTACGTTTTCTGATTCCCTTTATTCAGCACACAGGCCTGGATGTGGTGCTGCGATTCCCCTTGCAGCCTTCGGCTGAGGAGATCCCCTTGCGGGACCTCAACGCGCCCATCGAAACGGTCGAAGCCCAAGATGTAGAACCCATGGCCGTGGTCAAGGCCCGGGTGGTCTTTGATCAACGAGGCATCCCTTCCATCATGGGGATTTCTACGGAAGACATGGCCAACGCGGGGTTGTCCGGGCTACGAAATATCGGCTTGTCTCCCGAAACCATGGCCAGGCTCAAAGAGGCGGGCATTTACAAGATCACCATTCAAACAACCCCTCGAGGCTTGATCTTCTGGATCAACGACGAGCAATTGCCTTCTATTGTTTGGAATGACGAATATCTGAACCGGGCCGCGGACCTGTATGCCCAGCTCTATTTCATGCCTCAGTACGAGACACAACGGGAGCTGGTCAAAACCTTGCTCCCGGCGCTGGCTCGTGTGGATGGCGAAGTGACCTTTGAATTTCCGCACTAACTCCCTCCCCCGACACCCACGCCAGGCCGTGACACACCATGCACGCGCCTGGCATCCGCCTCTATTTCCAAGGAGCACCCCATGAATGTCAAGCGCAAATACATAGGCTTACGTTTTTTGGCCTTGCTCTTCGAGATCATCGCTTGGGTGGTACTCATTGCCAGTATAGCATTTTCTGTATGGTTTTGGTTCCAGAATTATTCCATTCAGATATTGAATTTTGGTGTATATGCCATCCCCCCCTGGAGCGGGGCTATGCTGGTGCTGCCCATAGGCATTCTCACTTTCATTCAACTTTACATCCTTAGTGGCCTTATCAACATCGCGGTGGATGTGGAATACAACACCCGAGCCAATGCCATGGTTTCGGCCCAGTTGATGCAGCATCTGGCCAAACGCCCGGCCCGCCCCAAAAC
>JALWZT010000356.1 GCA_027002405.1 Anaerolineae bacterium | reverse complement strand
GTGGGGGGTGGAGGTGGCGTGGGGGTGTCTGTAGGGAGCATGGCCACCTCGTCGGTTGGGGCCGCGCTCACATCTTTTTGAAAGAGCGGGGCATTGATGACCTGGCCTTCGGGTGTGGATGTAAAGGTGGGTTTAGGGGTGCGGGTGGGTGTAGGAAGGGGTTTTTCTCTGCCCCCGCATCCTGCCACCAGGATCATGGCCAACAGGGGTAGAAGGAGCCATGTCCAGAAAAGGGGTCTTCGGGTGTGCATAAGTGTTTTTATCCTCGCGATAGAAGTATATGCCGCGTGAACTCTAGCCGCGATTATAGCAAAGTTGTGAAGATCGGGAAAGCGTGTCGAGGCGAGCGGAAGGGTATCGCTGCAATTAACTGTGGAAGTGAAAAAGTCTACCATAAAGAAACACAAAGGGCACAAAAAGGACCCAGAGACAACCGTTCATGCCAGCCGCCGCGGATTGCGCAGAAAAGGAGGTTGGGCTACACTTATGGGGAGTTTTGTAATTGACGTTTCATTTCCGTTCCGCAATTGCTGACGCGGCCGAGTTTTGATTGACAGGAGAAAGGCTGCTCCAGCCGTTGCTTCATTTCTCTCCGAAGGAGGATCGTATGAAGAAGCGCCTTCCATTCGTCGTCATTGGTATCCTGATCGTGGCCGGGCTGACGCTGAGTGGTTGCGGTGGGCCCGCCACCGAAGCGCCCCCACCCACACAGGCACCCGCCCAACCGACCGAGGCGCCCGCCCAGCCCACGGAAGCGCCAAAGCCCACGGAAGCCCCCGCACAGGAAGCGGTCACCATCCAGGTTTTCTACCCCGTGGCCGTGGATGCGCCCATCGCCGATATCCTCAAGGGCTACATCGACGCCTTCCAGAAGGAAAATCCCAACATCACCGTGGAGCCCGTGTTCTCGGGTGGGTATGGCGATGTGAAAACCGCCATCCAGACGACCATCGACGGCGGCGGCAAGCCCCCGGCCCTGGCCGTCATGCTGGCCGTGGACGTCTATGATTTGATCAACGCCGATTACATCATGCCCCTGGACGAGTACATCAAGGGCATGGATGATGGTGATGCCTACCTCAACGACTTCTTCCCCGCGTTCCTGGAGAACTCCCGCACGGAGGACGGCTCCATCTGGAGCATTCCTTTCCAGCGCAGCGCGGTGGTGCTTTATTACAATGCGGATCTGTTCAAAGAAAATGGGATCGAACCGCCCGATAGCTGGGAAGCCCTGGGCCAGGCGGGCCAGAAGCTCACCGTGCGAGATGGCGACAACGTCACCCGCTGGGGCATCGAGTGGCCTTCGGGCTGGCCTTACTGGCTGTTCCAGCCCCTGGCCATCGGCAACGGTCAGAACATTGTGGGCGACTCCTCCACCGAGGTGTTCTTCGACCATCCCAAGGTCATCGAGGCTGTTCAGTACTACATCGACCTTTCCCATGAATACAAGGCCATGCCCGAGGGCGTCCAGGCGGTGTGGGGGCAGGCGCCCAGCGATCTGGCCAGCGGCCAGACCGCGATGATCGTCCATTCCACGGGCAGCCTGCGCGGCATCCTGGAACAGGCGGACTTCGAGGTGGGCGTCATGCCTATCCCGGGCCATGAGAAAGGGACCTATGCCACGGTACCCGGTGGCGGCAATCTCTATATTTTCAAGGATGTGCCCAAGGAGCAGCAAGACGCAGCCTGGAAGTTCATCGAATTCCTCAGCCGGCCCGAGAACGCGGCGGACTTCAGCATCCACACCGGTTACATCGCCACCCGCCAGAGCGCCTACGAGACCCAGGCCATGAAGGATTACATTGCCAAAACCCCGCAGGCCGCGGCGACCCGGGACGCGCTCCAATACGCGGGCAAGGAGTTCTCGGTGCAGAACCTGGGCGAAGTGCGCAACATCTTCCACGATTACTTGCAAAAAGCCTACAATGGCGAAATGAGCCCGGCCGACGCCATGGCCGCGGCCCAGAAAGCCGCGGATGAGGCCCTCGCGCCTTTCCGCGACTGATCGTCCATCGCCCCTAGGTGCGTCGCAACTGAAGCAGGTCAATACCCCCAAACCTGGACAAGCCGGAATCCAAAAGCCGATCTCACGCAAAGTCGCCAAGGCGCTGAGTTAGGTTTGCAAGTATGCAGGTTTGCAAGTGGCAAGTGGTCCAGATCACACTGCCACCTGCCACCTGATTCCCTTTGCATGTCTGCGTCTTGGCGTGGGACATGATTCTGCTGGCAGTTGCGACGCGTCTTTCTTTACAGGAGTCGCCCATGACGACCACAACCCAGCCCCCTGGCCGACGCCGGCGCCGTGAGCCCATCCTCCCCTACCTGCTCATCCTACCCACGTTCTTTTTCGTGGCCATGTTCACGGCCTGGCCCACGATCCTGGCCTTCTACCAGAGCTTCTTTCGTCAGCGATTGAACATCGCCAAATTCCGGGAGCCCACGTTCATTGGCTTGGGCAATTACACGGCGCTGTTTTCCGATGATCGCTTCCTGCTGGTGCTGAAAAACACCCTCATCTACGTGCTGGTCACCGCGCCCGTTAGCATCATTCTGGGCTTTCTCTTCGCCATGCTCATCAACCGGGCCATCCGGGGCATTGGTCTGGCCCGACTGGCCTTCTTCCAACCTACCATCCTGCCCATGGTCAGCGCGGCCACCATCTGGATGTTCTTCTTCACGCCCGATTACGGGTTGTGGAACACCTTTTTACAGCGGTTCGGCTACTCGGGCCCGCAGAACTGGACGGGCAATCCCGATCTGGCGCTCATTGCCATCATGATTGTGGCCATCTGGAAGAACGCGGGGTATTACATGATTTTCTACCTGGCGGGGATGCAGAGCCTGCCCACGGACGTGTACGAGGCCGCGGTGCTGGATGGGGCCAACGGGTGGCAGATGATGTGGCGCATCACCCTGCCCCTGCTGCGACGCACCACCCTCTTTGTCTCCACCATTGCCTTCATCGGCGCTTTTCAGATGGTCGATCATATCTTCGTGCTGACCAAGGGGGGACCCAGCCGGGCCAGCACGGTGCTGCTCTACTACCTGTGGCAGGTGCGGTTCGAGAACCAGGACGTGGGTCGGGCCGCCGCGCTGACCGTCATCCTCATCGCTTTTCTGCTTCTGTTCACGGTCACGAATTTCTTCCTCTCCGAACGCAAGGAGGGTGATTATGCCTGATGCTGTTTCCCCGCGCGGGTTCTGGGCCAAACTGGGATATGGGCTGGTGCTGATGCTTACCGGCCTGCTGGCGTTGCTGTGGGCCGCGCCCGTGATTTGGGCTTTCATCGCCTCCACCCGGCCCGCGTCCGAGCCCCTGGGCCGGGGCGATGTGTGGTTCGGCAGCCATCTCACTCTGGAAAACTACGTCCGGGCCGTCTCTCTGGCGCCCTTTGATGTGTATTACATGAACACCATCATCATTGTGACGATGATCCTGGGCGTCCAGCTCGTCACCATCACTCTGGCCGGATTCGCGTTTGCCCACTACCGATTCATGGGCAAGAAACTCCTGCTCTTCTTCATCCTTTTGCAATTGATGATCCCCACCACGGCCCTGCTGGCCCCCAACTTCGGCACCATCCGAGCGTTGGGCCTGTTCGACACCCGTCTGGCCATTGCCATCCCCTACTTCGGGTCGGCCTTTGGCACCTTTCTCATGCGTCAGGCCTTTTTGGAAGTGCCCCGGGACCTGGTGGATGCCGGGATCATCGACGGTTGCAACTGGCGCCAGCTTCTGTGGCACATTTACCTCCCTCCCTCCCGCTCCATGCTGGTGGCGTTCGGGCTTTCCTCCGTCGTCTGGCACTGGAACGAGTTCCTGTGGCCGCTGGTGGTCACCAACAGCGACAAGAGCCGGCCTCTCACCGCGGGCCTGGTGCGCTTCACCCAATTGGGCGAGATCGGTGCCCAATGGTCTTTGCTCACCGCGGCCACCCTGTTGGTTGTCGCTCCCCTGTTCATCGCCTTTCTCATCTTCCAGCGTCAGTTCATCCAGAGCTTCGTGCATTCCGGGTTGAAATAAGTCCAATACGTGACCACCATGAAGTTGCCTTTTCGCAAGCCACCCCAGCGGCATGTGTTCCACCCCCAACATGCCTCGAAAAAGGCGTTCCTCGGCGACCTGCCTTCCGTAGAACCTTACATCGTGTGGGTTGAACATTGGTGTGATGCCTTGACAGCTTGCTGGCACCAAGGTGGGACGATCATCCCTCTGGAAATTGCTCCTCCCGCTTCAGAATCGGATCTCGCCGATATCGAGGCCCATCTGGCCCATCCCATCCCCTCTCGGCTTCGCCACATGGTTACCACGTTTTCCCGGCATCTTCAGTTCGGCTGGGATTGGCCCAATCCATGGGATCTGGCTGAGTTCCATTTCCCTCGCGTCCATGGCGGGATGCGATTGGGCCTTTCGTTGCAAGCATTGCCAGGATTACAGGATTGCCTTTTTTGCCGCAACACTTGCCGAGTAAACTCGTGCCTATGGAGGCGCTTCGCGCCAAGGGTCACCCTTCGGCGACCCCTTTTGTCGCCGTCCAGTCGTCCGGTCGACGGAGGTCGACCAATGGCGCCATGGGATTCGCCTTCACTACTTCCTCTTTGGCCACCACATCCCAGAAACCGCGCTCCTCATTGCGGGCTGCGGTCAGGGCCAGATAGGTGAGGAAGACGCGAGGATAGCGATTCTTCAGCAGACGCGTGGCTTGGGTGAGACCATGCTGCTTAACGAGGCGTCGGATCAGTTGGCCCGTTCTTTACGCTGAGTGTTGTTCAGGGGAAGCTCCCCCAGCAGATGGATATCCTCGAACAAGGGGGCGAGGAAAACCTCCCACTGATCAATCGCGCGGGATGGAGATGGATCGAGTTTTTGAAAGGTAGGCATGTTACATCGGTGATAATTGTTGGGAGATATCTTTTGGATTACCGGCCATCGGGGATAACTTCCTGCAATGTCACGGGGTCCAGTCGATGGTTGTAAAAGATGATAAGGTGCGTTCGCGCTCGAGAAGCTCCCACATACAGAAGCCTTTCCAGTTTCCTACTGGCCCAAGGGTCAAGTTCCGCAAGTAGCACCACCCTGCGCTCCAATCCTTTGAAAGCATGGATGGTGGTAACCCAGATGCTGTTTTCCTCCTCGGGAAAGGGTTTCCGGGTAATAGTAAAGTTCCCCAAAGGCATTCCTTCTTTAAAAACGGAACGACGTTCCGCTTTGGGGGTAAGGATAACGATATCCTGGACAGCCACCTCTTCTTCATGTACAAGATGATAAAGTGTTCGCCGAACCAGGTCTTGCAATTGCCGATGGGAATCATAGGGGATCCATTTTGGGGGGCGTCCTCGCGGGCCGATACAGCCGATCTTGGCGCCATTGGGGTGAAAACGGGCTACCAGATGATGAATCTCCTGAGTGTTACGACAATTGTCAGTCAGGGTGAAGGGCGGGGAGTCGATGATGCCAGGAATGTGATCGGCGCCGCGATACAGGTTCTGATTGTCATCAAAGAAAACGTAAAAAATGCCATTTTCTTGATCTCTCAGTAACTCTTGCAGCGCCAACCACCAATCCTCTTTGAAATCCTGGCCTTCGTCCACGATGATGGCGTCATACCGAGGTCCCAGCACATCGATGGCGTCGAGAAGCATGTCGGGCAAGAAGTAATCGTAATATTCCCGCTGATCTTTCGGGGGTGCTGCGCGGATCCCGGCCTCATTAATCATCTCTTCACAAAGCCCATGAAAATGGTACACATCCACATTGTCAGGCGCCCGTTTATCCAGATACTCGGCTAGGGCCACGTTGAAACAGGTCAGAAGCACATCGAAGCCTTCATTCGCCAGTCGTCTGGCTTTTTCCAGTGCTAGCATCGTTTTGCCCGATCCTGCACAACCCTGAATAGCTGCTCGTCGCTGAAATGAAAGAAAATCCAGGATTTTCATTTGAGATTCGGTTAACTGGATAATGCGTGCATCCTCATAGTCCAGTTCGACACCCAACCGCGTGCGAATTGTGAAAGAACGGGCTAATAATTCATTGAGTAACCGCATTCCATCTGGCCCGGGCCCCCTTGGATGCTGATTTTCTCCCTGCCAATACTCGAACAAATTCCTAATTGCCGCGGATGGATTTAGGAGTTGTTCTCTATCAATAATGATCTCCCTGGGCATGTCGGGCCTGATAGGCAGTTTTGCTGCGGAGATATCAGGGAACACAACTCCGTGTCCGATGGTGATCCAGCGCCCCTGCCATCCTGGCAGTTCCTTTAACTTGGCAATCAACGCATATTTCCCATCCCGTGCCTGTTGTACTGGATTTTTGATCACATGTTCATTACCATCCCGATCAATTGAGCTCCATCTATCTTGATTTGCATCATATCTGATGCCGCCTCCCTTCACTTCCAGCACCAATATCCCCAGATCGGGATGAGCGATGATGAAATCTGCTTCCCCATCCTTCACCTCGCCATAAACCCGATTCAGCCAGGCGACACTGTAATACACCGAATAAGACCTAGGCAGCGTAGCCAGGGCATCATATACTTTGCGTTCAGCATTCCGTCGTGGGTCTTGAAGGACATATTCAGGAAGGTGTTCTGGATAGATGGAGGCCATGATAAGAGATGCTGATGAAATGCACGCTAGAAGAAAGATGAGGACAACCCATACAGCCAATTTGAACAGGCTCCAATACTTTATCAGTATACTTAGCCTGACTGGTTTGAGCAAATGGACTTCTTAATGGCAAAATGGTAGCAGAATCGGTATCATTTTTGTCTGGAGCGCTCGAGGCTGAACGAGGTTGTTGGCAAACCTCAAGCAGGGTGCCGAACAATCCAGCAGGGGCGGTGATCCGGCCGATGGGCCCCCACCCCTGCCCTTCCCCCGCTCGCGGGGGAGGGGTGATCGCCCGGAACGGAGGGGCTACGTAAGACCTATCCTCTCTTGGGGAAACGGTCGGGAGGGGGTATCCTCAGCGTACCGAAGTAAGCCAACAGCATCACTTCATCGCCGGGTGGGCGTCAAAGACCTTGAAGGTCTGGGAGACCCTTCAAGGTCTCGGACTAGGCGTGCAAAGCCCCTTGGGGGCTCCCATGGCCAGCCCGCAGGGCTTCGCATTCGTAGCTCGGAGGTTTCGCTCCGAGCAGAAGAAACAGCGCCCCCGCGGCACTAGACTTCATCACCGGGTGGGCTCGGACTCCGGGGTCTCATGCCAGATGACACTACATGTCTGGGACGCACCCTCAGATGTCCGGGCTATTGACAGGCCCTCTTTTCTGTGGTAAAATACATTCAATCATTCAAGAAATTTTGAACGATAAAATCCATATGAACAAACAGCGCGATCCAAACGACATCGCCGAGGTTTTCGTTATCTCCGATCTGGAAACCCTGAAAGCCGTCTCCACCCCCTTTCGACAAAAGCTCATGCAGTTGATGGCTGAAGAGGCCCGCACGGTAAAAGAAATGGCCCGAGAGCTGGACATGCCCCCTTCTCGGCTCTACTATCATGTCAACCAGTTGGAGCAGCATGGTATCATCCGGGTGGTGGAGACGCGCATGGTTTCGGGCATTATGGAAAAACGTTACCGGCTGGCGGCCCGGGGTTTTCATGTGGACCGGAAGTTGCTGGCTGCAAGGGGAGAGCAAGATCCGGTGCTGGAGGTCCTGCTGGAGAGCACCTTGGGCGCGGGGGAAAAGGAAATTTTGCGCGGCGTGCAAGAGGGGGTCATCGATCTACGCATTCCTACCTCGGAGCCCAAGGCCATCTACCTCGCGCACGCCCTCGCTTATCTCACCCCCGACCAGTATCAGGCATTCCAGCAACGGCTTCAGGAGCTGCTGGAAGAATTCGAGACCCTGCCGCAAAAGCCCGCCGATGATGCCTCGATTCTCACGGGCCTGCTGGTGGCCATCTACCCCACTGCACCCCAGACGGAATAAGCCGGCGAACAACGACCGCGCCCGCGACGAGACAGACGAGAACGCAGATTCCCACTGATTACTGATTACTGATAACTGATCACTGATTCCTTTCTTCATGCCTTCGCCTCTCCCCGCACGCAAAGGGAGCCGGAGGGGGCTCTCGTGGCTTTATTGACCAACCCAACAGGAGCATCCACTCATGTCTGAACCCATCAGGGAAAAACCCGGGCTCCGGGACTTGCTGCGCAACAGGGATTTTCGCTGGCTTTGGCTGGGACAGGTCATCTCCAATTATGGGGACAGCCTTACAAGTCTGGCGTTGCTCATCCTCATCAATCGTCTCACCGGGTCCACGGCCGCCCTGGCCACGGTAGCCGTCCTCATGGCCCTGCCCCAGGTGACCATTGGGCTGCTGGCCGGGGTGTTTGTCGACCGCTGGAACCGCAAGGTGACCATGATTGTCTCGGACCTCCTGCGGGGCATCGTCGTGCTGGGCCTGATCTTGGTGCGGGACCCCGGCGATGTGTGGATTTTATACACCCTGACCCTGGTGCAGGCCACCGTGGGCGTGTTCTTTTCTCCGGCCCGCCTGGCCTTGCTGGCCAATGTGGTGGACGGGGAGGAACTTCTGGCGGCCAACTCCATCTCCCAGACCAGCCGCATTTTCTTCAGTCTGTTGGGCACGGCCAGCGCGGGGGTGATCATCGGGTTGTGGAACGAGTTCGCTATCATCTTCATCATCGATGCCCTCACCTTTTTCATTTCCGCCCTCTTTACCTGGCGTGTGGTTGCGCCACCGGGGCTGCGCCCGCAGGCTGGCGCCACCGCTCATGCCATCTTTTCGGAATTGATGGCGGGCATGCGTGTCATTTTCACCTCGCGCATCCTCATTGGCGTGCTCGTTTCCGCGGGTATCGTCATGTTGGGCTTGGGAGCGGTCAATGTGCTCTTCGTCCCCCTGTTGGTGAACGAGCTGAAGCTGCCCGAGACCTGGTTTGGAGCTATCCAGGCGGCGCAGGTGGCGGGCATGGTGCTGGGCGGGACCCTGACCGCGGCCCTGGCTGCCCGCCTGCAACCCACCCGCATCATCAGTCTGGGCCTGGCTGCCCTGGGCCTGGGCGTGGCACTCATTGCTCTGGTTACCCAGGTATGGCATATCATGCTGCTGCTTTTCCCCATCGGGCTGGTGGTAACGCCCGTGAACGCAGCCATTGCCACCCTTACCCAAACCCTGGTCAGCGACGCATTGCGCGGGCGTATTGGGTCGGCCCTGCAGACCATGGTGGGCGCGGCCAATATCACTTCCATGGCCCTGGCGGGCGTCCTGGCCGAGATCGTAGGCGTGCGCCATGTCTTCTTGCTGGCGGGGTTGATGGCCGTCCTCGCGGGCGTGATCGCCATCCCCATCTTCGGTCTGAAACCTCGCTTCGCTTCCCAGGGCGTAGGGTGATGCTGCTATGTAAATAGGATTCGGATCAGGATTAGGATTAAGATCGCCAGGCCTACGTTGAGCGAGACGACAACGGGCGTGATGCGTGAAACGTAAAACGTGAGAGCCTTACGCATCACGCATCACGTTTCACGGTCCGCCGCCCTGGCCGCGAGACGTTTTCATTCGTATCGGCGAACTGCCGTTCGTGGTGACTGTTTTGAAAATAGCATGATCGTCGGCTGCGGAAGGATCGCCAGGCCGACGTTGGGCGAGTCGGCAAAGGTTCGTATTGCGTATTCCGTATTCCGTCCAGTCGTTACGCAATACGCAATACGGAATACGA
>JALWZT010000355.1 GCA_027002405.1 Anaerolineae bacterium | reverse complement strand
CCTCTCGACCGCTTCTGCAGGAGGAGATGAGTCTTACGTAGCCCCTCCGTTCCGGGCGATCACCCCTCCCCCGCTGGCGGGGGAGGGGCAGGGGTGGGGGCCAATCGGCCGGATCCCCGCTCCTACCGGATTGCTCGGCAACCTGCTTGAGGTTTGCCAACAGCATCATGAAGTCGCCGGGCTATAAAACGGCGCCGAATGAATCCGGCTAAGCCCCGCAGGGGCGCTGTTTTTTAGCCGGGGGAATTATCCCCCGGTGTTGGGTGACGATGCGAGCCTGTGGCATACGGAATGCCATCAGGGAGTGCGCCAGCCGCCGCCCGCCCGGCGATGAAGTCGCCGGGCTATAAAACGGCGCCGGATGAATCCGGCTAGCCCCGCAACTGATTACTGATGACTGATCACTGATTACTTTACTTACGGGACAGTCTACCAGAACGTGGATGTTGCGTCAATTCAGAATCTCCCGGCACTGGCTATGATATCGCCATCGGACCAAATTCTGGTACAATACATTGCTTGCTGAACGCGTCCTACCCCGAACTCGTCCTGAACGAAGGGAAGAACCTTACCGAAGGGTTGCAAAGACCGCCAGGCAGGTTTGCAAGTAGCAGGTTGTGCAGGTGAAGAGAACGCAGATTTGCGCAGATCCTTCGCAACGCAGATTTTTACAGACGGCTTTTTATGTTTAATTACTGAACACTGATGACTGATTACTCTCTTCGTCTCTTCCTACCTTCGAGCCTTCGTGGCTCTATTTTCAAAACAGTCCAACGGCTGGCCCGCCCGCGCCGATACCGAGGAAAATGGGAACGCAGATACACGCAGATGCTTCGCAGATTTCCGCAGATGGTCTTATGTTCAACTACTGAACACTGAACACTCCCATTGTTGCCTCGCTCAACGTTGTCCTGACGATCCTCAATCCTAATCCTGATCCGAATCCTATTTACAAAACAGGAGCCCATTTTCATGCCCAACTACGACTTCGACACCCCTGTCCAGCGTCGCCATACCGACAGCATCAAATGGCGTTACCCCGAAGATGTGCTGCCCATGTGGGTGGCAGATATCGACTTTATGGCGCCTCCCCAGGTCATTGCGGCTTTGCAAAAACGCGTGGCCCACGGGGTTTTCGGCTATCATTTCGAAAGCCCCACTCTGCGAGACGCGGTGGTGGCCTGGGTAGAACGCCGCTATGGGTGGAAGATCAGGCCTGACTGGCTTCTTTTTCTGCCCGATGTGGTGTCTGGTATGAATCTGGCCGCGCAAAGCACAGCCCGGCCGGGCGATGGCGTTCTCTTGCAAACGCCGGTCTATGCCCCTTTCTTCGACATTGTTCGCCATGGCGATTTTCAGAAACAAGATGTCCCTTTGGAACAAGATGAAAGTGGCCGTTATCTTTTGAACCCGGAAAGACTCTCCCAGGCCATCACGGAACGATCGCGGCTTTATCTGCTCTGTAATCCCCAGAACCCCACGGGCCGAGTCTTTACCCGTGAGGAGCTGGAAGGTCTGGCCAACCTCGCGTTGGAGCATGATCTCATCATCCTGGCTGACGAAATTCACGCCGATTTGATTTACAGTGAATCGCGGCATATTCCCATCGCCTCTCTTGATCCCGAAATCGCCCGGCGCACCATCACGTTCATTGCCCCCAGCAAGTCCTTCAATATCGCCGGCCTTAAAACCGCGGTGGGGATCGTCCCCAACCCGGCGTTGCGAAAACGCATGGAGGCAGGCAAGCGAGGCTTTTTCGCCAAGGTGAATGTGTTGGGGTTGGTGGCTATGGAAGCAGCTTATGGCGAGAGCGAAGATTGGCTGGACGCGCTTCTGGCTTACCTCCAGGCCAATCGGGACCATTTATGGGCCCGCATCGACGCGGGGGACCTGCCCGGCGTGCGCATGGCTCGGCCCGAGGGCACCTTCCTGGCCTGGTTGGATTTCCGCGGGACCCCTTGGGCCGATGCGCCCGCCCGCCATATTCGCGAAAAGGCCCGGTTGGTGGTCAATGAAGGCTCGTGGTTTGGCCAGGCGGGCCAGGGATTCGTACGGCTCAACTTCGGATGCCCTCGCGTCACCCTGGACGAAGCGCTCACACGCCTGCGCGCGGCCATGGGATCGTGACGGTCTTTGTGGGCTGGTAAAAACTTCGTCCAACGCCTCAGGGAGATGCTATAATGGAACATCTCGCGGCCACGTTGGCGCGGGAAGCCGAGCCCGGGATGCGTAATGCGTGATGCGTAAGGCTCTCACGTTTTACGTTTCACGCATCACGCCCGTTGGTGCCTCGCTCAACGTTGTCCTGATGACCTCAATCCTAATCCTAATCCTAATCCTAATCCTAATCCTAATCCTGATCCGAATCCTATTTTCAAAGCAGGAGTCAAGACCAACATGGACATTCAAACCCTTGGCGTGGTGGGCTGCGGCCTGATGGGCTCTGGTATCGTTGAAGTCGCGGCCCGCGCAGGTTTTAACGTCATCGTTTCCGAAGCCAACGAGGATTTTCTGCAGGCCGGCCTGGCCCGGATCGACCAATCCCTGGCCCGGGCGCTGAAAAAGGGGAAAATCACCCCGGAAGAAGTGGACGCGGCCAAAAGTCGCATCACGGGCGTGGTGGGCCTGGAATCCTTCCGGGACGTGGACCTGGTTATCGAGGCGGTGTCCGAAAACATCGATCTGAAACGCCAGATCTTCAACCAGTTGGACACCATCACCCGGCCCGAGGTCATTTTGGCCTCCAACACCTCCTCCATCAGCATCGCGGCCCTGGCCGCAGCGACCCATCGCCCTGAACAGGTGGTGGGGATGCACTTCTTCAACCCTGTGCCCGTCATGGCCTTGCTGGAGTTGGTCCGGGGGATTCTCACCAGTGATGAAACCCTGGCCACGGCTCGGGCTGTGGGGGAGCGCATGGGCAAAACCCCGGTGGTCGCCAAAGACAGCCCCGGGTTCATCGTCAACCGGCTGCTTATTCCCTTTCTGTTGGATGCCATTCGGATGTATGAGTCGGGCCTGGCCACCAAAGAAGATATCGATACCGGCGTGAAGCTGGGGCTGAACCATCCCATGGGCCCCCTGACCCTGGCAGATTTTGTGGGCCTGGATACCACCCTCTTTGTGGCGGATGTGCTTTACGAAGAATATGGCGATCCCAACTTCAAAGCGCCTCCCTTGCTGCGCCAAATGGTGGCTGCGGGCCTGCTGGGCCGTAAATCGGGCCGAGGCTTCTACGACTGGCGTAAATAACTCAAGGCGGCATCCTCATCCTGAACTTCTTCCATCCATCTATCTCTCCCTCCGCACACCCCTATGGATATTACGCAACTGACCCAAATGGTCACCTGGCTCGATGAGCAACATCGTCGGGACAGGGACGAACTCGCGAAATTACAACAGCGTGTCGAAGCTCAAACCAACACCATTCAGGAACAAGCCCGGCGTATCAAAACGCTGGAAAATCAGCTTTCGGCCACGCGCATGCAATTGAATCGTTTTGATCAGATCGATGAAACCATCCAAAACCTGCGCAACGAGCTGACTATCCTGGTCAACAGCCAAAACGATGAGCTCGCGCGTACGCGTCGGGAATTGGAGCAGGCCCGGATGACGGATCGCGAAGCCCTTTCTCGATCCATCGCCGAGGTGCGTAAGGAATTAGGGCGTATCCGGGCCTTGGAGGAGGAACAAAAGATCCGCAAGGCCGAACTCCAACGCCTGAGTGAGCTCACCCTGGCCTTACGCCATGACTTCACCAACCTGAATAAGGATATCGATGAGCGTACCCGAGGGTTGCCTTATCTGATGGAACAGCGCAACCATGACAGCCGTCGCATCGCTCAGCTCCAACAAGAAAACATCGAGCTCTTCAAACGCCTGGAAACCGCGGCCAATAAGCTGCAAAGCCTGGAATATAAACTGACCAAGATGGAGGGGGCCATTCCACCCCTGAGTCAAACCATTGATGACTTGAAACGAACCCAGGCCCAATTTATTGAGTCTTTGAAACTGGCAGATGCGGATCGCCAACGGCAAATGGCGGAATGGCAGGAAACGTTGGAAGCTCAATTCCAGGTTATTGAAAGTCAGCGCCAGCGTTTTGCCGAGATGATGGCATTACGCGATGAGGTCCGCCGGGCGTTGACGGATCTGGAGAAATTCCGAGAGACCTTGCAGCGGGAACAAGAGCAGGTGGCTGCCTTGCAACGCCTGGCCGAAGAGCGGATGAAAAGGGATATGGAAGCCTACGTCGGTGAAAATGAGAAACGCTGGAAGAAGCAGCTTTTGGATTGGCAATACCGTTGGGACCGTCAGGAACAAATCAATACAGCCATTCAGGATCGCTTCCCTGCCATTCGACGTCAGCTTGATCAGGCGGAGGAGCTTTTGCAACTGATCTGGCAGGTCTTCGATGAGCAAAGTCGCACCAACCTGCGCGCGGCCCAACAGTGGCTGGTGGAAATCCAAAAGTCCGCCGAAGCTCGGGAAGCTATTTACCGCAAATACAAAGAGCCCGAACCCCAAGAATAGAGAGTCCGTCGCATCATCCCTGCTGACCGTCGCGCAGGTAGGTAGGCAGCATGAAAGGGGGCGCGTCCGCTCGTTTCCCAAGGAACACCTCCAGGGCATGACCCAGGGCCACCCGATCATCCCAGGGGTACTCCGTTTCGCCAAAACACATGGATTGTTCATGCCCTTTGCCACAGACCATGACCACATCGCCGGGTCTGGCTTCTTCCAGGGCCCGCTGGATCGCGCGATAACGGTCCGGGACCTGGATGGCCTTGCCCCCGGCATCCTCACAGGCCCGGGCGCTGGTAGCCATGATCTGTGCCAGGTCTTCGGTACGAGGATCCTCCGCGGTGATGATGGCCAGGTCTGCCAATTGCCCGGCCACCTCTCCCATCATGCGCCGTTTTTCCACATCGCGCAACCCTGCAGAACCGAACACCACGATCACCCTACCTTGCGTGAGGGTCCGGGCGGTCTTCAAGGCCGCGGCCAGGGCAAAGGGGGTGTGGGCAAAGTCCACCATGGCGATGAAATCCTGACCCCGATCAATCACCTCCATCCGACCGGGTATCCCGGGCGCGTGAGCTAAACCTTGCTGAATGGCTTCTTCGTCGAGTCCTAACACCAGCCCTGTGGTGATCGCGGCCAGGCTGTTATACACGTTGAAACGTCCTATGAAAGGGACACGCACATGCATGCGCCCTCCTTCCCAATGGACATCGAAAGCAAGTCCTTGAGGATCGTACTGAATCCGAGACGCTCGCACATCCCCTTGGTCTAAACCATAGCTCCAACGCTGGGGCGCAGGGTACGCCAACAGGTGGGGATAGGATCGGTCCTCCGCGTTGAGGATAACGGCCCGTGGGATGCCGGGTTTGGGCGGCGTGCAATGAAGCATTTCCAACAGGCGCCCTTTGGCTCGCAGGTAGCCTTGATAATCGCCGTGTTCATCCAGATGTTCGTGGGTGATGTTGGTAATCACCGCGAGATCATAAGCCACACCTGCCACCCGCCATTGACTGAGCCCATGGGATGTGGTTTCCAACACGGCCCAGGCGCTTTGGGCATCCGCCATTTTTCGCAGAAAGCTTTGCAGCTCGGGCGCGGGCGGGGTGGTGGTATGAAGCCCCGTATCGTAGAACGCATCTCCTACCCGGGCGTTGACTGTGGTCAACAACCCGGTACGCAACCCCGCGGCCTGGAGGATGCTGTGGATAAGGTTGCTGGTGGTGGTTTTGCCATCGGTGCCCGTCACGCCGATGACCCCCATACGGCGGCTGGGAAACCCCTGCCAGGCCGCGGCCAGGACGCCCAGGGCCCATCGCCCGTCGTGCACCCGCAGGTAGGGCACAGGAAGCCCGGTCAGAGGCTTTTCCCCCACCACGGCTCTGGCCCCCGCGGCAATGGCCTGGGGGATAAACTCGTGGCCGTCCACATGCACACCGGCATAAGCCACGAAAAGCCCTCCTGGGCCTATGGCGCGTGAATCCGCGCTGATGTGGGTGATGGAGACGTGCGGCGCCTGGCAAGGGAGGCGCAACGCCGCGGCCAATTGGGCTAGAGGGATACTCTGCTCGGTGCGAGAGGCGTCCATGGAGCTAAGGTAGGATTAGGATTGGGATTGGGATGAGGATGGGGAGGGGGGGGCAGCAACGGTCAGATAGCGACGAATCAGGGTAGGGGGGAAGACCCCCCGATCGGTGATAATCCCTGCAATGAGATGGGGCGGGGTGATATCAAACGCGGGATAAAGGGCCTGAATCCCTTCCACCGCGGTCCGTTGCCCTGCACAATGGAGCACCTCCTGGCCATCGCGCCATTCGATCTCGATCTCCTCCGCGGTTTGGGTGTGAGGGTCCGGACCATCGTAGCCCAACACATAGAAGGGGATGCCGTGGTAGTGGGCGGCAATGGCGATCTGAAAGGTGCCGACCTTGTTGGTGATGTGCCCGTCCAGGGTGATGCGGTCCGCTGCGGTGATGTAAAGGTCCACCATGCCCTGGCTCATCAAATGCGCGGGCATGCCGTCGGTGATCAAAGTGACTTCCACCCCCACTTCTCGGGCGCATTGGGCGGTGAGGCGCGCACCTTGCAGATAAGGGCGGGTCTCTGTGGCAATGAGATGGATGGTTTTGCCCTGCTGCCGCGCGGTCCAAAGCATCCAGCATAGCGCCGCGCCCGCGATGCAATGGGTGAGCACCCGGTCGCCATCCCGAAGCAACCCCGCGGCATATTCGCCACACCGGCGACTGACCCGATTCCCCCGTTCGATCTCCCCGTAAACATAGGTCAAAATGGCTTGTTTGGGGTCTTGCCCTGCGGCCAGGGCTTGCAATGCCCGGTCTAAGGCCGCGGGGATGATGTGATGGAGATCGTCGGCCGTGGGCCGCGTGGCCAGCAGGCGTTGGGCCGCGGCCCGATAGGCCTGGGGCATGGCCTCGGCCAGGGCCAATCCCAACCCGGCCGCGTAAGCCAGGGGCGGTCCGCCTTGCACGATCATGGTTTCAATGGCCTGGGCCACTTCCTCCACACTTCGACAGGCCACATACTCGGTTTGGTGCGGATATTTGGCCCGGTTTAACAGCACCACCGCATCCTGTTCAGGATCGTAGTACAGGGTTTTGAACCGATCGGCTAAAATCGCAGGATTGGACATAAGAATGCACGAAAATGGGAATGCAATATCGGCTGTAACTATACAGCTCCTTCTGCAAGACGTTTTTACCACGAAGGCACAAAGTCACAAAGACACGAAGAAAATTTTTTATTTTTTCCCTTTGTGTCTTGGTGTCCTTCGTGTCCTTAGTAATCATCTAAAAATTAGTTTCCGTTTTTGTGCTCATCGACTGAAGTCGAACAGTTAAGGTCTACGGCCAGACCCCCTCTTTCATCTCCCCCGCAAGCGGGGGAGAACAGCGGAAGGGAATCAGATGACGGCCTCCGCCGTCCAAAACGGCGACAAAAGAGGTCGCCGAAGGGCGACCATTGGCGCGAAGCGCCTCCATAGGCACGAGTTTACTCGGCAAGTGTTGCGGCAAAAAAGGGAAGTTATTTCTGGACGCTCACAAAGAGAAAATAGGGTGAATGAAGGGTCGCGCCGAACCCTCCTCAATCCTAATCCTAATCCTAATCCTGATCCTGATCCTAATCCTGATCCCGTTTACCACGCAGGGCATCATGCTGTCGTTTTTCAAAAGCCTGAACCAGCTCGCGATTCACCGGCGTGGGGACGCCTTGTTTTTGCCCTTTCTGCACCACAGCCCCGTTGAGCCAATGGATTTCGGAATGGGGCCGCGGCTGCGGATGCAGATCGTAGTAGAGAGAAGGCATTTTGTCCCCCCGTCCCGCCGCGATAAACCGGGCAAAGAGCGGGCGAACCAGGCCAGGGGGACCATGCTCCACCAGCCAGGCGGCCAATGGCAGGGGATATCCTCCAAACGTGATGGGGGCCACCTTCGCCCGCCGCATGACGTCCAGGGCCTCGCGCCAGGCGTTCAGTTCCTGTTGGGCCAGATCAGGACGGGCGAAAATTTGAGCAGGGGTGAGATTGTAAATGGCCGCTTGCGCGTTGGCCAGGATGTTCATCAACAGTTTGGACCATTTGAGGCGCCGATAGTCATCCACCATGCGCACCCGGAACCCCGCGGCCTGGAATAAGGTGCCCAGGGCCTGGATGGTGTCGTGAGCCCGGGTGGGGGCCAGGCCAAAATGGTAAGAAGGACGAGCGATCTTGAAACGGGCCGGGCCTATCACCTCGACAGGGGTCGTGAGTGCCCCAGAAAGGATAGAGGAATGAGGCAACAGGCGCATCAGGGTTTCTTCATTGCCCACCCCGTTTTGCACCGTGAGCACAGGGGTGCCCGCGCCCCCAGCGGCCTGGATTTCCTGGGCCGCGGCCTGGGTGTGATAGGCCTTGACCGCCAGGATCAAAAGATCGAAAGACCCTTCTTGCTCCATAGCTTCGGCGATGGATGGATACACAGGTAAGTCCTGATGATGCGCCTGTCCGTTCGGCTCGACCAAATGGATGCCATGCTGGGCCCGCGCGGCCTGAACGGTGCGAGGCCGCGCGGCCAGGGCCACGCGCGCGGAGGCGCGGGCCAATCGCACGGCCAACAGGCCGCCGATGGCTCCGCCACCGATGATGAGTATGTGAGGGGGCGGGGAGAGGGAAGCCAAGGTGAGTTTCGTTAATGGACGACCACAGGCAGATAAAGGGTCCGATTCAATGAGGGAGGCGTGGGGGTGGGAACGGCACCTTCATGCAAATTATCTCCCCGGACCACCAGGGCGAAGGGTTGGGGCCCATGGGGAATGTTGGGCGCATGCACTCGCACATGGTAGACGCCACTTCTGGCTTGGGGGATGATCACGCCCTCCACATTGTTGCAGGCATCCCATTTGCCACCGCGCAGGCATTGACCGCTTTGATAAACGCCCTGGTTGCCGTAATAGTGGGTGCCGTCGGGCGCGATGACCTCCAGGTCCAGATCATTCACCAGGGCTTTGGCCGCGGATGGCGAACCCGGGTAATCGGTCCAGGCCAGGGTGATTTGCAAGGGGCCTTTATTGCCAGGACCGGGGGTAGGTGGAGGTGTGGAGGTGGCAGAGGGTGTGGCAGTGGGGTTGGGCGTGGAAGTCGGGGTGGGGGTCGGTTCGTTGCCCGAGGTTTGTACCAGGAGCGCGGTATCATCCAGCCATACTGTACTGGGAAGCGAGTAGTCTGTATCGATAAAGAACCCCACCAAAACCCGCTGGCCCAGGACCTGAATCAGCTCCTGGTACGTCAATGAGTAGCTTTCTCGGGTCCAATCTCGAGAGCCCATGTCGCCCAGGTCCGCGCAACGGCGTACGTAAGCGTGCTGCCCTGTCTCGTCCCAAAGGCCGTAGCAGAAGTAATCCGACAGTTGATAGGTTTCCTGGGTTTGAACGCGATACCAGAAATCGATGGTGACGCTTCCTGCCCGGGAGGGGAGATCCACGACTTGCCACACCTCGTCCAACGCATCGTTATCGCCGCCAAAGTGAACGGACCAGGAACCGCCATGGGCGGTGTGGTTGGTGAGCTGTGGGTTGCCGTAGGTTTCCCAGGGGGTCCAGGTGCCACTTTCCCAGCCGGGATTTTGCAAAAGTTGCACGGTGCCTTCGGGGGCCTGAGGCCGGGCCCCTGCAAAGGGTTGGGATGGAATGGTATGGGGGTCGAGGTGCGTGGG
>JALWZT010000354.1 GCA_027002405.1 Anaerolineae bacterium | reverse complement strand
CAGATATGGGACATCCTGGGGCTCCCCCCGCTGGCCCCAAACCCCCCCTGAAAGGTAGCGGAAAATAGGTGATTACTTTCTTCGTGCCTTCCCCTCCCCCGCGTGCGAGGAAGCCGGAGGAGGGCCTTCGAGCCTTCGTGGCTCTATTTACGGGACAGGGACGCTGGCTTAACATGACATACATCATATCCGTGGGGGCGTCAGGCGAGTATACTGAAGAATAGCCATTTTTTGTCGTGTCAAGTTTGGCAAATCCCTATTTTCTGAGGCACAATAGGTTTTGTAATTTGTCTTCTTTTTCGACCCTTTTCGTCCCCGATCCCATTTAGCCAAAGGAGTCTGTTATGGGAAATGTCATCACAGCCTTCTGGAAAGGCATCACGTACAAAGGGGGACCAGGACATTACGCGTTCATCTTGCATCGGATTACAGGTATCGGTGTTGCGTTATTCCTGGTCCTTCACATTCTGGACAATTTTGTCATCATGTTTGGGGAAGAAGCCTTTACGGAGGTGTTGCATCTTTATTCCAACCCGGTGATGCGTTTATTGGAGGTGTTTTTGATTTTCTCGGTCATCTATCATGCATTTAATGGTTTGCGGGTAATTATCGTGGACTTTTGGGCGCCCAGCAGTCATGTGCAGCGTACGTTGTGGATCTTGGTGTGGGTGATTGTCCTTCCTCTTTCTCTTCTCGCGGCCTGGTTCACCCTGGCCCCCATTTTCTTCGGATAGGAGGCCAAAGGCATGGAACGTCATCAAGTGGAAGTCAGCAAATATAAGTTCGCAGGCGGCTTCGAAACCTGGGCCTGGTTTTTCATGCGTATCAGCGGCGTTGTGCTGCTACTGGTTGCTGTGTTTCATCTCCTGTGGATGCACATGGTGATCAAGGTGGAAAATATCACCTTCGATGTCGTCGCTAGCCGTTGGACCGGAGCCTGGGGGCCATTCTGGAAGACCTACGATGTGGCGCTTTTGATCTTCGCGTTGACCCATGGCTTCAATGGTCTGCGATGGATTACCGATGATTATATTCATCGCGCTGGTTGGAACGCTTTTGTCAAAGCGATTCTGTTGGTGATTTATCTTGTCGTGATTGCCATGGGCGCTTACACCATTTTTTCCTTTACCGGTTAAAGGATAAGGAGTCAGGACGATGCAATATCACAAGCATGAAGCCGTCATCGTTGGCGCAGGGGGCGCGGGGTTGATGGCTGCTCTCTACGCCAGCAAAAGTGTGGATACCGCAGTTATCTCTAAGCTTTATCCCACTCGCTCTCACACGGGCGCGGCCCAGGGTGGCATCGGCGCGGCCCTGGCCAATCTGGAAGAAGATCACTGGGAATGGCATGCATACGATACGGTGAAGGGGGCAGACTGGATGGGCGATGAGCCGGAGATTGAGTTCATGTGCCGGGAGGCCATCGATGTGGTCATCGAGCTGGAGCATATGGGCCTGCCCTTTGATCGTACCCCCGAAGGAAAAATCGCGCAGCGCCCCTTTGGCGGCCATACCAACAACATCACCAAAAAGCCGGTACGCCGGGCCGCCCACGCGGCGGACCGCACCGGGCATATGATTTTGCAGACCCTCTACCAGCAGTGCATCAAGAATCATGTTCATTTTTACGATGAATTTCAGGTCATTGATCTGTTGATCAACGACGGGAAAGCGGTAGGCGTGGTGGCCTACGAAATCGCCACTGGTGAACTCCACGTGTTTCATGCCAAGGCCGTGCTTTTTGCTACCGGCGGCTTTGGCCGCATGTGGAAAATCACCTCCAATGCCCATTCGTACACGGGCGATGGGAACGCCATCGCGGCTCGCCGTGGGATTCCCCAGCAGGACCTGGAGTTCTTCCAGTTCCATCCCACGGGGATTCGGGGTATGGGCATCCTCATCACCGAGGGGGTCCGTGGTGAAGGTGGTGTCCTTATCAACAACGAGGGCGAACGCTTCATGGACCGTTACGCGCCCACGGTGAAGGACCTGGCCTCGCGCGATGTGGTCTCCCGGGCCATCTATCTGGAAGTGAAAGCGGGCCGGGGCATCAACGGCGAAGATTGGGTGTGGCTGGATGTGCGGCCCGAAACGGTGAACTACTACTTCGAACGGGACGACATCCGCAATCCCGATGGTACCCCTCGCCGCATTGACGCGGATTACATTCGCAAGAAGCTGCCCGACATCGCAGACTTCACCAAGACCTACCTGGGCATTGATCCAGTGAAAGACCCCATGCCCGTGCAGCCCACGGCCCACTACGCCATGGGGGGCATCCCCACCAATGTCCATGGCCAGGTGCTCATCGACGAGAAGGAAACCCCCCTGCCCGGGTTCTACGCGGCGGGCGAGTGCGCGTGTGTCAGTGTCCATGGTGCCAACCGGCTGGGCACCAATTCCCTGCTGGATTTGGTGGTGTTCGGCCGTTCCGCAGGGAAGCATATGGCGGCCTATTGCCAGGAGGTGGACTGGGCCCCCTTGCCCGAGGATGCGGGCCAGGAAGCAGAGGCCATGTTGGAGTATATCCGCAATAATGATGGTTCTGAACAGGTGGCCCAGCTCAAGACCGAGCTCCAGCAGATCATGACGGACAATGTGAGCGTATTCCGCACCCAGGAGCTGCTGGACGAGGCGATTGAGAAGATCCAGGCCTTGCGTGAGCGCTACAAGCATATCAGCATCCAGGATAAAGGCAAGACCTTCAACACGGATCTGCTGCAGGCCTGGGAACTGGGCAATCTTCTGGACCTGGCCCTGCTCACAGCAACCTCGGCCGCGGCCCGTACGGAATCTCGCGGGGCCCATGCTCGGGATGACTATCCCGAACGGGATGACGAGCACTGGATGAAACACACCCTGGCCTGGTTGCAGCCCGATGGGTCGGTGAAGCTGGCTTACAAGCCCACGCGACGCATCAAGAACCCGGACGGCACCTACAAGTATCCGGCCATCAAACGCGTTTACTAATTGCTGGGAGAGAGCGTCATGGCAAAAGTCAATGTTACCGTCAAAATCCTGCGGTTTAATCCCGATGTGGATACCCAACCGCATTGGCAAACATATGAGGTGAAGGACATCGATGAGACCGCGCAGGTGCTGGATGTGCTACACCGGATCAAGTGGTACCAGGATGGCACCCTCACCTTGCGTAGTTCCTGTGCTCACGGCGTCTGTGGCTCCGACGCCATGGTGATCAATGGTCACAATCGGTTGGCCTGCAAGACCCTGGTGCGGGATGTGATGCCGGTGATCACCGTGGAGCCCATCCGGGGCTTGCCCGTGATCAAGGACCTGGTGGTGGATATGGAGCCCTTCTTCTCCCACTACAAGGCGGTGGAGCCCTGGTTTATCAATCCCGATCCGCCCCCCACCCGAGAGCGCTTGCAAAGCCCTGAAGACCGGGCTCGTTTCGATGATACCACCAAATGCATCCTTTGTGGCGCCTGCACCACCTCCTGCCCCTCCTTCTGGGCTAACGGGAAATATGTGGGGCCGGCCGCCATTGTTCAGGCCCATCGTTGGATTTTCGATTCCCGGGATAAGGGCACGGCCGAACGTCTGCAGATCCTCAATGATCGCTTTGGCGTTTGGGCCTGCCGCACCGCGTTCAACTGTGTGGAGGCCTGCCCGCGGGAGATCGACATCACCAAGGCCATTGGCGAGGTAAAGAAGGCCCTCACCTTTGGCACCGTGGATTTCTAGGGCTGTTATGCACTTTGCCTCATTCAAAGGTCAGGATCGCCGCATCGGAAGTTGAAATTCGCCGCAGATAACGCGGAGAAGGCGGATTTCCGCGGATTTTTTCAAAGGGATGCCACCTTTTTCTGTCAAAATCCGTGTGGATCCGTCGCATCCGCATCATTCGTGGCGAATTGAAACGCCCGGTATCCATGAAATCGCATCAAATTGGCGATAAGTTCATAACAGGCTTTAAGGTCAGCCCTGTTGTGAGAACATTTCCCACCACGGAGGCACGGAGGACCCAGAGAGTCGTTGACAGCGTTCTCCCTCTGTGTCTCCGTGGTTCGGGGTGGGATTGGGATCAGGATTAGGATGGGGGAGTGGCCGGGTGATGGTGAGGGGGGAGGAGTGAGCAGTGAGCACAGTTCACCCACAGTCAATTTGTCAAAGCTACAAAATGTCCATGTGAACCACGCCCCCTTTCCTATTCCCCCGCGCCCGGGGTGGCGTTGGGGTGGAACAGTTGTTGGCCGTATTGGTCCCGGCCGAATTGGGCGATTTGGCGCTGGGTTTCGGGGCTGGTGATCCATTCCACAAAGGCCATGGCCGCGGCGAATGTGTCTTGATGGGCCTGGTCCTGGGTCACGGGCAAAACGCCGTACTGGTTAAAGAGGATGGGGTCCCCTTCCACCAGGATGTCCAGGTCCAGGTTTTGGCGCCGGGCCAGATACGTGGCCCGATCGCTGAGGGTGTAAGCCTGTTCTTCATTGGCCATGGTCAGCACCGCGCCCATGCCCTGGCCCGCACTCATGTACCAATCGCCCTGGGGGGTGATCCCCGCCTTTTCCCAGATGGCCTTCTCCTTCATGTGCGTGCCCGACTCATCCCCCCGCGAGATGAAAGGAGCCCGGGCTTCTGCAATTTTTTTGAACGCCGCGGCCGCATCCTTCATCCCCCGAATCCCCGCGGGATCCTCTCGCGGGCCCAGGATGACAAAGTCGTTATACATCACGTCCTTCCGAAAAGGCGCATACCCCTCTGCCACGAATTTCTCTTCTCGATCCCGGGCATGGACCAAAAGCACGTCCGCATCTTTGGCCTGACCTAACTTCAGGGCCTGGCCCGTGCCCACGGCCACCACATCCACCTGAATGCCTGTCTTCCTGGTGAAATCAGGGAGGATGGCATCCAGCAGGCCGCTATCGTACGTGCTGGTGGTGGTGGCCAGGATCAGCTTTCGGGCCGGCTGCACCGTGGCCGCGGCCCCGGATGGAACCGAAGAGGGCTGAGACTGGCATCCTGTCAGGATACTTACCACGAGTAAGAGGCTTAAGGTGATGAAAGTGATTCGGTGCATGGGGACTTATTATAGTAATCAGTAATCAGTGATCAGTAATCAGTGGGAATCCGCGTTCCTTTCACTTGCCACTTGCTACTTGCTACTTGCGACCTGCAAACCTGCAATCTTCGTTCCATTTTCATTCGTATCGGCGAGCTGTCGTTTGTATCGTCTGTCCTAACCGTTTAATCGCTCCCATCGCGGAACTGGTACACAAAGGTGGTGCGGTTGGGGTCGGAGAAGGCGATGAGAAAGCGAACGTCCGGCGGCGCTTCCTGGGGATGGGCCAGGAAGTCCAGTTGCGGACGCACGGTACGGATTTCCCAGTCATCGATGACCAGATAACGAGCCCCCCGGGCCCGACCATAGGCCAGGATCTGAGGCCAGGTGGCATTGGGCAGGGGGATGACATCCCGGTCGGCATAGACGCCGATCTCCGCGTTCCGGGTCATGATCACGGCCTGGGGCGGGGTGTGCCGGGCGAGCCAGATGGCAGCCTGGTTGTGGGAAAAGCTGTAGGTGCGTTGGCCCGCCTGCGCGGCCGCGTGTTGGCCTCGGGCCAGAACCAGGAAGGTGATGAGCAACACGCTCCCGGCCCAGATCCACCCCAGGGGCCTGAGCCTGGGCCAGGGCCGTAAGGTGGCCGGCGCCCATCCCATGAGAACCCCCAGCCCCCGTCCGGCCCAAATGAGGGCCACAGGGAGCCAGGGAACCAGCAGTCGGGTCTGGACATGAAACAAAGGGATCACGGCCAAAGGCACCAACGCGGCCCCCAGGAAAGCTTCGGCCAGCAGCCGCTGACGAGGCCAGGGTCGGGCCCAAAGCCCAAAAAAGACCAGTCCTGCCAGCAAAAGGCCCAATAAGGGGGCGATCATGAGCCGGATCGCCTTTTTGAGGTTGATCAGAGTCCTGCGCGCCGCGCCCGCGGGATCGCGGCGAATCACACCCAACATGCTGATCTGAAAACGTTCCGGGGAGAACCAGAGGATCTCCTGGCCCGTGCTATCGAGCATGGCCCCATAATCATTGCCCAGCGCGTTGCCTTCCTCCACGATCTGCACACTCATGGCCGCGGTGATCCCGGTCTTGCCGCTGAGGATGATGTGGCCGGTGTGGTGGTAGAGATAGCCCAGGTAGGGAAGGGCCAGGATCAGAAAGGCGAGGATGTAAAGGAACCAGGGCCGCCAGGGCCGCCCGCGGTGCCAGGTGATGCCCGCCAGCAGCAACCCAAACCAGGCCCACCAAATGAGCCCTTCGGGCCGGGTGAGATAACTCAGCCCCAGGGCCAGGCCTGCCAGCAGATGGGGAAGCCATCGGCCATTCTGCCCGGCTCGCCAAAGGGCCCATAAACCCGCGAAGAGCCAGGCCATGAAGAGGGATTCGGTCATGCTGCCCCAGTACAAGGGTTGCACCACCAGGGCGCTGGCCATGGCCGCCAGCAGGGCGGTTAGCAACCCCAGGCTGGGACGCCCGGTCAGATCGCGGGCCAGACCGTAGAGCACGGCCACCAGGGCCACCCCTGCCACCACATGCCAGACCAACATGCCGTCGCTCAAAGGCACCCCCAGCTTGACCGCCAGCGCGGCCAGGAATGGCCCCAGGGGCGGAGTGTGCAGCTCGGGCAGATTGTTCAGCCGATACCCCTGGCCCCGCAACAAGGAACGGGCCAACAACAGATAATCGGGCTCATCCCAGCGGATGGAACGGGGCTGTTGGGCCCAATAGACGCGCACACCCAGGGCCAGCAACAGAATGACTGCCAGCAGCAAGGGGGTGACGAAACGACGCAAGCGATCGGTCATGGGGATTTTGCCATCTCTGCTAAGCAGGCGCCACGAGCCACGGCTCGCCGATACCGAGGAAAATGGGGACGCTGATTTGCGCAGATGCTTCGCAGCGCTGATTTGCGCAGATGTTCGTCATGCTGAGCGACTGGAGGGAGCGAAGCATCTAGCGAGCGAAGCGAGCGCCATACGGTGGTTTTTTGCGCTTCGCTAGATTCCTCGGTCGCTACGCTCCCTCGGAATGACGTCGCAAGGCGCTACTGAACACTGAACACTGATTACTGATTACTGATGACTGATCACTGATTACTCGTGCTCGCGCCTAACCTCGGCCTGACAATCCTCAATCCTAATCCTAATCCTGATCCTATTTACCGAGCAGCGCCTCTTCCAAAAGCCGTTTGGCCACCTGGGGATCGGCCTGGCCCTGGGTCGCCCCCATGACCTGGCCCATGAAGAAGCCCAATAGCCCGGTTTTGCCCTGCCGATAGGCCGCGACCTTCTCGGGGTGGGCGGCCAGGGTCTGTTCGACCACAGCCCGTAATGCGTCTTCATCGCTGACCTTGCGCATGCCCTGGGCTGCGATAATGGCCTCCGGGTCCTGGCCGGTGCGCACCATGATCTCCAGCACCTGCTGGCCCTGGCGCTGATGGATGATGCCCTCTTCCACCTGTTTCACCAGGCGGGCGAAGGCCGCGCCATCAAAGGGCAAGTCGGTGATGGGCCGCTCCTTGAGCAAAGCCAGCAGCCGGTTGATGAACCAGTTGGCCAGGGCCTGACCACCCTGGGGATACGTGGTGACAGCCTGGTGGAAGAACCGCACCTGATCGATGTTGCCGGTGATGATGTCGGCTTGCTGAGGGGTAAGCCCCAGACGCTCCTGGAGAGTCTGATAGGCCGCCTGCAGGTTGGGATTTTGGGCCCGGGCCCGGGCTCGAGCTTCGGAAAGACTCTCCTTTTCCGGGATGACGGGTTCCTGGGGTGGGGGCTGGGGTCGAGAACGAGGCCGCGTCGTGGGCGCGGGCTGGGGACGGGTCTTCTGAGCCCAGCGATCGCGCAAGGTGATGATGCGATTGAAGACCAGGGCATCGGGCCGGCTGTCTTCGCTATCCTGGATAAAATAGCCCAGCCGCTCGAACTGATACCGGGTATCCGGCGGATCCCTGAGTACGCTGGGTTCCACCCGCGCCGTGGTGACGATCTTGAGGCTGTCGGGGTTGAGATTGTCCAGAAAGCTGCCCCCTTCCTCCACGTCATAGGGGTCAGGGGTGCGGAAGAGTCTATCGTAAAGCCGAACCTCCGCGGGGATGGAAGCCTGCGCGTCGACCCAGTGGATGGCAGACCACACCTTCACGCCCTCGGGCCGGGTGCCCAGGGAATCGGGCAGATAGGAGCAATGGAGGGCCACCACCTCGCCCGTGGCCGGGTCTTGGATGACTTCGTCGCATGTGATGACATAGGCATGACGCAGGCGCACACTGCGGCCCGGGGCCAGGCGCTTGTACCCTTTGGGGGGCTCCAGGGCGAAGTCATCCCGTTCGATGTAGATTTCTCGGGAGAAGGGGACGGGCCGGGTGCCCTCTTTGGGGATGTCTCGCGGCCAGTAACTGGCTTCGATGAGCTCGGTCTGGCCTTCCGGGTAATTGGTGATGATGACCTTCAGGGGGTTCAGAACAGCCATGACCCGTGGGGCCCGGGTGTTCAGATCATCCCGGATGGTATGTTCGAACAGGGCCAATTCCACCCGGCTGTTGGTTTTGGCCACGCCCACCCGTTCCACGAACGCGCGGATGGCTTCGGGCGTGACCCCGCGGCGTCGCAGGCCCGAGAGGGTGGGCATACGGGGATCGTCCCAGCCTCGCACATGCCCCTCTTCCACCAGTTGGCGCAGATAGCGCTTGCTCAGCACCGTGTAATCCAGCTCCAACCGCGCGAATTCATACTGCCGGGGCTGGGGTGGGGGGATGAGGTGGTCCACCAGCCAGTCGTAGATGGCCCGGTTGTTTTCGAATTCCAGGGTGCAGAGGGAATGGGTGATCCGTTCGATGCCATCGGACAGGGGATGGGCGAAATCGTACATGGGGTAGATGCACCATTGGTCCCCTGTGCGGTAGTGGCGGGCATGTTTGATGCGATAGAGGATGGGGTCCCGGAGCAGCATGTTGGGGCTGGCCATGTCGATCTTGGCCCGGAGCACATGGGCGCCATCGGGAAATTCCCCCGCGCGCATGCGGCGGAACAGGTTCAGGTTTTCTTCCACCGAGCGATGGCGATAGGGGCTTTCCCGGCCGGGTTGAGTGACGGTGCCCCGGTATGCCCGGATTTCCTCTTCGCTGAGGCTATCCACATAGGCCAACCCGCGGCGGATGAGCTCTTCCGCGAATTGGTAAAGCTGCTCGTAGTAGTCGGACGCGAAGTAGAGGTGTTCGCCCCAGTCGTAGCCCAACCAGCGCACATCGCGCATGATGGATTCAACATAAACCATGTCTTCGGTTTCGGGATTGGTGTCATCGAAGCGCAGGTGACACACCCCCCCGAATTCCTGGGCCACGCCGAAATTGAGCACGATGGACTTGGCATGGCCGATGTGGAGAAAGCCGTTGGGCTCGGGCGGGAACCGGGTGGTGATGGGGCGGTCGTAAACGCCGTTTTCGATATCTTGGGTGATGATGTCGCGAATGAAATCTTTGGGCATGATGAGGATCGGGATTGAGGATTAGGATTGGGGATGAAAATGGAATGCAGTTTGCAGGTTTGCAAGTGGCAGGCGGAGAGAACGCAGATTGCGCAGATGCAACGCAGATAACCTTTAGTCTTTGTAACTATACAGGTACGCAAAAGTACGCAACCTGTGGTAGAATAGTGATACAGTGATAATGAATTTACTGCAAGAGAACAGGCGACTCAAGCAAGAGAACGCCGAATTACGGGAACGGCTACAG
>JALWZT010000353.1 GCA_027002405.1 Anaerolineae bacterium | reverse complement strand
AGACTTTGTCCTGATCGGCCATGTGCGTCTGGCCAACAACAACCTTCTTCCTGCTTCTGAAACGGATTGCTTTTTCAGGACGAAGCCATTCTCACTTTTGCATCAAATTTTTAGCGAACGACGAGTGTATAGTTACAAAATAAGAAAAATACTTCGTGCCTTCGTTCTCTTCGTGTCTTCGTGGCAAAAGTGGCGGCGCGACCTTAGTAGTTACGCTTCGCTAGATTCCTCGGTCGCTACGCTCCCTCGGAATGACGTGGCACGGCGCTACTGAACACTGATTACTGATGACTGATCACTGATTACTTCTATTTACGGAGCAGCACCAGCGGCGTAGAGGTGAAGAAAGTCACTTCCGCGGAATCCCCGCGATCGGTGGTCAGTGTCCAGGATTGCTGGTAGTTGGCATCGTCGAATGTCAGGTTCACGCGGGCTTCGCCCTGGGCGTCGGTGGTGGCCGTCACCGTCTCAGCGCCGCGCGTCAGGGTCAGGGGAACGCCCGCCGCGGGGTTGCCCGAAGCGTCGCGCACCTGGATGAGGTACTCGCGCGTCACCGTGGAGCCTTCCCAGCCTAAGGTGGGCACGTCCATGTCCAGGGTGCCCCGCATGGTGAAGTTGCAGTCCATGATGATCTCGCCCGGCCCGTGCCAGCGCACATGCTCAAAAGTGATGGTGCCCGTGTATTGCCGCGGGTCAAATTCGTTGACCCGGGTGTTCTTGATGGTAACTTGCGCGTTGTCGTAGGGCAGGGGCCAGATGCCATCGCTGTCCTCGATGGTCACCTGGCGGTTGCCGTGGATGTAGAAGCCCCACTGGCCGCGGATGGTGGTGTGCTTCAGCGTCACCGGCCCCACGGTGGCGTTCATGGGCTGACCGACCACCAGGTTCCGGAAGGTAAGCGCCGGGCCGGAACCGGGGATCTGGAAGGTGAGCTTGCGCAGTTCGGAGTCAATGAGTTCCACCTGGGCGCCCTCGGCCACTTCCAGTTCCCAGCCGCGCTCCGAGGCGTCCGAGGCGTGGCCGGTGGGCAAAGTGTCGGGCACGATGTCCACATTCTTCAGGATGATGTTGTACTGAATGCCGGAAATGTCCATGTCCTGGGCCAGATCGAGATGGTCGAAGTGGCCGGGCTTCAGGCCGTGGGCTTTGAAGGTCGCCTCCGGGGGGATGGGCAGGGTGATGGCGCCTAAGGTAGTGTTTTCCACCAGGATGGTGGCCGAGCCGTAGGGTGTCACCATGCCGCCGCCACCCGTCCAGAAGCGGCTGTCCTTGATTTCCAGATGGGATTGGCCCATGGCATCCATGAAATGCAACCCCACTTTGGCGTGGTGAATGGTCACGGTGGCGTTGTCCTCGGCGTACACCGCGCCCAGCATCTGAGGCATACTGGCTCCCGCGGGCATGGTGTCCACCGTGATCACGCTCCCCGTGGGGTAGAGATAGCCGCCGTTGACGGTGAGGCTGGCGTTATTTCGGAGATACACGTCGCTGGTGTAAAGGATGGCGTCCTTTTCGATGATCAGGCTGGCGTTGTCCTTGAGGGTGATGTCGCCGAAGGCCATGTAGCGCCCCCCGCGCAGGGTGATGGACTGGTCGCCGCTCAGGGTGAAGGGCTGAAGGGCCACGCCGTTGACGAAAGGCCCCACATCGGGCCCGGGCTGCCACGAGAAGGGCGAACGGGCCTGGGTGGGCGGCTGCACGGCCTCGCCCACGCGGATTTCCACATCGTCCACCGTGGCGCCCTGATCCTGGACGGTATTGAACGTGGTGAAGGCGAAGGCGCGATCTTCAGGGATGGGGGTGGTCAGGTCGGTGCCCACCACGGGGTCGCCGTTGATGAAGATGTCAATGGACGTGTCGCCAATGTAGATTTCCACCGTGTAGAACTGACCGGCAAGCATGGGGTAATGGCCGTAAATGCAGTGTTCAATCTCGCCGCCGTCGGGTGGGGGATACTGGAAGTAACACACTCCGCGAGCACCGATTTCCAGGGTGTTTTGTTGGCCCTGGCCGGAAAAGATGCTGGCGTTTATGCCACCACCCAGGGGATCCACGGCAAAGCGGTACCTGACATAGGTGATCTTCCCGCTCACAGGAGCCTGGGCCGTGCCTTCGCCCGTGCTGCGCAGCCCGTAGCCGCCGCCGGAAAGGGTCGTGCGCTGCCAGGCTTCGTCCAGTTGCCAGCCTGCGGTGTCCTGCTCGAAGTCGTAGCGATAGGTGCCCGCGCCTGCCTCGCCTGCCTGGGGTGGCGGCGGAGCCAATGGGGGCGGAGCCTCACCGGTGGGCGGCGGGTTCCCCTCGCCCGGGCCTACCGTGATCATCACCTGCCGTTCTTCCATGCGGTCGCCCAGGTCTACACGCAGGAAGTAAGGGCGGCTTTCCTCAGGGCAGACCTGCTTGCTGCCCTCGTCAGCTACTTCTTCATCCTCCACGAAGACGACAAAGTGTTCGCCCCTCACCTGCCATGCCAGGGTGGCGCATTCACCGGGGGCGATTTGCGCGGGCTCCGCGGTGAAGGTGATTTGCAGCCCGGGGGCGGCAGGCGGGGCCGTAGCCGCATGGCTGACAGGCGGCGCCGCGGGAGGGGCCGTGGTTGAGGTTGGGGTGGCCGCAGGCGCCCCGCACGCGGCGAGGAGAAAGATCAGGGTCAGCATCACGCCAAAGAGAAAAGGGAGATGATGGGATTTCATGGGAGGACTCCTGTTGATAGGCTGGACAGGGGCGCAGGGGCGCAGGGACGCTGCTCCCCTGCTTCACGGATGCGCTGGAATCACATAGACGTTCACGCTCATCGGCGGCACGGGCAGCCCCGCGGCAGCGTCCACATGCTCGCGGGTCTGGATGCTCACCTGGGGGGACTGGCCCGGCTCGTTGTAGGCCCAGGCTGGGGCGGAGAGATACCACCCCTGGCCGCTGCCGTTCCATTGGGCGTTTTGTAGGTTCACCTGCAGGGTGTAGGACTGCCGGGTGGGGTTGACGATAGCGATGGTCAGGGCGTCCCTGGCCGCCGTCCAGGCCGCGGCCACGTCCAGGTTGCCCGTTTGCCCGCTCACCATGAGGGGCAGGGTGCCGAAATGATGGCGGTAGAGCGACCACGCCAGGCCGGTGGCTTCGATGGCCGCGTCGGTTTTGGTGGTCTTCACCTGGCCGTGGGTGTTCACGCCGTGCAGGTTGACCATGCCGATGATGTCGCTGTTGGCGAAGACGGCATGCAGCCCGCGGGCGATGCCTAAGGCGTCGCGGAAGTAGTAGCGCGGCGCGGCCTCGCCGTAGAGTTCGGGACGGCCAAACCAGGCATAGTTCCACTCGTCAAAGGCGATCTTGATGTCTTTCTCGGCCAGCCCCGCGATTTGCTGGCGATACTGCCGGTGAAGGTTGACCACATAGGTGGTCTCCTGGGCCAACCCCGCGGTGTGCTTGCGCAAATCCTGGTCGAAGTCCGGGTACACATGCTCGGCCAGGAGGGTCATGTTGTCTCCGGCCTTTTCCAGCATCACATAACTCCAGGAGCGATCTTCCCCCTCGCCAGGCATATTGAAGCCGCCCACGGCGATCAGCGCGGCCTGGGGCGCCGCCGACCAGATGGCCTGGGCCACTTTGTTCTGCATGGGGATGTATTGATCCAGAGGAACGTGCCACATCTCGTTGCCCACACCGAAGAAATGCACCTGATAGGGTTCGGGATGCCCGTTGGCTGCCCGCAACTGCCCCATAGGGGTCTCCTGCTCCCCGACGAGGTATTGCACCCATTGAGCTGCCCGTTGAGGATCCTGAGGTTCTGCATCGCTGATCGCGATGTAAGGCTCGGCCCCCACCAGTTGGCACAGGGCCAGGAACTCGTCGGTGCCGAAGTCGTTGGATTCCACATCCACCGACCAGTAGGCGCGGTTGAGGATGGGGGGCCGCTTGTCGCGGTCGCCCACCGCCTTCTGCCAGTCGTAGCCGTTGGCAAAGGTGCCACCCGGCCAGCGGTAGGCGGTGAAGCCCAGTTGTTTGAGCAAAGCGATGGTGTCGGCCCGCATCCCCTGGATGTTGTCCGCGGGCATGAGGGAAGGCGAGCCGATGTACAGTTGGCCCTGACCGGTGCCTAAGATTTCCAGCCGTCCCCGGTCGGTGTCCGCGCCTGCGATGAAGGTGAAAGGATATTTGGCGTAGTCATGGTCTACGCTGCCCAAATCCACGGTCTGGCATGGGTCGGCACCCTCGCCCCAGCAGAGGGCCACCTGAGCCTGCACCTCCCCCTCGGCAGCCAGGTAAACATAGCCCCTGTAGTCCTTGCCGGCCTTCAGCCCCAACCGGCCCTGAACGATACCGCGGGGGCGCACGCCGTCCACCACCACCAGGGGGCTGTGCCTGCCCACGAAGGCGCGTGCTTCGTCCATGGTCACTAAGGTATCGGGCGCGTTGGCATACCAGGGCGATTGATAGCGCAGCGCGCCCCAGGGGAAGTAGTAGTTCACCGGGAAGTAGAACTTGCGATCCAGCAGCATCTCGGCCCAGATGCCGCCGTAAATGGCGCGGCCCTGGTACTCGATGAAGGTGGCGTAGACATAGGGTGAGATGGCCGCGCCCATCTGGGCACCGTCCACGCCCACACTCACCCTCTGGGCCGAGGCCGCATCCCACGGGGGCACGGTCTCGTTACGGGCCGAAGGCGGAGGGATGCGGCTCAAATCCACAGGTTCGGTTTGATCCCCAGGGGCACAGATGCCCGGAGGCAGCTCCTCACCCGGAGGGGGCTCTTCACCTGGAGGCGGCTCCTCTCCCGGAGGTGGCTCCTCTCCTGGAGGTGGTTCCCCACCTGGAGGGGGCTCCTCACCCTGGGGAGCTCCGCCGGGCGGGCCCTGTTCGCCCACCGTGATCATCACCTGGCGCTCTTCCATCCGGTCACCCAGGTCCACCTGGAGGAAGAAGGGGCGGGTTTCGGGAGGGCAGACCTTTTTGCTGCCCTGGTCCTCCACCTGATCGCCCTCCAGAAACACGACGAAATGGGGCCCGCTGACCTGCCACTGCAGGGTGGTGCACTCGCCAGGAGCGATTTGCGCGGGGTCCGCGGTGAAGGTGATCTGCAACTCCTCCGCGGGCGGTTGGGCAGGCGCGGTGGCCTCGGTAGCGGGCGGTTGGGTGGGCGCGGCGGCCTCCGTCGGCGGAGGCGGCGCAGTTGGGGGAGGAGTGGCATGGCTGCAGGACGTCAATGCCCAAGCCAGCGCGAACGCAATCAGTAGCACCATGTTTCGCTTGAACATACGTTGCTCCTTTCGGGATAGTAGAGTTGGAGTGTGGTGAAAGGATTTCAAAGCTGATTGTGCTTCGATGACGAACGCGATCTGGGCGGATTTTTAGAACCTGTTATGAACTTATCGTCAGTTTCACGCAATTTTGTAGATGGCGGGCGTTTCAATTCGCCACGGATGACGCTGATGCGACGGATCGACACGGATTTTTTGGGAAAAAGCATGGCATCTGTTTGAAAAATCCGCGAAAATCTGCCTTATCCGCGTTATCCGCGGCCAATTCCAACCTCCGATGCGGCGATCCTGAGCTTTGAGGGAAGCAAAGTGCATAACAGCCTCTAAGGTCAGATGAAAATATGATAAGGGTGGAGTGTCAAAAAACTGTCAAATTGACGAATGAAAACGCCTTGCGCGGCCAGACTGGCGTGCCGTGAAACGTGATGCGTAATGCGTGATGCGTAAGGTTCTCACGTTTCACGTTTCACGAATCACGCCCGTTGCCGCCTCGCTCAACGCTGCCCTGACGATCCCCAATCCTAATCCTGATCCTATTTACGGAACAGTCACCATGAGCAATAGCTCACCACATAACGACGAAAATGGGGCGCAAGTGGCAGGTGAGCATGAGACCTCGGAGGGTCTGCGCAGACCTCCGAGGTCTGGGGCCACCACGCCCGCCCGGCGATGAAGTCGCCGGGCTATAAAACGGCGCCGGATGATGGAGTTTTACAAATTAAACGGGTCATAGGCCTCATTCTATTACCAGATTGTTTTGTAAACGTTCATAATCCGGCTAGCCCCGCAACTGATTACTGATCACTGATTACTCCTGCTCGCGCCTAAGCTCGGCCTAACAATCCTCAATCCTAATCCTAATCCTGATCCTATTTACGGAACAGCAAAGGCAAGAACTCGAAGGCGTCCCCTGTGTGCGTGGCGAGGATGGCCCGGTTGTTCAGGAGATCGAGCTCGGTCTCGTCCGCGGCGATGATGACGACGCTGTTCAAAACGGCCGGGGAGGGGACGTCCGCGCCAATGCCCAAGGTGAGCCGGATGGTTCCCACAGAGCCTTCGGGCAGATGGCCCAGCCGCCAAAGCGCGCGGGCCCCTTCCTGCGAATCGGGCGGCGGATCCGCGGCCAGGAGGGACAGGCCCGCGGGCAGGGTGAGGCTGACGACCACGTTGGAGGCGACGGCCTCACTCCCCATGTTGGCGTAGGTGATGGTCTGCTGCACCTGTTGGCCCGGCTTGGCCCAGGCCGGGGACCCATGGACCCCCAGGGCCGGGTAGGCGGTTCGGCCCAGGCTGATCTCATCCACCAGGGCCCGGGCGCAGAGCGCGCCCGGGGGCTGATACAATTGCACCGTCATGGTGATCTGCTCTCCCGCCCACGGGGTCAGGTCCAGAGCGGCCCGCTGCCACTGCTCCCCGGTATTCGTATCGGTCAGGAACACATCATCCGTGACGCCCTCGTCATCCTCCACCCGCAGATACAATCCTGGGCGGCGGGGATCCAGGGCGCCCGTCATGCGATAGAGAAACGCCACAAAGGGCCGCTTTTCCGCCTCGGGCACGGTCACCTGCTGGCTTATCCCATACGTTCCCCGCGGCTGTTCGTCGTAAATCGTGTGGCTATAATCCACTTCCACGCCGCTGATCCACACGAAATGCGCCCGGTTGTCCGGCCCGGCCAGGATGAATGCGGGCGCAGGAGAGCTGTGCGCAGGAATCGCCATGCTTTCCATATGGGACCAATCCCGCCCCCGCTTCTGGAGATAAAAGAGACGGTCCAGGGGGTAGGAGTCAGAGGCAAAGAATCCCATCACATGCAACGCGCCATCGTCCGACACGACTGGGTGGATATCGGTCGCGTCGCGAGGCATGGGCTGCTTTTCAGCATCCAGCCATTGGCCCGAGGGCGTGCGCTCGCGATGTACCAGCCAGGCGTCTTGTTCCCCCACATAGTTTCGGATTCCCCAGGTGATATGGGCCGCGCCATCCCTTCCCACAACCAATCGCGCGTATCGATTCGAATAGCCGCTCCAATAGTAGGAAGTGTCGAAATCCACCCGGAAAGGCGTCGTCACCACGCCATCGGCCTGACGCAGCACATACATCATTTTGCGCTCGGAACTCGTGCCAGAATGGATGAAGAGGAAATGGATGCCGCCCAGGTCATCCGTCGCCATGTCGTATTGATCATGGGGATGGTAGTTCGTTCCCCAATCATAAATGCGCTGGGGCGAGCTCCATGTCCCATCCGCCGCGCGCAGCCGATGCCACATCACACCCCCGTTGTCCTCCCACACGAAATGGGCGTCCCCTCGCCCATCCACCTGTAGCCAGAAATGGTAATCCGCCGCGGAGGAGGTGATCCACTCGGATCCGCTCCATCCGCCGTGGAAGGGCTTGGTGAGATGCTGCCAGGTGTAGGCCGAATTGTGGCCTTGCCCGCGCCAGGCCACATGCACAACGCCCCGGGCGTCCATGGCGATGCGGGCGCTGGGCGTGCGGACCCGGGGCGTGATCGCCTCGGGCTGGGTCCACGAGCCATCCACGGGCCGCTGGGCGTACATGATGGGCATGCTCGCATGAAAGCTATGCCAGATCACCGCCGCGTTGCCCTGATCATCCACGGCCAACTGGCCTTCCGTCGGCGCGTCATAGTACGACGTGGTGCTGGTGATGGTATAAGTAGGCAGCCAGCTCCCGTCGGGTTCGCGACGGGTGTATCTTAGCGCGTAGACCGCGCCATCCCACCCGTTGAACAACACATGCACCCGTCCTGCGCCATCGATGGATACGTCCAACTGCTGCTCGAAAACCCGGTTACCAGCAGGAAAATCGGGGATCGTATCGACGGGAGCAAAGACATGGGGCTGGGGGCATGTCATGGCCACGGCATAATAGCCCGTGTGGACCACATCGGAGGTGACGAGGGTCCCGGTGATGGAGGGCGTCCAGCCGGGCGAGAAATCGCCGCTCTCGAAACCACCATTCACGATCACGTCATCGGCCGGGGGTAGCAAAATATCCTGATGCACATCCTTGTCGGCAGCATAGACCATGACCGGGAGATCACCGAAGCCGGGTCGCTGCCACTGAACGGTGAAATCGTAGACATCCTTGTGCCCGTAGACCGCGTAAGCTCCGGTCCTGTCGCTGGGCCTGTTTTCGAAGCCCTCGGGCGTGGTGACAGCAGTCATGCCGGTGACCGCGCGGCCGCGGCTGTCGAACACGTGGCCATCGATCATCCAGCCGTAGAGTGTGGTCCATGTATCGCCATCCCCTTCGGGCCAGGCCTCCTGGTTCTGCGCGTTGTCCACACCCCGCGTGCGGAAATAATAGGTTTTTCCCGTCTCGCCTCGCCAACCGCTCCCGCCGCACTGGTGGGAAGGCTGGTGGACGGTATACCAGTCCTGCCACTGGCCATCCTTGCCTTCCCGCACCTGGGTCTGGACGATGCCGATACCCGAGTCGCCGGGGTCGTAGCCGCACCATGTCACCCACGGCACGTAACGCTCGTAGGGGCGCAAAGGTTTGAAGAAGGTGACGGGCGGCAGGTTTTCCACCGTCGTTCCGGTGTCGTACCCCGCGGGCCAGGGTTCGACATTCCCGGCCCGGTCCCGGGCCCGCACCCGAAACAGATAGGTGTGACCGCCCACGCCGGGATACGACTTTTGCAGGAGATACTCATCCGTCACCCAATCCGTCCAGGTCGCGTCGCCCGCCTCCTTCACCTGCACGTCGAAGCCGCGAATGCCGGAGGGGCCCCGGTCCTGGCCATGCCACGAAACGGTGAAGGGCCCCGGCCCCCAATCGGGCAGCGGGTCCATCTCCGTTTCCGGGGCCAGCCGGTCCAGCGGCTGCCAGTCGGGGCGAATTTCGATGCCCGGGAGGTCGTACATGCGAACCTGGCCGTTGGACAGATTCAGCCGGGCCAGATTGCTGTCGCTGATATACAACCTGCCATCCTGAACCACATACTTCACCGCGGTGAAGAGGACCTCATCCCCTTTCCAGGACCACGCGCCCATCCACACATCCACCATAGGCACGTTGGCATCGTAGATCACCCGCAGGCCGGAACCATCGGGGTTGATGGTGGCAAGCTCGTTGAGACCGTCGTCGTCCGCGTCGTAATCGAACGCGATTCGGCGGCCATCGGGCGACCAGCGGACGTTCTGCAGGTATTTCAGGGAGTCGCTGATGGGATGCTGGCCGCTGCCATCCCCGTTCATCACCCAGATGGCGGCGCTATCTCCCGAGCGCCGCGCCCAGACGATGCGGCTGCCGTCGGGGGACCAGTCCGGGGTGACATCATCTTCGCTGCTGTGGGTGAGCCGGGTCTGATGCTGCCCGTCGGCCGTCATGCGATAGATCTCCCATTGTTCGAAATCCTCCCCGCGAGAGAAGGCAAGGAGGGTGTCATCGGGCGACCAGTCCGGATAGGCGTCGGGGAAACGATCCGCGGTGAGACGCCGTTGGTCGTACCCTCCCAGGTCGTTGGTGTAAATGTGATACGCCCCTTCATATTTCGAGGTATAGGCCACCCGCTCCGCCTGAGACATCAACGAGGGTTGCGAGGACGCGACATCGGTGACCCTCCAGGGCCCGACGTCGACACTGCCGCGCATGGCATAAATGTACCAATACCCGCTCTGATATCCCTGGAAAGCAATGACCGTCCAGTAGTCGGGATCGTTGGGATTGGTATAGAGGCTGGCCTCGGGTAAGAGGGGCTGGCCGCGTTGCCCGAGGCTCGTGCCATCGGGCGCCACGTCCGGCAGTTGGCCCGACCGCCAGAACGCGGCCTTGAGATGAGCGAACTCGGAGCCCGCCTGGGCGAAGATGGGGTTCGTAGCCTGTAACGTCTCCCCCAGGAAGATGGCTCCCAGCAGTGCGAGGAAAAGGATGAGGGATGGGATTTGTTTCATCATATGCTCATTTTACCACAATAGAACGCTGATTGACGCGTACAGTTTTTATGTCTAGCTGCTGAATACGGATGACCGCTCACAGCTCACGGACTACTTCCTTTGTGCCATCGCGGCTTACATCCCTCACCCATGTGGCCAACAGCACCGCGGCTATCAGGGCCAGGGCGCTGCCGAAAAGGAACGGTGCGGCCGGTCCCAGGCCCGGCCATCCCCCCATGCCCTGCCAAAGCAGCCCGGCAATGACACTGGCAGGCAGGGCCGAAAGCCCTATCGCCGCATTGTAGACCCCATAAGCCGCGCCGCGCCGGGCCGCGGGCACAAAATCGGCCACCAATGCCTTGGCCACCCCTTCGGTCAGAGCGTAATACACCCCATAGAGCCCATACAACAGCCAAAAATGCCACACCCGGTCCGCCCAGGCAAAGCCCAGATAAACCAGCGCATAGAGGCCCCATCCCAAAATCACCACCCACCGCCGATTCATGCGGTCGGAAAGCGCACCGGCCGGGGTGGCCAACAGGGTGTAAACCAGGTTGAACCCGGCAATCATGGCCAGCACCATCACCACGGTGGCGCCCGCGCTTTGGGCTCGCAGCACCAAAAACGCGTCGCTGCTGTTCCCCAAGGTGAAGAGCACCATCACCCCTAAAAAGCGCTGAAAAGGCCGCCCCAGATCGTGCAGGTCCAAAAGACGAGGGGCCGCGGTGGCTTTGGGCCGAGGACGCACCGTCTCTTTAACCCCCAACGCCACCATCAACACGGCCAGCACCGCGGGGATGCATGCCCATGCAACCAGGGTGCGAAAGGTGGACGCGGTGAGCTGCCACTGGCCCGACTGCATCCGCCACACCAGCCCCATCGCGATCAACAACCCCACGAACGCCCCTCCGGTATCGGCCGCGCGATGCAGCCCGAACGCGATCCCCCGATGTTCGGGCGAGATGGAATCCGCGATGAGCGCGTCGCGCGGGGCCGTACGCACCCCTTTGCCCAGGCGGTCCAAAAAACGATAGACCAGGACCACGGGCCAGCTTTGGGCCACCCACAACAAAGGCAGGGCCAGAGCCGCCACCCCATAGCCCGCCACCGTGAGCTCCTTACGCCGCCCCCAGCGGTCCGAAAGCCAGCCCGAATAGATCTTCATCAGGCTGGCCGTGGTTTCGGCCACCCCTTCGATAAACCCAATGAACGCGGTGCGAACCCCCAGGACATTGGCCAGGAACAAAGGCAAAAGATGAACCAGCATCTCGCTGGCCACATCCCGGAAGAAACTGGTCAGGGAAAGGGCCCAGATGTTGCGGGGGATCCGTTTCATGGGCTGTTCCGTAAATAGGATCAGGATTAGGATTGAGGATTGTTAGGCCGAGGTTAGGCGCGAGCACGAGTAATCAGTTATCAGTAATCAGTAATCAGTTGCGGGGCTAGCCGGATTCATCCGGCGCCGTTCTGTAGCCCGGCGACTTCATCGCCGGGCGGGCGTGGTAGCCCCAGCCCTCGAAGGTCTGCGCAGACCCTCCGAGGTCATCATGCTCACCTGCCACTTGCGTTCCCATTTTCATCGTTATGCGGTGAGCTATTGCTCATGGTGACTGTTCCGTAAATAGGATCAGGATTAGGATTGAGGATTGTCAGGCCGAGGTTGGGCGCGAGCAGAAGTAATCAGTAATCAGTTATCAGTAACCGGAGGCCTCAAGGCTCGACTTCAGCGGGAGACATTCATCGCTCTCCCAGGGCTTCTTCATCCAAACGACGGAAAAAGGCCATCATAAACGCGTGGCGTTCCTGGGCCAGTGACCGGGCCGTGGCCGTGTACATGGTCTGGGCCAGGCCCGCCAATTTGCACAATAGCTCGTGAGAAGGGGTGTAGTCCTGCTGGCCGGCGTGGGCCCGACGATAGGCCCGGGGATCCGGGCCGATGAGATCGGCCAGGGTGTCCAGAGGATGGGTCCACATGCGATTGCCATGGACCCCCGCGAAAAGGAACGCCCGGGCCACCCCCACCGCGCCGATAGCGTCCAGTTTGTCGGCATCGCTCAGGCATTGGGCTTCCAGGGTGCGGGGTTCGGGCGGGTGGCTGAAGCGATGGGCTTCGATGCTGTGAGCCACGGCCTCGATGAAGGCCGAAGGGGCCCGGGCCCGAGCCAGCAGGTCGCGGGCCACGCGCGCGGCAGCCAGGTGATGGTCATCGCGCTCCTCGGCCACATCATGCAGCCACGCGGCCACGCGCACCACCTCCACATCCGCGGCCTCGGCCCGGGCAATGCGCACCGCCAGCCGGGTCACCCGCAACACATGATCCAACCCATGGGCCCCATCGGAACCCGCATACAGAGGGCGCACGTCATCCAGGGTGAGATAGGGGGGAGGCATCAGGCAGGCTCCTGGGAGGAACGTTCCAAGGCCAGGGCCACCCCGCCCAATACGCCCGCATCATCCCCCAAGCCCGCGGGCAGGATCGCGAGATCATCCTTGCGATACTCGATAAAAAGCAACGCAAGTGCCTGTTCCCGAATCGGCTGCAAGAACGATTCCCCCAGGCTTTCCACCAGCCCGCCCCCCAGGATGAACGCCTCGGGGTCCAGGAAATTGGCAATGGAGGCAATCCACACCGCCAGGGTCTTTTGGGCTCGTGCCACCACCTTTTGGGTGATGGGGTCCCCTGCAGCCAGGGCCCGGCGGATTACCCCGCTGGTGATGCGATCATCCGGGCGTTGGGCCAGAATCTCGGCCAGGATGGGGCTTTTGCCCTGGCGCACAGCCTTGGCCAGCTTTTTGCTCATGGCCCCCCGGCTGGCAACCCGTTCCACATCTTTGGGCTTCTTCCCGGGCCGGTAGAGGAAAGTATGCCCTACCTCGCCCGCGCTCCAGCGGAACCCGCGACGGAGTTTGCCATCCAAGATGATGGCGCCGCCCAGGCCGGTGCCCACAAAAAGCCCCACCACGTCCCGGTAGGGCCGGGCCGCGCCAAAGGTGGCCTCGCCCAACAACCCCACGTTCACGTCATTATCCACAAAGACGGGCAGGTGCAAAAGCTCCTGCAAAGTGGGGCCTAGATCAAAACCAGCGTCCCAGCCGGGGAGATTGACGGCATAAAGCACATGGCCGGTGCGGATATCGGTGGGGCCGGGCGCGCCCACGCCCACCGCGCGCACCTGCGTCCGCGGCACCGCGGCCTTGTCCAGCGCGTCCTCCACGGTTTGGGCGATGCGCTGGGCCAGGGCCTGGGGTGGGAAGGTTGCAGCCCTCGTGCGGGGAAAGGTTTTGCGCTTGGCCCGGGCGAGGATCTGGCCTTCGGGCGTGGCCACCGCGGCCAAGATCTTCGTGCCGCCCAGGTCTACACCAAGATAGTAGGATTGCATGGGGATGCCTGTTCTCCGTGTGTACTGGATATTAAACCATGGATGTCCTGAAAAAACCTTAACCACGGAGACACAGAGAGCACGGAGAAGAAAAAAGATAAGGGTTGGAGAGGATTTTCTCCGTGAACCCCCATATTTTTTCTCTGTGTCCTCCGTGTCTCCGTGTTGAAAAACCTTTTTGCAGTGAAGCCAACCATGCCAGCTTAACTAAAGAAAGTCATCAAACGGCTGGCCAGCATGATGTCGCCTTCGACCTTGATCTTACCCATCATGAAAGCCTGCATGCCATCCAGCCGCCCGGCCATCATGTCGATGTAATCTTGGGCGTCCATGGTGATCTTCAACGTGGGGTTCTCCACAGTCTCGCCTTCTTCCACGGTGCACTTGCCATCTGCGATGCGGCTGGTCCAGACGCTGCCGCCTTCACCGGTGAGGTTGTAGACAATGGTAGCGTTCACTCCCTGGGCCTTTTCGGGCTTGAATGCTGCGGGCATGTTGGCCATGAGTTTGCGAATTTTGGCGTCGATATCGGACATGGATAGAAACTCCTTTTTGGGTGAAGTAGGTGATAATGGATGAGGTATTGTGGTTCGTGAATGGGGCGTGATGCGTGAAAACGTGAAACGTGAGGTCGTTACGTATCACGCATTACGCATTACGTGACTGGTTTCCCGCGCTGCCCTGGCCGCGAGACATGTTCATTCGCATCGGCGAGCGGTCGCTCGTGGCGCGTGCTATTTCAACTCCCGCCGGGTGTAGCCGAGGATGCGACGGGCGACAATGAGGGTGTTGATCTGGCCCGTGCCTTCGAAGATGTCGTTGATCTTGGCGTCACGCATCCATTTTTCCACCAGGTATTCGCGGCTGTAGCCCAGGGGGCCCAGCAGCTCCACGCATTTTTGCGTGATGGTGGTCACCACCTTGCCGGCCTTGACCTTGGCCATGCTGGCCTCCAGGCTGTTGGGTTGGCCCGCGTCCATCAGGGCCGCGGCCCGCACCGTGAGCAGCCACGCGGCCTTCAGGTCCGCTTCCATCTGAAGCAGGTCTCGCTGAATGGCGCTGAGCTGATGGTAAGGCGCGGCTTCGGGCACGGTGATCCCTTCCTCCGCCAGTTTGTCCCGGGTGAATTCCAACGCGGCCCGCGCGATGCCCAGGGCGCTGGCCGCAACCCAGGGCCGACTGGCATCAAAGGTCTTCATCGCGCCTTTGAAGCCCTTTTCAGTCTTGGCCTCGGGCTTTTTCAGTTCGGGATCGCCCAGGATGTTGTCGTAGGGAATGCGCGCATCTTCGAAGACGATGGCTACGGTGTCGCTGGCCCGGATGCCTAGCTTGTGCTCTTGCTTGGTGATGGTCACACCGGGCGTGCCTGCTTCCACCACAAAAGGCCGCATGCCCGCGCGGCCCAGGCTGGGATCCAGGGTGGCCCACACCACCAGGATGCCGTCGCTTTCTTCCAGGGCCAGCTTGCCATTGGTGACGAAGATCTTTTCACCGTTGAGCACCCATTCATTGGTTTCCGGGTCCAGCCGGGCGCGGGTGCGGATGGCGCTGGTATCGGAACCCGCGTGGGGCTCGGTCATGGCCATGGCTCCCCATTTGGGATCACCATGGGTGAAGCGGTCCAAAAAGCGCTCTTTTTGGTCGGGGGTGCCCACGGCCTGAATGGCCGCGCCGGCCAACCCACTGCTGGGCGTGCACAGGTAGATGCCCGCGTCCCCCCAGGAAAGGTTCTCGATCAAATGGATCATGCCCACCTGGAAGGCGCTCGGCTTCGTCTTGCCATTGCCGCCTCCTTTCCCATGACCGTTTTGGCCATGGCGCGACTGACGCAAGGAGCGCTTGAGGTTGGCCGCTTCCATGGATTTCATGAAAGGCCAGATGAAGTTGATATATTCCCAGGGGCGCTCGTGCTCGTGCTCATCGTAATAGCGCGAGTACTTGCGCATGACCTGCTCGGCCACCATCCGAGTCAGGTTGCTCTGGTTTTTGATCTCTTCGGGAACTTCGAAATCGATGGGCATGGGAGCCTCCTGCTTTGTAAATAGAGTAATCAGTAATCAGTAATCAGTTATCAGTAATCAGTGTTCAGTGTTCAGTGTTCAGTGGGTTGGCTGTTTCCTGGTGTCTTTGTGTCCTTTGTGTCCTTTGTGGTGAAAGATTATCCGCGTCAATCTGCGTTGCATCTGCGCAAATCTGCGTTCTCATCTTCCTCGGTTGCGTTCTCCGCGGGGAGCAATCTTTTTGCAGGGCCGCCAAGACCGAGGGGGAGAGCGGAGTCGCTTAATCTTTAGTCTTTAATCTTTATCATGTCTTCAAATCATCACCGCGCCGAGCAAGGTGGCCAGACTCCGGGCGTTGCGCAGCCACAGTTCCACGGGATGCTCGCGGATGTAGCCATGCCCGCCCAGGGTCTGCACCGCGCCGTCGGTGACCTTCAGAGCCACGTCCGCGGCGTAACGGGCCGCGAGGTAGGCGTCGTGCGTGGCGTTCAGGCCTTTGTCGATCTTCCAGGCCGCCTCCCACACCATGAGCCGGGTGGCGTCGATGTCGATGGCCATCTCCGCCAGCATAAAGGCAATGGCCTGGCGATGAGCAATGGGCTCACCAAACGCGACCCGCTCCTTGGCGTAATCCCGGGCGTATTCGTACGCGGCCTTGGCCAGGCCCACGCCCAGGGCGCTGAGTGCAATGCGGCTGCTGTTGAGGATGCGCTGGATATCGATGCCCTTTTCGCCACCCAGGCGATTTTGGGCGGGTACGCGCACCCCATCCAACGTCAGACGATAGGTCTTGAGCGCGTTGAAGCCCATCCACTTCTCCCGTTCGCCCACCTTGAGCCCCTCCGCCGGGGCTTCCACCAGGAAGGCCTGGGTGCTGTCAGCCTCCTGGTCATGGGCGTAAACAAGGAAGAGCTCGGCTTCGGCCGCGTTGATGACCATGGTCTTCTCGCCATCGAGGATATAGACATCCCCCTCGCGGCGGGCCGTAGCCCGAAGCTGGTAGGGATCAAAAAGGATGACCGGTTCCAGAAAGGCGGACGCGACCTTAGGCATGTCCACGTCGGTGAACAGAGGAAGATAGGTGCGTTTTTGGGCCTCGGTGCCGCACAGGTAAATGGGCGTTGCCACCAGGTTCGGGGCCAGCAGCTCCAGGCTCGCGGCCATGTCGCCATACCCCAATTCTTCGGCAATCAGGGCGCCGTTTAGCGCCGAGTATTCCCCAAAACCGCCGTAGTCTTCGGGCAACGACGCGGCCAGCAGGCCCAGTTCCCACCCCTGTTGGATCACCTCGCGCGGCATCTCGTGCGACTCTTCAGCCTCGCGGTAGACCTTTCGCAAGGTCCGTTCCGAATACCGCCGCACCATGTCGGTGAGCATGCGCTGCTCGTCGGTAAGGTCGAAGGTGTACATAGGAACCCTCCGGGAATGGCTAATTGTCAATTGTCAATTGCTAATTGCTAATGGCTAATTTTACCTTTTGCGCCTTGTGGTCTGGATGCTGGTGACAATTAGCAATTGACCATTAGCTATTGATAATTTTCAAAGACGCCTGCCGCGCCCATGCCGCCGCCGATGCACATGGTGACCATGCCATAGCGGCCGCCGCGACGGCCCATCTCGTAGAGGAGCTGGGTAGTGAGCTTGGCCCCGGTCGCGCCCAGGGGGTGTCCCAGGGCGATGGCGCCGCCGTTGACGTTGGTGATCTCTTCGTTCAGGCCCAGGGTGCGGATGACGGCCAGGCTCTGGGAGGCAAAGGCTTCGTTCAGCTCGATGAGGTCGATATCGTTCAGGCTCAGGCCCGTGTATTCCAGCACTTTGGGCACCGCGGCAATGGGGCCAATGCCCATGACTTCGGGGTCCACGCCGCCGACCGCAAAGCCCACGAATCGGGCCAGGGGTTTCAGGCCCAGGCGTTCCGCCCGCTTGCGAGACATGACCAACACCGCGGCCGCACCGTCGCTGGTCTGGCTGCTGTTCCCCGCGGTCACCGTGCCGTTGACCTTGAACACGGGCTTGAGTCGGGCCAGGGCTTTCATGCTCGTATCGAAGCGCACGCCCTCATCCACGGTGAAAAGCTTCTCCTCTTCGTGGACCTGACCGTACTCATCCACCCATTTTTCTTTGACCGGCACGGGCACGGTCTCGGCCTCGAATTTGCCCGCGCGGATGGCAGCCGCAGCCCGCCGGTGGGAACGCAAGGAAAAAGCATCCTGGTCCTCGCGGCTGATGTTGAATTGCTCGGCCACATTCTCCGCGGTCAGCCCCATGCCCATATAGACGCCAGGATGATTCGCGGCCAGCTCAGGATAAGCCTCGAAAACAAGGCCCCCCATGGGCACAGAACTCATGCTTTCGATGCCTCCGGCCACGATGATCTCATCATAACCGGCCTGGATGCGCTGCGCGGCCAGGGCAATGGTCTGCAGGCCCGAGGAGCAGAAGCGGTTGACCGTCATGCCTGTGACCGTATTGGGCCAGCCCGCGGCATGAATGACAATGCGGCCCAGATTCATGCCCTGCTTGCCTTCGGGAAACGCACAGCCGATGATGACGTCACTGACCATATCGGGGGTGACGCCGGGCGCGCGGTTGAGGAGCTCTTGCAACACCACCTTGCCCAGGGTGACAGGATGGGTGTTGCGCAGGGTGCCCCGCGGGGCCTTGCCCACGGGCGTGCGTACGGCGGCTACAATCACAGCTTCGTTTGGCATATCGAAAACTCCTTGGTATTGAAAGGAAGCGCTGTTTTTGTTTGCTGGGTGAGAGGTGAGAAACAAACGCCAATCATCAGTTACGCAACGGTTTGCCCGTCTGCAACATATGCCACATGCGGGCCTGGCTCAAAGGCTCGCCCGCGAGGGAGAGGAAGGCTTCTCGCTCCAGGTCCAGGATGTATTGCTCATCCACCCATTGCGGCCGAGAGAGATCGCCGCCAGTGAGGACATAGGCCAGCTTGCGAGCGATCTTAGCATCATGCTCGCTGATGTACCCGGCCTCTTTCTGCATCTCGATGAACACTTCCAGGTTGGCGTACATGTCCCGGCCTGTGGCGTAGCAATTCTTGGCTTCGAAAACGGGGCGGTAGCCCTGCTTGAGCATGGCCAGGACCTCGTTCTTGGCCTCGGCGATGAGATAGTCCTTGTTCATGACGATGCGATCGCATTTATCCAGGAAGCCCAGATCGCGTGCTTCGGCCGCACTGGTGGAGATGCGCGCGGTGGCGATGGTCAATGCCGCTTTCTCCACATACTTCTGCAGACCAGGATGATCCACCTTGGCCGCGGGGGAAATCACCCGGCGCACCATCTCCTTGGTGCCCCCGCCCGCGGGGATGATGCCTACCCCCACTTCGGGCAGGCCCATGTAGGTTTCGGCCGCAGCCACGATGCGGTCCGCAGCCATGGCGATCTCGGCCCCGCCGCCGACACTTACCCCAAAGGGGGCCGCGACAATGGGCTTGGCACAACTGGTGAACACCTGGCGCATGTTTTGTAGATAGCGGCTGAGCTCATCCAGGGTATCCCAGTTGCCCTGCTGCGCGTTCACCGCGATGAGGAAGACATTGGCTCCTGCGGAAAAATGCTCGCCCTGATTGCCAATGACCATGCCGTCAAAATCGGTCTGCAAGCGGGCCATGGCCTCCTGTACCAGCGCGAACACATCGGTATCCAGCATATTCATCACTTTGCCCGTGGGCGTCTTGGCGTGGAATTCCAGCAGCAGCACGCCGTCACCCAGGTCCACCAGGGACGCGCTGGGATTGGTGGCAATGACCCGATTCTTTTCCTTCTTCAGCTCATTCAAGATGATGAGCTTGGGATTGGGGATGATATCCACATATCCCTGTCCCACGACCCAACGCTGCTTCTTGCCATCTTTAACCCGATAAAAGCGTTCACCGCCCTGGGCCAGCATCTCCTTAACCCAGGCAGCCACAGGGATGCCCTCGGCCTCCATGCGCTCCACCGTGTCCTTCACCCCCAGGATATCCCAGGTTTCGAAGGGGCCGATCTCCCAGCCGAACCCCCATTTCATGGCATTATCCACGGCCATGACATCGGAGGTCACCTCGGGCATGATGGCCGAGGCGTAGCTCATGGTGCGGGCCAGGGTATACCACACAAACCTGCCCGCGCGGTCTTCCAGCTTCACCAGTTCTGGCAGGCGTTGCTCCAGAGGCAGCTTGCGGATTTCCTTCAGACTCTCGAAGCGGGCCTTTTGTGGGGGTTCATGCTCCAGGGTCTTCAGATTAAGTTGCCAGTATTCCTTCTTGCCGCCCTCGCCGATGACCTTCTTGGAAAAACCGATATTCGTCTTGTTTCCCAACCAGCCACGTTCCACCATGGCCGCCAGCAATTTGGTGAAGAGAGGGGCTTTCAGGATCTCCCGTTCCGGGTCGTGGGGGATGAGGTCGTACAGATTCTTGGCGATGTGGAACATGACATCGATGCCCACCAGGTCCGACAGGCGGAAGGTACCGGTTTTGGGACGCCCGATCAGGGGCCCGGTGAGGTAATCCACCTCGGCCACGGTATACCCATGGGTGAGCGCGTATTCGATGACATATGCGGAGCTGATGAAGGCCAGGCGATTGCCGATGAAGTTGGGCGTGTCGTTGCAAAGGACCACCCCTTTGCCCAGGACCTCCTCGCCCACCCAGGTGATATCATCCACCACCTTGGGGTCTGTATCGGGGGTGGGGATCACCTCCAGCAACTTCATGTAGCGGGGGGGATTGAAGAAATGGGTGCCCAGGAAATGGCGACGGAAGCCTTCACTGCGGCCTTCCGCGATCTTATGGATGGGCAACCCCGAGGTATTGGAACTGACGATGGCGTCGGGCTTGCGCACGGCATCGATACGGGCCATGAGGCTTTGTTTGATGTCCAACCGCTCCACCACGGCTTCGATGACCCAATCCGCTTCCCCAACCCAATCGAAATTATCTTCCAGATTCCCCAGGGTGATCAACTTGGTCGCGTCCTCATTGAAGAAATTAGCAGGTTTGGCTTTCTTCGCCCGTTCGAACCCTTCCCGTACAATCCGATTGCGCACTTGAGGGCTTTCCAGGGTGAGCCCCTGGGCCTCCTCCTTGGGCGTCAATTCCCGAGGGACGATATCCAGCAAATAGGTAGGGATGCCGGCGTTGGCCAAATGAGCCGCAATGGCCGCGCCCATGGTGCCGGCACCGATGACAGCCGCACGGCGAATAATTCGAGGCATGACGCGTCTCCTTTAAGTGAGTGTAAAGCGCTTGCTGTGATGAAATGAGCGTATCGTGTATTTGGTTGTCGTTAGGGTGAAGGTTGAAGATTAAAGACTAAAGACTCAAATGGGGAAAAGCACACACCCTTAATCTTCAATCTTTAATCTTCCATCCTTCTTTCATGACGCTGTGCATCATGACTGATCTTACTTTTACCACAAAGTGAGAAATCTGACAAATCCATGACGCGGCGCATGATCGTTTTGACGTAGTGCGTCATGCCGTTATGGAAATAGAGGACGCAGATGAACGCTGATAGAAGCAGATTCACGCAGATAAAATCAGAGGGAAGTTATTTCTGGACTGCCTGAAAAAACCTTAACCACGGAGACACAGAGAGCACGGAGAGAGAAAAAGATAAGATTTGGAGAGGATTTTCTCCGTGAACCCCCTTTATTTTTCTCTGTGTCCTCCGTGTCTCCGTGTTGAAAAACCTTTTTGCAGTGCATCCATTTCTGGACGCTCACTTAGCCCCAAGCAGAAAACTCCGGGACAGGTGAGGGAGGACATGAAGAAGGCGGATTGCCTGGGCCGCCTGTCTGCGCAGGCAGACTGGCCCAACCGGGCGAAAAACATGTCCCCGCAGGGGGACATGCGGCGGAACGCCCTCAGACCTGAATTTATTCGGCGTACTCGCTGACGAAGAGCGAGGAGAATGCCGTTGTGGATTGTCCGAGACGTATGATAAAATGGCGTTATGAAAACGGTTGAATTGAGAATCGAACTACCTCAGGATATTTTTTCCTCGTTACGTCAGGACCCTGATGAGTTCGTGCGGGAGATGCGATTGGCCGCGGCGGTGAAATGGTACGAAGTGGGGCAGGTATCCCAATCCAAGGCGGCAGAGATCGCCGGCGTGTCACGAGCTGAATTTCTAGAAGCATTGAGACGCTTTGGCGTCACGCCATTTCAGGTGCATGCTGCAGAGCTAATTCGGGAAGTAGAACATGGCTGAGCAGTGGGTTCTCAATGCTTCCCCTCTCATCGTGCTGGCGAAAATAGGGAGGTTGGATTTACTGGGGCAATTAGCGGATTGGGAGGCAGTAATCAGTGATCAGTCATCACTAATCAGCTGCGGGGCCAGCCGGAATCATCCGGCGCGGTTCTGGTGTCCGGCGACTTCATCGTCGGGCGGGCGTCAAAGACCTTGAAGGTCTGGGAGACGCTTCAAGGTCTGGCCGACGTTGCCCCTTGGGGGACATATTTCCGTCCGGTTGGGCTTGGCCCCCTCGTCCCCTGCCTCTGTTCCCTCTGCCAACTCTGTGCCCACTGTGAGATTTCAATGCCCGCGAGGGCTTTGGGATGATTTCTTCCAGTGGGGGCGACCGGCCGGTCGCCCCCATCAAAGTTTCAATGCCCGCGAGGGCTTTGGGGTGATTTCTTCGAGGCGTGGTACCGCAGTTCGACCTCCTCTTCGAGGCAGTCAGCGAGCGGTGGGGTTTCAATGCCCTTGAGGGCTTTGGGGTGATTTCTACTGACGGGGTGCCGTTTAAGGTGACGTATCAGACGAACATGTTTCAATGCCCGCGAGGGCTTTGGGGTGATTTCCGTGCCGAGAAGAGCGTCGGTGTCGGTCGTGAAAGGTTCGCCAGACCAACGTGGGGCGAGACGCCAACGGACGTGATGCGTGAAAACGTGAAACGTGAGGACTTTACGCATTACGCATGACGTTTTACGCCCCCATGCAAGAGCGGCCAGCGGGATGGTCCGAGAGCCGTTGCCAGACGCGCCAACGGCCTGCCCCTCCCGTTTCAATGCCCGTGAGGGCTTGGGGGTGATTTCTACCGGATAATGACACCACAACGCGGCGCCCGGATTTGATGTTCCAGAAGTTTCAATGCCCGCGAGGGCTTTGGGGTGATTTCTTCCAGTGGGGGCGACCGGCCGGTCGCCCCCATCAAAGTTTCAATGCCCGTGAGGGCTTTGGGGTGATTTCTACAAAACAGGGGACTCGCTCGAAAGAACCGTTTTTTGCCGCTCAGAGACCTCCAAAAACGGCGCTGCGCCCGCTTCTCGCCTCCTGTCGCGGCCCTCAGCGCCATCGCGGGCGCCATAGCCTGCTGCATGCACGCCCGCCAGCACGCCAAAACCGGCCTCAGCCGCCCCTATCCGGCACCTTTTCGTCGAGCGAGTCGGCCCTACAACGCCTTACCGACTCGCTCGATCATGCACAGATGAAGCGGCACCGAACATCTACCATCACTTTGCCACAAACTGCAACACAAGTCAAATGCGGTGATTACCCATAAGTCGAGGGGAGAGGGAAAGGATTTGATGCGATTTAGTGGATGCCGGGCGTTTCAATTGGCCACGGATGACGCTGATGCGACGGATCAGCACAGATTCTTGCGAAAAAAGCATGGTATCTGTTTGAAAAATCCGCGAAAATCTGCGCTGTATCTGCGCAAATCTGCGTCCCCTCCACCTGCCACCTGCCACTTGCCAAAGATCGGGGGCCTCAGGCATGGCGCGCGATGAGGCGCTCTATCGCGTCCAAACCCCGCTCCAGAGTAGCCATATCGGGCCCAAAGCTGATGCGTGTGTAATTGCCATAGCGGGCCACGGCCCGACGCCGATCGGGATTCACATCGAAAAAGACCCCGGGCACGGTGATGACCTTCTCGCTCAGCCCCTCTTGGAAAAAGCGGAGCCCATCGTTCAGAGGTTCGGGCAAGCGGGAAAGGTTGGCCCATACGTAGAAAGTCCCCGCGGGCTCGGCTTCAATCTCTATCCCCATGGCTCGCAGGCGCTCCATGGTATAATTCCGCTTGCGGAAGAAATGACGCTGGATGGCTTCGGTTTCCTGAAAAACGACCTCCGGCTCGAGCAGGGCCAGGGCCGGAGCCTGGAAAGGATGGTTAGGCCCACCGTCCAAAAAAGACCCCGCACTGGCGATGGCATCGATCACTTCCTTCGGGGCCAGGGTCCAGCTTAGTCGCCATCCCGGATACCGCCAGTTCTTGGTGAGCCCGTCCACGATAATCACAGGGTCCCGATTCACATCCTCCACGTATTGGGCCGCGGAGACAATCTTGGGCGGATGCCCATTGGGAAGCCCCGTGTAAATGTAGTGAGAGTAGAATTCATCCACGATCAAGGAACAATGCAGGTCCCGGGCCATTTGCACCCAACGCCGTAAGCGTTCGCCTTCCACCAACTGGCCTGTGGGGTTGCAAGGGTTGCTCACCAACAGGGCCCGCAACCCCCGTCCCAGGATCTCCCGTTTCAGCATGGCCAGGGGGGCCTGGTATCCCTCTTCCGGGTCCAATAGGATGGGAATGGGGATAAAGGCTTTGAAGACAGAGAGGAGTTCTTCGTACGCGGTGTAATCGGGCAGGAAATGCCCCATGTTGATGTTGCCCAAGGCCGCGGCAATGCGGGTCAGCGCGGCCCGGCCACCTCCGGCAATGCTCACATTTTCCCAGGTGTACTGGCTGGCTTTGTGTTGCCGGAAAAGCATGTTGTACAGGTCCGCCACCTTTTGGCGCAGCGCGATCTCCCCGGTGATGGGGCTATATTCCTGCGCGGCGGGGTCAATGTGGATGGTTTCCACCCGGGGAGGCGCACCTGGGATGGGCCCTGTTTCGGGCATGCCTTGGCCCAGATTGGCCCAGGTGGGATCGCCAGGCGTGTAACCTTGCTGGCGCGCGCGATGCATGACAAAGATAACGCCGGTGCGGGGCACTGGTCGAAAGCCGGGGATCGTGGAGGATTCGTTCATGGATGATAATTGGAAAAGTAGAGGATCACCACCACCGCCAAAGCCCAAAAAGCCGCGGACACAAAGAGGGGCTTATCCTTGAAAATGAGTTCATCCGGAGCGCCACCCAAATGGCGGACGTGAATCAGGTAAAGATATCGGAAAAGGAAATAAATGACGATGGGGATGGTGAGCATCATCAAATGATTTTCGGGCAGGTTTTGGGCCGAGAAGGTATAGAGCGAGTAGGTCACCACCGTGGCCCCTGTGGTCAGGCTGATAAGGTGATCCAAAAAATTGAGATTGTACTCATCGAGGATGGCCCGGTGATTCCCCGCGTCCTCTTCCAAAGCCACCAATTCAGCCCGACGTTTGCCCAGGGCGATGATCAAAGCCAGCAGGGTGATGCAGACATACAACCAGGGGGAAAACCGTTCCACATGCACCACGGCCGCGCCCGCGGCCACCCGCAATACGAACCCCGCAGCGATGGTAAACACATCCAGGATTACCAAATGCTTCAACCAAAAGGAATAGGCCACATTCATCACGAAATACCCGGCCAAAATCGTCCCCGCCACGGGGTCCAGCCACCAGGCCCCGGGTAACGAAAATCCCAACAAGATAATAAGCGCCACGATGGCATGGCCCGGTCGGAGCGCGCCCGAAGCCAGGGGGCGGTGGCGTTTCAGGGGATGAGCCCGATCCTTCTCCCGATCAACCAGGTCGTTCAGCAGATAAACCGAGCTGGAAACCAGGCAGAAAAGCACAAAAAGCGCGGTGGTCTTGAAGAAGAGGTCGGGCTCTAGAAATTTGCCGTCAAACACCAACGCGGCATAAACCACGATATTTTTCGTCCATTGCTTAGGACGCATGGTTTGGATGATAGCACGCAAGATGGACATGCCCCATATCTTAGCCGCGCCGACGGCTGCGGTCAAGTTTTCCCTTACGACTTCACGCGAATGCCTCCCTCCTCATAGGTGAAGATCCATCCGGCCATATCGCCCGGGATGATATGGTCTTGCACATCGCCGGTGGCTGGGTCCACAAAGACCCGATAGAACCGGGAGGAATACTGCCCTCCATCGGCTTCCAGTTCTCGTTGCGTGCGGGCTCGGATCTGTCGGATGCGCGCCTGCCAATGCTCGAAGTTCTGAGGCCGCAGGTCCACCCAGCCATCCTCGGCATTGTCTGCTTTGATCTCCGGCCCGCGCAGCAAGCGCTCCCCGTCCGGCGTGAGGATCGGGATGCCAATGGAAATGATCTGGGAACGCACGCGGCCATCGCTGGCGATGCGGTCATACGCGGCCTGGGCCAGCGCCTCGGGCGTCATGCTCAACACCCTGGTCATGCTGTCGCCAGATACCAGTTTCAGAAGATAGGCCTCATAAAGCAGTTTGGAAAGCCGAGGGGGGCCCAAAATCTCAAACGCGATGCTGTCCACGCCATGTTCCTGTTCCAGATGGCGCATGCGGGCCAGCGCGCCCTCACGCAAAATCCCTGCCCGATACGTGGGCCCCAAGACGGACTGGTCCAGGGCACTGATGATATCAAACCCGGTGTTCCCTCCCTGGATTTCCATGATGATGTAATGGGCGATCTCCTCGGGGGTGACAAACTCCATCTGGTTCAGAGAAGTGATGGTGGAGAATTCTTGCAGCGCGAAGAGCCCATTTTCACCTGTATCCACATACACATTTTCCAACACCCCTCCGGTGGGTTTGCCAAACTCTCCCCGGGAAGTGAGGGCTTGTTCCAGGGGGTAAGCTTCTTCGGGCGGGCAATCGTACAGTTCGATGGGGCGCCCGTGGCGGCGGATGGGGCCATAGCCAATCTGGGCCCATCCAATGGCCGCGGTGGGTTTGATCTCCTTGACCACTTTGCGAGTTGGTGGGGTGCGGGCCAGCAAGAACATGAGCAGGCTGTGCGCGCCAGCCAACGCGGATTTGGAAAGCAGCATGGCCGAGGGTTTTTCTTCGCCATGGGTGTAGGGGATATTCAGGCCCATGCCGCCGGTGCCACTGGTGCCCACTTTGATGTACACGCGCACCCCTTTCCAATGGACCCCTTCGAATTTCATAACCTCATTGAGGATTTGAATGTGCCGCACCAAATGGGGGATGTAGGTGCGCAGCACCTGTTTTTCGGCCATTTCCTGATGCTTGGCCGGGTCGGGGTCCTGCATGGCTGCCAGCAATTCGCGGCTGCTGGCGTAGATGTTTTGGTACGCGAACGCGGTCGCGGTGTTAATGCAATCGATAACGCCATCGGGCTCATATTGGCGTACCAACCGGGCCAGGGTGTTGTTGGCCAGGATATCTTCTTTGCGGGCGCCCACCATGGGTTCCAGCAGATCATCCAACAATTGCTTTCGAATGGCCCCATCCGCCAGCAGGTCATCCCAGCGCATGTCTTTGTATTCCCAGCGGACGAAGATATTCCCCCAACAGGCGCTGACATGGGTACCATCGGGCGCTTCTTGGGCCAGCATGGCCGCGGTGGCTTCCGCGCTGGCTTGATCAATGGAAGCAACAATGAGATGAGCGGGATGGTAACGCAGCAGGCGACGAGAAACCGCCTTTCCGACTTGCCCTGCGCCACCCAAGATCAGGAATGTGCGTCCTCGAATTTCCATAGGTGCAGTCCTCCATTGGACGGGTTATTGAATTTTCATTTAGCCGTTACGATGCTTTTATGATACCATGAAAGCGTATGTTTCGAAAACGTGTCGGGAGATATGCGATATTCGGGGCGTCCCGACCCAACGGACCTCCCCCCCATACCCAATCCCCAATATCCAACCCAATATCCGGTATCCAATCTCCAACCATCCCTTCCCACGACCATGACCCCACCGGAACGTTTATGGCGGGTCGAATTGCATTGCCATACCCGCGCTTCCTTTGATTCCCTGAGTGCGCCCGAGGCGATTGTGCGGGCCTGCCGGGCCCGAGGCATCGACCGCATCGCCATCACCGATCACAACACCATGGCCGGGGTGGCCGCGGTCCAGGCCCTGGCGCCGGACCTGGTGATCCCGGGCGAGGAGATCAAAACCGCGGAGGGGGAAATTTTGGGCTGGTTCATGAGCCAGGAAATCCCGCGAGGACTGCCTTTGGAAGAGACGCTGCAACGGCTGCGAGAGCAAGGCGCGGTGATAGGGGTTCCTCATCCTCTGGATAGTCTCCGCATGGGCTCTGCCTTGGGCCGAGAGGCATTGATGCGGGTCATCCATCAGGTGGACGCGCTGGAGGTGCTGAATGCCCGGTGTTTGCGCCGGGCCGATAACGACCAGGCTCGGGCCCTGGCTCAGGCTCACGGCAAACTGATGACCGCGGGCAGCGATGCCCACGCCGCCCGGGAGATCGGCACCGCGGTGATGCTGATGCCTCCCTTCCACGACGCGGCCAGCTTTCGGGCCAGCCTGGCCCAAGCCCGCATCCAGGGGCATCTGAGCGGCGGGCACGTGCGGCTTTATTCCACCTATGCCAAGGTGGTGAAGAAATTGGGCATGGTTCATTTTTGACTACAAGGAACGTAACCATACAGGTATCCCACACAGCGCTTTGCCACGAAGGCTCGAAGGCCCCCCTCTGGCTCCCCCCGATGCTCGGAGGGAGAGGGCACGGAGAAGGAAAAGTGGCAAGTATGCAAGTGGCAGGTTTGCAAGTAGTTCACTTGCCACCTGCTACCTGCTACCTCCAACCTTTTCTCTGTGTCCTCCGTGTCTCCGTGTTGAAAAACCTTTTTGCAGTGGATCCGGTATTGGATATTGGGTACTGGGGGGACTACCCTTTGGGCCCAATTCCTGGTACAATAAAGGAGAGCCATCTTACGTTCTCCTCCGTCCCCCATCAGGAGAAATACCATGTTCCCCCGTATCCGCCGTCCTCCTGTTTTCTTGCTGGGTTTTGGGGTGGTCTTCATGGTGGGTCTCCTTGGTCTCTGGAATCGCTCCGGAACCGTATGGGCTTCCCCAAGGCTGGTCGTCCCTCCCTCGCCTACGGTCTGGGCCCTGCCCGACACCACCCTGCGCCTCGTCACAGCTCCGAACCGCATCCCGGCCCATAACGAGTTTTACACCTTTGTTTATGTAGATGGGATCCCCGCCCCAGGTTTGGGCAGTTGGCAGGCTCAAATCGCGTATGGCTCCAGCATCATGCAATTTGTCAAAATCTACTGGGGCCAGGCGCTGGGTTCCACTGGACGCACGGTGATTCCCTTTAGCAATGCTTCGGTGCCAGGCAAGCTCCTCTTGGGCGCCACCACGTTGCCCGGCCCGGATGGGGTCACAGGCAACGGCATTCATCTGGCCACCATCCGATGGCGAGCCACCCATCGGGGCCGATCCGATCTGCTGTTAGCTCCCGACACCATGCAGCGGCTGATTGATGTGCACCGTAACTTGCTGGGCCCGGCCCATCTTCAATCCAGTTGGGTCCAGGTGACCACCGGCCCCACCCCCGTGTTGCCCCAAACCCACTATCTGCCGATATTTCGAAGGTAGGCGCCACGCGCGGCAGCGCGCTGATACCGAGGAAAAGAGAACGCAGATTGACGCGGATAATCTTTCACCACAAAGGACACAAAGAGCACAAAGACACCAAGAAACAGCCAACCCACTGAACACTGAACACTGAACACTGAACACTGAATACTGGATGACTGATCCCTGACTCCCCTGCGGAAAGGGTACTTACCGCAGAGAGCGCAAAGGACGCAGAGTCAACTGAACACTGATTACTGATAACTGATCACTGATTACTGATAACTGATCACTGATTACTTTATTTTCATAGCAGTCCAACGGCGGGCCACCCCGCGCCGATACCGACGAAAATACCTCGCGGCCAGGGCGGCGTGACTCGTATTCCGTATTGCGTATTGCGTAATGCTTTGACGGAACACGGAATACGCAATACGCCCGTTGCCGCCTCGCTCAACGTTGTCCTGACGATCCTCAATCCTAATCCTGATCCGAATCCTATTTACAAAGCAGCCATTTGGCGTCGTTTAGCCGACTGAAGTGACGTCCACCACGCCCGCCCGGCGATGAAGTCGCCGGGCTACAGAACGGCGCCGGATAATTCCGGCTAGGCACGCAGGGGCGTTGTTTCTAGCCTCGGCGCTACTGAACACTGAACACTGGATGACTGATCCCTGACTCCCCTGCGGAAAGGGTACTTACCGCAGAGAGCGCAAAGGACGCAGAGTCAACTGAACACTGATTACTGATAACTGATCACTGATTACTTTATTTTCATAGCAGTCCAACGGCGGGCCACCCCGCGCCGATACCGACGAAAATGCCTCGCGGCCAGGGCGGCGTGACTCGTATTCCGTATTGCGTATTGCGTAACGACTGGACGGAATACGGAATACGCAATACGCCCGTTGCCGCCTCGCTCAACGTTGTCCTGACGATCCTCAATCCTAATCCTGATCCGAATCCTATTTACAAAGCAGGATTACCCCATGACCTCCAAACATCTCCCCTTGGGCCGAATCGCCGGCATCCCCATCAGTCTGGATTATTCCTGGTTTCTCATCTTTGTTTTACTCACGTGGAGCCTGGCCGGCAATTACTTTCCTCAACAATTTCCCGGCTGGGCCTCGTGGGAATACTGGGCCATCGGCGCCGCGGCAACCCTTTTGCTCTTCCTCAGCGTGTTGCTGCATGAATTCGGCCATGCCGCCGTCGCCCGGGCCTATGGCATCCCGGTGCGAGAGATCACCCTCTTCATCTTCGGTGGCGTGGCTCAAATCCAGGAAGAACCACGCAGTGCCTGGTCCGAATTTTGGATTGCCTTGGCCGGGCCGGCGGTGAGTTTGCTTCTGGGCCTGGTGTTTCTCGTTGCTGCGAAAGTGACCATGGGGCTGCCTCAGCTTTATGCTATCTGGAACTATCTGGGTGATATCAACCTGGCCCTTTTCGCCTTCAACTTAATCCCAGGCTTTCCTCTGGATGGAGGCCGAGTGCTGCGGGCTATTCTGTGGGGAACGGGCCGCGATGCCCGCCGCGCCACGATTCAGGCGGCCAACGTGGGCCGTTTCATTGCGTATGGGTTCATCCTCCTGGGGGTGGTGCAGATGCTCCATGGCGACCTTTTTGGCGGATTATGGATGGCTTTTATCGGCTGGTTCCTGGAAAGCGCGGCCATCGCCCAGGTCCAGCAACAAAAACTGCAGGATATTCTGTCCCGGTATCGCGTGCGCCAGGCCATGCAAACCCATCTCAGCCTGTTGCCCGCGCATGCCACCCTGGATACCATCGTCCATCACTACCTCTTGGGCGCGGGAAAACGGGTTTATGTGGTTGAAGATCAGGGAAAGCCGGTGGGGCTGCTCACCATCCATCAAGTGAAAGAGGTCCCCAAAACGGATTGGCACCATGTCACCGCGGCCCAGGTCATGCTCCCCCTGGCCCAGGTTCGCACCATCGCTCCCGACGCGGACTTGTGGACCGCGCTTTCGGCCATGGACCGGGCCGGAGTCAATCAGTTGTTGGTGATGGAGCAAGACCGTGTGGTGGGCATGATCACCCGTGAGGATCTGATAAGCTTCTTGCAGACGATCCATGCTTTGGGAATGTGATGCATCGCGACATCGTCACCCGCTTTATTCGTTGCTATTACTACCACATGATGCGCAATGAGCTCTTCTTGCGCTCAGCCGCGCTCACTTATTATGCCATCTTTTCCCTTTCCCCCTTGCTTATCCTGATCTCCACAGGCCTGGGGGTGGTCTTACGAGATCCCACCAAGCAGCAAGCCGTGATGAATGCCGTCATCAACCTCATGCCCGAAGGCACGGAAGCCATCACCAACCTGCTGCAAGAGGTGATAAGCACCAGCGCGGTGACCAGCGCGGTCGCGCTTCTCACCCTGTTATGGTCGGCCACGGGCTTTTTGCGTGGCCTGCTGGCTACCATTGATCTGGTGCATTCTCGGGCGTACACCCATAGTTCCTTCCTTATGCGAGGAGTGGGTGTCCTTATCATCCTGTTGGCCGTGCCGGCGCTTTTCCTGCTCCTGGTACTTTCGGGCCTTTCTGCCCAGATATTGCAAGCCGTGCCCTGGCCCCTTTCAGCATGCTTTGCCCAGCTTCTCCGGATTTTGGCCAGTGGATTTCCGGTGTTTATCCTGGCCTATCTCACGTTTTTCCTGATGATGCGCTACATCCCCGGCCGGCGTACCCCCACCCGCACCATCCTCATCTCCACAGGCATCACGGCCGCGGCCTGGACCCTATTGGGATACGGTTTTTCCTGGTATTTGCACTCGGGCTTTTCCAATTTCAATGTGATCTACGGCTCCATCGGTGCAGTTATGGCCCTGATGCTTTACCTTTATCTATCCAGCCTTGTCATCTTGCTGGGAGCCCAGCTCAATGCCACATTATCCTGGTTTAAGGACTGTCGGGCACCCCACATGGCTGGCCTGGATGATCTCCTGAAACTCCTGCGCCTGCCTATTCCCGCACTGGACGACGCTCAGGAACCTCCCAGCAAACCCACCATCGCGCCTTAGATCAGGAACACAGAGTTCGCAGAGAAAGTATAGAGATCATAGAGAGAAAATGGGGACGCAGATTTGCGCGGATGCTCCGCAACGCAGATCGCCGCAGATGTTCGTCATGCTGAGCGACCGAAGGGAGCGAAGCATCTAGCGAGCAAAGCGAGCGCCATGCCTTGGGTTTTGCGCTTCGCTAGATTCCTCGGTCGCTGCGCTCCCTCGGAATGACGTCGCGAGGCTCTATTTTCATAGCAGGCGCCACGAACGACTATTCGTCGATACCGATGAAAACGCCTCGCGGCCACGTTGGCGGGCCGTGAAACGTGATGCGTGATGCGTAAGGTTCTCACGTTTCACGTTTCACGCATCACGCCCGTTGCCGCCTCGCCCAACGTCGGCCTGACGACCTCAATCCTAATCCTGATCCGAATCCTATTTACATAGCAGTCCAACGGCGGGCCACCCCGCGCCGATACGGACGAAAATGCCTCGCGGCCAGGGCGGCGTGACTCGTATTCCGTATTGCGTATTGCGTAA
>JALWZT010000352.1 GCA_027002405.1 Anaerolineae bacterium | reverse complement strand
GGGGCGAGGTGGCCGGGGGGAACGGGGTGAAGGTGGCTGTGGGAGTCGGCGTGGCCGGTGGAGACCAGGTGCGACCAGGTGCAGCACCGATATTCAGCGCCGCCGCAATCTGGGGCAAAAAAAGGCTGAGGATGGTGAGAATGAGGGTGAAAAATAGCAGGGTGGCCAGGACCACGCCGGTGATGTGGGGATGATTTCGGGCAAAACGATGCATGGGATGGAGATCAGTAATCAGTAATCAGTGATCAGTAATCAGTGTATGAGGCTCGACAACTCCCTACATGTAGTGCCAAGTGGCGTCTAGGGCACTATATGTAGTGGTATCCACCTTCGCAAATTGAGTTTTTCAGTAGATCCAGTGTTGGATGTCCTGAAAAAACCTTAACCACGGAGATACAGCCCCCCTCCGGCTCCCCCCGATGCTCGGGGGGAGAGGGCACGGAGAAGGAAAAGTGGCAAGTATGCAAGTGGCAGGTTTGCAAGTAGTTTACCTGCCACCTGCTACCTGCCACCTGCTACCTCCAACCTTTTCTCTGTGTCCTCCGTGTCTCCGTGTTGAAAAACCTTTTTGCAGTGCATCCAGTATTCAGTGTTCAGTTGACCTGGCTTACAGCACCATGAGCTCGCCCTCGGCTTTTTCCAGGCCCGACCGATCCACGGCATAGGGGTTTTCGGCCAAAGGGGTGTGGCCGGTGAGCAGGTCGGCCAGGAGACGGGCACTGGCCGGGGTGGCCATGACCCCGTGCCCGCTAAAGCCGCTGATGACCCATAGGCCAGGCACGTCCGGTACCGGGCCGATGAGGGGGTTGTGATCGGGGCTGACGGTGTATTGGCCCGCGTGGAGGAAGACGTTGTCCCGTTTTAGGGTTTCGGCCACATCCAGCCAGAAGGGATTGAGGCGATAGACGCCTTCCATGACCCGGAAGGTGAAGTTGGGGTCGGGGCTGACGTGACGCTGAGGTGGTGAGGGGGGCTCGGGTTCGACCCAGGCCAGGGCCGCGCCCGGACCTTCGGGCCGCCAATGCGCGCCCGTGTCCTCGTCAATGGTCATGGGCGCCCAATGAGGAATGGCATCGTGCGCGCCGATGACCACGCGATGGCGACGCACAGGCTGCAGGGGGAGCTCCACGCCCGCGGTGCGGGCCAGTTGGGCGGTGAAGGGGCCCGCGGCCAGCACCACCGCGTCGGCCTCCCAATCTCCGGCCGCGGTGCGGGCCCCGACTACCCTCCCATGCCGAACGGTCAGGCTCAGGACCTCGGTCTGGAGATGGAATCGGACGTCATACCTCCGGGCGGCCTGGCGGAAGCCCAGCAGGGCCTCGTGCGCGGAAATCCACCCATCTCGCTGGCGAAAGGTGGCGGCGAGGGCTTCCCGCGCCAGGTAGGGAAAGCGGCGATGGAGTTCCTCCCCTTCCAGGTATTCGACATCGGTGAGGCCGTGGGCGTGTTGGAAGGCGACACGCTGACGCTGGCGGGCCGCGACGGCCTCATCGCCGGTGACGAAGAGGTAGCCCTGTTGGTGGAAGCCGATGTCGTGGCCGGGTAGGTCGAGTTGTTGGGCAAAGGTTTCGTAGAAGCCCAGGCTTTCTTGCATGAACCGGATGTTCACCGGGTCCGCGAATTGAGCCCGTACCGCCTGGAGGGAAGCCGCGGTGGTCAGGGAGCCCAGCGTGATCTCTCGTTCCAGAAGGTCCACCTGGAACCCGGCCTTGCCGAGGAAATAGGCGCTGGCTACGCCGACAATGCCGCCGCCGATGATGAGGATTCGGGTCATGGTTCAAGTTTCAGGATTTTCTAAACGGAATCCGTGCCCACGCACGGTGACGATGTATTGATGATCCGGGTCCAGTTCGGCCAGCCGTTCTCGCAGACGTCGCACCAACGCGTCGATGGCTTGTTCCGAAACCCCTGCCTCATGGGCTTCGGGCCAAACCGCGTTGATAATCTCCTCCCGGCTGACTACGGCCCCGCGGGCCTGGACCAGACGACGCAGGAGGCGATATTGGGCCACCGACAGGGGCGAAGATAAGGTGCGGTCTCCCACGGACACGGTGCGCAGGGTGTCGTCCAGGCGTAAGCCCGAGGAAGAAGGGGCGGCGGTGGGGCTTTCCAACGTCAGGGGCGCGGTGGCACCGGCGTCCACAAAGGTGAGGCGAAAACGCAACGCGATCTGGATTTCATCCCCATCTGTGAGGGGACGCGGGGTATCATCCACCGGTTCGCCATTGATGAAGGTGCCATTTTTGCTGTGCTGATCCGAAATGAAGTAGCGCCCTGCGCGGCGCTGGATGACCGCGTGATGCCGCGAAACCACCCGGTCCGGCAGGATGATATCACAATCGGGCCCGCGGCCCAGGGTGATCTCCTCTTTTTCCAGGAGCCAACGTTGTTGACCGCCTTGGAGGATGAGCATGGCAACTTCTGGCTGAGACATGGCGATTATCGAGGGGTCAGGCTGATGGCAAAGGCGAGAAGCAACAGGGTGACAGCCGTGAGGAAAAGCGCTTTATGGGTCCAGAATGCATCGATCCAGGAGGGTTCGTGGGTCATGTAAACCCGTCCCGGTGCCACGACATCGTGGGTGGCAAAGAGCATGTCTTTGAAATCCTCGACCGAAGGAGGACGGTCATCGGGATGCATGGCCATGGCAGCCAGGATGGCCCGTTCCACCGCGGGGGAGAGATGGGGGTTGATGGTACGAGGATAGGGCAAGCTACCCGGATGGAGGAAGCGTTGACGGGCATCTACCGGGGGTTGCAGGGTGACTAAATGATAACAGGTTGCGCCCAGGGCGTAAAGGTCACTGCGCGCGTCGGTATGGCCGGTATCGCCCCCGTACTGCTCCAGGGGGGTATATTGGATAGTGCCTCGGCCTTGCACCACGGTGACGGTGCGGCTATCGTCAGGGGTGAGGAGTTTCACCAGCCCGAAATCCACCAATTTGATCCGGCCACTGGGAGTGAGCTTGATGTTGGAAGGTTTGATGTCTCGGTGAAGGACAGGAGGGGTACGGGAATGGAGATAGATCAGGGTGTCGCATAATTGGCCGATCCAATCCAGCACCTGGTCTTCGGGCAAAAATTCCCCCTTGCGTCGGGCCTCATTGATGATGGTGCGCAGATCCCGGCCTTCCACATAATCCATGACCAGGTATTCCCGCCCTCTTTCCGAAAAGTAGTCACTGACTTTGGGCAGGTTGGGGTGATCCAGGCGGGCGAGGATACTGGCTTCCTGGAAGAATTGTTCCCGGTAGGCCGCCAGTTCCTGGTCATAGAGAGCTCCAACGGGCAAAATTTCTTTGATCGCGCAGAGGCGGCCGGCCAGGCGCAGGTCTTCGGCTTTGTAGACCGCGCCCATGCCTCCCTGGCCAATGAGTTCCAGAATTTTGTATCGTTCATGGAGAACGACATCCGGTGTGAGCAGGTCCATGAAGGCCAACGAAGTCATGATGAGGTGCGACGGAAGGTGATGCGGCGTTCAGTGCCCTGGCGTAAGCGGCGGATGTTGGGGCGTAATGCCCAAAGGATCGCAGCCGACGCGATGAGCCCGAAGAGGACTTGAGACCAAGGGGTGTGATGGATTCCCAACCCCGCGAAGAGGATCAGGATTCCCAATCCTCCCAGGCCAATAGACATGGTGGCTACCGAAGCGTAGCGCACGACCACCAAAATGAGGATGAAGAGGGGGACCATGATGGCCCCTGCTAAAGGATTCAAGCCCAGGAGCGCACCCGCGGCCGTGGCTCCTCCCGCGCCCCCACGAAAGCCCAGGAAAAGGGACCAGTTATGACCGATGACGGCAAAACCTCCGGCCAGGGGGGCATAGAGATCAGGATGGCTGCCGAAAAGATATCGGGCCAGGAGCACGGCCACGGTCCCTTTGAGGATATCCAGGAAGCCTACCAGGACGCCATAGCGCCAGCCCAGGGCACGAGAGACGTTGGTGCCTCCTGTACGGCCGCTTTCGACCTGGGTGATGTCAATGCCTTTGAGGCGGGCGATGATGTAACCGTTGGGGATGCTGCCGATGAGATAGCCTAGCAAGAGAGCGAGCAATAGCGAGAGTGGAGACATGATGATTAGCCGTTTGTTTTGCCGTAAGGGATGTCTAGCTCAAAAGCTTGAACCAAGGTCATGATTTGGTGGTATTCATGGGGTGTGAGGATATCTTCCCAGAAAATACGCCACCCTTTGCGTGCGAAGTCGCTCTCCGACGCGGTGAGACCATGGACGGTACGAATGGTGGTCATGGAGGGCACAAAGATGTGGGCGGGGTGGAGGCGTTCGGGATTCCCTCCCAGGTAGGTGATGAGCCGCCGCACGGTGGGATAGGGATGCTGGTAAAGGTCTTCGTAATAAAAAATGGGGAGATGATAACGGGCCAGGGTGTGGCTTGCGAGCTTGTGGCTCACGGCCCACATGATGGTCTCTCGCTGAAGCTGGGTGCGGGCCTGATGAATGCGTTCTAGATAGGGGGCCAGGGTGGCTGCATGCCGGGGCTGATGAACCACATGGGCGAGGAAAAGTTCCCAATGGGTTTGAAAACCGAATTCATTCCAGAAATTTTTGCGTCGGCGTAGCGACGCGATGACCGCGGCCGGATGGCGCACGAGATACACGACCCGGGCACCCAGGCGTTGAATCAGCCAGTCGATCATGTAGTTACCCCGGATCTCTTTGAAACCCATGATCCGAGATTCTTGCCAGACCATGTCCACATAGGCCTGGCTGACAGCCTCCAAAGGACTGAAAAGATGATTTCGTAATAGCCAACGATCCCGGTATTTTTTTTCAAGAATTTGGCGGAGAAAAGTTTGTAAAGGTTCATCCAAGTCAGGATCAAACCCATCGCTGTAGCAGGCCTGGCGGGCAAAAGGGCATACCTGGGGATGGAGAGGCTCAAAAAGGAGGAGCCCCCCTAAGTTTTTGGAGATGATATCGGAAACCCAGGTGGAACCTGAACGACCGAAACTGAGCACAACGATGGGGGAAGGGATCATGATGGGATCGGCGTTTTGGTGTTCGTTCGTCGTGGCGCGGGGATGCGTTTGGCGTTTAATCAAGTATAGCATGGCTGGGGGAAAAGGTGAACCGCCAGCGGCTGAGCTTCATATACTTTGCTAATGGAATCCTAATATCCTGCATATGTTTGGGCGGTATGCTGTAAACAGCAAACCAAGGGCATCTATGCCCGGATTCATCCCCCATCCCATCCCCCATGCTTGCGCGTCGGGGGAGAAAAACTTTGTCCTTATCAAACTCTTAGAGGAGGAATATCCCATGGCAAAAACTGTCGGTATTGACCTGGGTACGACCAACAGCGTGATCGCCGTCATGGAAGGCGGTGATGTGACCGTCATCCCCAATGCAGAAGGTGGACGTACGACCCCCTCGGTCGTCGCTTTCAATAAAAATGGTGAGCGTTTGGTGGGCATGACTGCCAAACGGCAGGCGATTGTGAATCCCGAAAACACCTTTTATTCCATCAAGCGTCTTATGGGCCGCCGCATCGATGACCCGGAGACGAAACGCACCATGGAGATGGTGCCCTATAAAATTGTCGCCGGCCCGCAAGGAGACGCTCGGGTTTACGCGCCGGTGGTGGATAAGACCTTCACCCCCCAGGAAATCAGCGCCATGATCCTGTCCAAGCTGAAGAAGGACGCGGAGGCCTACCTGGGCGAGCCCGTGAACGCGGCCGTGATCACCGTGCCCGCGTACTTCAACGACAGCCAGCGGCAGGCCACCAAGGATGCAGGCAAGATCGCGGGCCTGGAAGTGAAGCGCATCATCAACGAGCCCACCGCGGCCGCCCTGGCTTACGGATTGGATAAGAAGCGGGAGGAAACCATTCTGGTCTTCGACCTGGGTGGTGGGACCTTTGACGTCTCGGTGCTGGAGGTCGGTGATGGCGTCATCGAGGTCAAATCCACCGCGGGTGATACCCACCTGGGTGGTGATGACTGGGATGAACGCATCGTGCAATGGATGATCGCGGAGTTCAAACGGGATCAAGGCATTGATCTCAGCAATGATCGTCAGGCCCTGCAACGGCTGCGGGAAGCCGCGGAAAAGGCCAAGATCGAGCTTTCCAGCGTGAAGGAGACGGAGATCAATCTGCCCTTCATCACCGCGGACGCGTCGGGTCCCAAGCATCTGCAAATGAAGCTGACCCGCAGCAAGTTTGAACAACTCACCGAGGACCTGGTGCAGCGCTGCCGCGGTCCCTTCGAGCAGGCTCTGCGCGACGCGGGTCTGAAGGTGGGGGACCTGAACGAGGTTATTCTGGTCGGTGGGTCCACCCGCATGCCCATGATCCAGGACCTGGTGCGGCAGCTCACGGGCAAGGAACCCAACAAGTCCGTGAATCCCGATGAGGTGGTGGCCATCGGCGCGGCCATCCAGGCAGGCGTCCTGGCCGGTGAGGTCAAGGATGTGTTGTTGCTGGACGTGACCCCGCTGAGCCTGGGTGTCGAGACCCTGGGCGGCGTGATGACGGTACTCATCCCTCGCAACACCACCATCCCCACCCGCAAGACCGAGGTCTTCAGCACTGCGGAGGACAACCAAACCGCGGTAGATATCAACGTGCTCCAGGGTGAGCGGCCTTTGGCCAAGGACAACAAGCTGCTGGGCACCTTCCGGCTGGATGGCATCCCCCCTGCGCCTCGCGGTGTGCCGCAGATTGAAGTCACCTTTGACATCGACGCGGACGGCATCCTGCACGTGACCGCGAAGGATAAGGCCACGGGCAAGGAGACGGGCATCAAGATCACGGCCACCACGAACCTGAGCGAAGAGGAAGTGGAACGCATGGTGCGTGAGGCCAAGGAGCATGAACGGGAAGATGAACGGCGACGCCAGCTCATCGATGCCCGGAATACCGCGGATAGCACCGTCTATGCCACGGAGAAGATGTTGAAGGAGCTGGGCGATAAAGTTCCGCCCACGGAAAAAGGTCAAATCGAAAACCTGATCGCGGAACTGAAAGAGGTCATGGATGGCGAGGATATCGACCGCATCCGCAGTCTCACCGAACAGTTGCAGCAAGCCAGCCATGCCCTGAGCCAGCAGCTCTACAGCCAGCAGGCTGCGGCCGGTCCCACGCCCGGCGCTGACGGCGGCTCTGGCGCGGGTCCCACGCCTGGCGGCGACGAGGAGGTCGTGGAGGGCGACTTCCGAGAAGTCTAATCCAGGTCGCGCCTCCTTTCGGCGGGTTCATCCCGCCACGCACAGCCAACCACGCGGGCGGGAGTCCCTACGACTTCCGCCCGTTTTGTTAACGACTATGTTTGTTCAGCTCTTTGACAAGTTGATATACCGTGGTGCAGGGATTGTCTCTGGCCGGATTGTGAAATTGGAACGCAACCCGCCTTCTTCGCAGTTTTTGCCCCTTATCACGCAGCTTCCGCTGACCGGACTTCCTTTTCCGTCCCATTTTGCAACTCCTGTTCCACGAATGCGCGCAAACCACCAATGTAAGGCACGGCGCCATACCGTCCTAAAAGATAATTTTTCAGAAATGATGCATCTTTTCGTTCCTTTATTTCCGCCAGAGAGTAAAGTTCCGTCTCTCCGAATCGCGTCTTTTCGGTAAACCAGATTTGGTCTCGGCGCAATAACCTTTCTCCCAATAGGCTCACATCATGCGTGGCGAAAATCAATTGTGCGTGATGAGGATTCGTCTCGGGCGAGTTGAAAAGCTTGATCAATTCTCGCGTCAGCATAGGATGTAAACGAGCGTCGAACTCGTCGACAGCCAGCACCCTGCCGTATTCCAAGGCGTTGATGACCGGCCCTAACAGAGCAAAGAACTTCTGCGTGCCGGCAGACTCTTCATTCAAATTGAATTCAACTTCACCGAGAGGCGACGTTTCCGAGAAGATCGTATGCGCCATTTTTGCCCTACGGAGAGTAATCTCATCCAATGCCTTTCCGTCCTGTTGAGCCAGAAATTCGAAAAATCGTTGCACATCTTCTGGCACGGAGGGATCTCTCACTTTGAGTGATTCAATACGGACATCTCGAATGCCAATATCGGCAAGCTTTAGTAAGGTTACTATTTTTCGATGAAAGGAGCGATCTTCGCTCATACGTTGCAAGGTGAAAGGAAGATAGTGTTTGTCATCGATACCTGATACAACGCCCAAATTCTCTCGAAACCATTGCAGCAAGTGTCCTCCCAATGGACTGTTGAATTGAGCCAGCACAGAAAGGAAAAGCGCATTGGGGCGCGTTAATTTCTCCAATCCGCGCTCCTCTTTCGAAAAGCTACTTGAAATTTCAAATGTCTGTTCTTCCCGAAGAAACAAGCGGGCCTCTCGCTTCCTGGTGCGATAAAGCCATTCCGAGTGAATGTGCTTTTCGTCCAGCTCAAAGCCGTAACGATATTGCACACCTTCCTCATCGAAAAATACAATTTGAAAAAAAGCAGGTTGTTTCCTGGCTTCGTCTTTCAACGCAAAACGTTGGACGCGCGTCGATTCCCCAAGCTGGAATCCGGTTGCCGACTCCAATACGAAAAAACGCATGTAGGCCAACGCTTTAATCAGGTTGCTTTTTCCGCTGGCGTTCGGTCCAAACACCCCCGCGCTTCGTAACAAATCCCATTTCTCCGTTTTTATCAAGGGATCTCGATCGAGCGCCCCCCCATCTTTCAGTTTTGAAGCCACCATGCTTAATGTCATGGGAGAAAAAAAGGAACGGAAGTTACCGACCGTGAATTCGATTAACATGAGATTTTCTCATTCTTATCGCAAGAAATAACGATTTTTTCGAAAAAATGACAAATTAGCAGTCAAATTGTATAGCATATTGACTATATTGTCAAACTCTATCTTTCACTACCCAGCTTGGCTATTCATCGAATCATGGCTTACGATCCTTACTTCCGTAGCGCCCTCGATCCCCGCTACAACCCCACCATCATTCAGCGGCGCAAGCCCGTCAAGCGCATTCAAGTGCGCCGCGCGGGCAAGGCGCGTCCCACATCATCCCAACCCGTGGAGGAACCCCAGAAGAAGATGACCGAAACCCAAACCAAACCCCAACAACCCATCGCCACCGACGAGATCGAACTCCAAAAGGAAGCCCATGAGATCGACTGGCAGGCCCAATACGCCCGCCTGCAGGCCGATCTGGAAAATACCAAAAAACGCATCGAAAAACGCTATGCCCAGCGCCACGAGGACCACCGCGCCCGCATGATCCTCGACCTGCTCCCCCTGGCCGATCACCTGGAGGCGGCCCTGGCTCATAGCACCGAGGGACAAGATGTGGCTGCTTTACGCCAGGGCGTCGAACTTACCCTCAAGGCCTTTCTCGACACCCTGAGCAAATATGGTGTACAGGTCATCGACCCCGCGGGCGAGGCTTTCAACCCCGAACTGCACGAAGCCGTGGGCGTCATCGACGATCCGGATACGCCCAGCGGCCATGTGGCCAAAGTGCTGCAACGGGGTTATACTCTGGATGGACGGGTGATCCGTCCCGCGCGTGTGCTGGTGGCAAGGTGAAAGTCGTTTGATATTGGGTATTGGATATTCGAGATGGATTTTCACTCTGCCCTCAATACCCAATATCCAGGCGCCACGAACGGCTGTTCGCCGATACCAAGGAAAACGCCTCGCGGCCAGGGCGGCGGGACTCGTATTCCGTATTGCGTATTGCGTAACGACTGGACGGAATACGGAATACGCAATACGAACCTTTGCCGCCTCGCCCAACGTCGGCCTGGCGACTCCTCAGCAACCAGCGATCAT
>JALWZT010000351.1 GCA_027002405.1 Anaerolineae bacterium | reverse complement strand
CACTGTGGGCGGTGGCGGTGTTGCCGCTGGCGGTGTTGCCCGCGCCACCGCCCACAGTGGCAAACCTGGCATTCACCTGGTTGATCTCCCCGTTGGCGCCCCCGCCACCAATGGTGGCTCCCTCCACGCCATCCGCGACGGTGTTCCCCTGGTAGCCGCCAATGAGGTTGGGGGTACCACCCGTCGGCTGTAGCCGCAGCGCTGGCGTGCCATGGACCGCCAGCGTCAAACTCACCGCGTCGGTGGTGCCCAGGAAGTTCGTGCCCGGTGTGGTGCCACTGTTGCCGGTAAGAGACCAAAAATCCCCGCTCCCTACATCGTCGTCACCGCACACCCATTGGCTGCCGTTCCATTTGGCGATTTGACCGTTGGCGCAGGTCTGAGGGAGTCGATAGGTAGAACTCAGTGCCAAACTCACCGCGCCGCTCGTTCCACCGCCGCTCAGGCCCGTGCCCGCGGCCACTGCGGTGATATCCCCGCCGCTGTCATTGTCCACGCCGTCGGCAAACCCGGCCGGAACCCCGGTCAGCCCACTCCAGGGCGCGGACGCGCTGAACAGCGCATAGGGCGCGGGGGTCAGCGGTTGCCGCGGGAACAGCGGGACGTAATCATCATCCCCGGCACATTGGACCGCGATTTCCAGCCAGCGGGCCTCGCCCGCGAAAGCCCCCGGGCCAAAGTCCAGTTGCACGGTGAAGAGCCCGTTGGTCACCGGGACGTGGCTCTTTTCCTGGATATCTCCGATCTGAGAGCCGCCAATCTCGGCATTCCACAGGATGAAGCGGAAGTTGCAGGTCCCATTGACGGGGCCATCGCTTGACTGGAGCATCCCCTGGTAGGTAAACCCGGCGCCCAGGGGCGTCAGCGCGGATGAGGGCTCTGCAGGTCCCTGGGCATAGGTCAGCCCTGCCGCCAGGACCAGCAGAGCGACCAGCATGCTGCTCAGAAGAATCCATCGGGTGTTCATTTGTGCCTCCTTGGCATAGGACTGGGAAATCAGGCCCTTTGGGGCCATTTTGGATACTGGATACTGGATATTAGAGATATTCTCCTGTTTCAGGATGATTCAAAACCCGGTACCCAATATCGAATGTCGGCTATCCTGCTACGAAAGACCTGGCAGCATTCGTCAAGTTCCCGGTAACAAAAATGAACCGTAACTATACAGGTATCCCACCCAACGCTTTGCCACGAAGGCTCGAAGCTTTTCGAAGACACGAAGAGAACATTTTATTTTCTCCTTCGTGCCTTTGTGCCTTCGTGTCTTCGTGGTTTTTACCTTACTATGGAAGGATAGGTGTATAGTTACAATGAACCATACCGTTTTTGACGTCCCTGTTGAAGCAAATCACCATCTTTTGTAAGTATTCTACCAAATCCCCAGGGGAGGGGCAAGGGGATTAGGATTAGGATCAGGATTGAGGATGGGCGAGTCGATGAGTGGCGCGACAGGAGTAATCAGTAATCAGTGATCAGTCATCAGTGTTCAGTTGACTCTGCGTCCTCTGCGCTCTCTGCGGTGGGTAACCTTTCCGCAGGGGGTCAGAAATCAGGCATTCAGTGTTCAGTAGCTCCGAGTGGAAGAAACAACGCCCCGCGGGAGTAGCCGGAATTATCCGGCGCCGTTCTGTAGCCCGGCGACTTCATCGCCGGGCGGGCGTGGCAGACGCCACTTCGGTCGGCTAAACGGCGCCAAATGTCTGCTATGAAAATAAAGTAATCAGTGATCAGTTATCAGTAATCAGTAGAGCCTCGCGACGTCATTCCGAGGGAGCGAAGCGACCGAGGAATCTAGCGAAGCGAAAAAATCACGGCATGGCGCTCGCTTCGCTCGCTAGATGCCCTTCGGTTCCTCAGGGCAGGCTTCGCTCCCTCCGGTCGCTCAGCATGACGAACATCTACGCCAATCTGCGTTTCCTCCACCTGCCACTTGCAAACCTGCATACTTGCAAACCTGCCTGGCGGTCTTTGTGACTTGGCGTGAGATTTTCATCGGTATCAGTGCAGGCGCGCCTGCCGTCAGGCTATTTTTGGCCGCTCGGGGAAAAGGGGCTAAAATAGCCCCATGACAACCCTACGCGTGCTCACTGCCGATGACGTCCGGGCCGCGTTGCCCATGCCCGACGCCATAGAGGCCATGCGTGTGGCCTTTGCCGAGCTGGCCCGAGGCCAGGCCCAATCCCCCCAGCGCTTGCACATCACCACCGAGCAGGGCACGGCTCTTTTCATGCCCGCGTACCTGCCCCAGAGCCAGGCCCTGGCCCAAAAGATCGTGTCGGTGTTTCCTCAAAATCCCAAACGAGGGCTCCCTACCATCCACGGGCTGGTCATCGTGCTGGACCCGGAGACTGGTGCGCCTCTTGCGTTGCTGGAAGGCGCAACCCTGACCGCCATTCGCACCGCCGCGGCCACCGGGCTGGCCACCGACCTGCTGGCCCGGCCCGAAAGCCAGGTGCTGGCCATCATCGGCGCAGGGGGCCAGGCGTATGATCAGGTGCGGGCCGTGTTGGCCGTGCGGGAGATCCGAGAGGTGCGGGTGGCCAGTAAGCGCGGCCAGAGCGCCCAGGCCCTGGCCCAACGTTTGCGGGAGGAAGGCATCCCGGCCCGGGCCACGGATGTGCGCAGCGCGGTCCAGGGGGCGGATATCCTTTGCGCGGCTACGGATAGCACCACCCCCGTGTTTTTGGACGCGGACGTAAAACCAGGCGCGCACATCAACCTGATCGGCGCGTATACCCCCGAGATGCAAGAGGCCCCGGCCGCCACCATCCTCCGGGCCCGGGTGTTTGTGGATGATGTCATGGCTGCCGCGCACGAAGCCGGAGACATCATCAAGGTCGTGCGGGCAGGATTGTATTCCATGAATGACCTGGCAGGGACCCTGGGGCAACTGGTATTGGGCGAGGTCCCGGGGCGAGAATCCCCCGAGGAAATCACCCTCTTCAAGAGCGTGGGGCTGGCCGTGCAAGATGCCGCGGCCGCGGCCCGAGCCCTGGCCCGAGCCGAAGCCCTGGGCCTGGGGAGTTCTGTTATGCTTTGAAGGCCGTTCCGTAAATTAGAGTAATCAGTGATCAGTAATCAGTAATCAGTGTTCAGTTGACTCTGCGTCCTCTGCGTCTCTGCGGTAAGTAATCTTTCCGCAGGGGAGTCAGGGAGCGGTCATCCAGTGTTCAGTGTTCAGTAGCATCGAGGCTAGAAACAACGCCCCTGCGTGCCTAGCCGGAATTATCCGGCGCCGTTCTATAGCCCGGCGACTTCATCGCCGGGCGGGCGTGGCAGACGCCACTTCGGTCGGCTAAACGGCGCCAAATGTCTGCTTTGTAAATAGGATTCGGATCAGGATTAGGATTAAGATCGCCAGGCCTACGTTGAGCGAGACGACAACGGGCGTGATGCGTGAAACGTGAGAGCCTTACGCATCACGTTTCAGGACCGCCAGCCTGGCCGCGAGGCGTTTTCCTCGGTATCGGCGAGCCGCCGCTCGTGGCGACTGCTTTGAAAATAGAGCCACGAAGGCACGAAGGCCCCTCTTCGGCTCCCCCGCACGCGGGAGAAGAGGCAAAGGCACGAAGATTAAAAGATTAAAGACTAAAGATTATCTGCGTCAATCTGCGTCGCGAAGCATCTGCGCAAATCTGCGTTCCCTCCAGTATCCAATATCCATGGTATGATACATCCCGGGCGCGAGGACCTGCGCCCGATATCTCATTGTGGAGGATCCCAAGTGACATACGACGAATATCCCATGCTGCCTGTCGAAGAAGCCAGAGCCCGCATCCTGGCCCGTTTTCAACCTTTGGAACCGGAAGTGATCCCGATTTTGGAAGCTTTGGACCGGGTCCTGGCCGAGGATGTGTATGCAGAGATGGATATCCCTCCCCTCACGAATACAGCCATGGATGGCTACGCGCTGCGGGCGGAGGACACCGCCCGGGCGTCAGCCGAGCATCCGGTGCGCCTGAAGATCGTCGCGGACCTGGCCGCGGGATACGTGCTGGAACGCCCGGTGCAGGCGGGCGAGGCCGTGCGCATCATGACCGGCGCGCCCATGCCTGCGGGGGCTGATGCCGTGGCACCCTTCGAGCAGGTGGAGATCGAAGGGGATGAGGTGCTCATTTTCAAGCCTTATCCTCAATGGAAAAATGTGCGTCATGCCGGGGAAGATGTACAAAAAGGCCAGTTGGTCCTGTCTCGGGGCACGGTGTTGCGGCCGCAAGAGATCGGCATGCTGGCTGCCCTGGGCCGCCCCACGGCCCGGGTCCACCGCCGCCCCCGGGTGGCCGTGCTTTCTACCGGGGATGAGGTCATCGATGTCACCGACCCCTGGCAGCCTGGAAAGATCCGGGACGCGAACAGCTATTCGGTGTCCGCCTTGATTTTGAAATATGGGGGCATCCCCTTGCGCCTGGGCATCGCGCCCGACACCATCGACGCGCTCACAGCCAAAATCCGCGAAGCCCTGGACCTGGGCGCGGATTTCATCCTCACCTCGGGCGGGGTTTCCATGGGGGATTTCGACGTGGTGAAAAAGGTGCTGGCCGCGGAAGGGGAGATGCATTTCTGGCGGGCGCGGATGAAACCAGGGAAGCCCATGGCCTTTGGCGAAATCCAGGGCGTGCCCCTGCTGGGCCTGCCTGGCAACCCGGTTTCCTCTATGATTTCCTTTGAGCTTTTCGCCCGTCCCGCGATCCTCACCATGCTGGGCAAGAAGAAGCTGGAAAAACCGGTGGTCGATGCCATCCTCGTAGATCCCATCAAGCGCAAGGATAACCGTCGCCATTATCTGCGTGTGTGGTTGGAGGAGAAGGATGGGCAGCGGCTCGCGCATCTCACCGGGGACCAGGGCTCGGGGATTTTGCTTTCCATGGTCCGGGCCCATGGCCTGGCTATGATTCCCGAATCCTTGAACAGTACCCCACCCCATTTCCCCGTCAAAGTGATGATCCTGGATTGGCCCGAGGTGGCATAACCGGGCTTCGGGTCATCAAGCATTTTCCGCGATGGCAAAGCGCAGCAGGAAACGGGCTCCGGCCGGGCTGTCCTGAAGCTGGATGGAGCCGCCAAAGCGGGCCATGATGGTTTTGACCCACCACAGGCCAAAGCCCAATTTGCCCGCATGACGTCGGCCAGAGAAATTGAATTGAAAGATAGCTTCGCGTAGCTCGGCCGGGATCCCTGGCCCTGTGTCCTCCACCACCACCTCGACCCAGGGGCCCTGGACCCGACCCCGCAAGGTGATGGTGCCTCCGTGGGGCATCGCGGTCACAGCATTTTCCAGCAGGTTATGAAAGACCAGAACCAGCCGACGTCGGCCCGCCACCACCAAGGGCAGATGCTCCAGGTTCTGTTGTTGGATGCGAATGGAAGGGGGCGGGGCGATTTCGGCCAGGGCCTGGGCCACGGCCTCGGGCAGGGAGGCCGCGGTCAGGGTGATGGGGCGCAGATGGGTGAAGCTTTCCCGAACAATGTCCAGGGATTCCAGGGCCGCGGTGCGGATGGAGGCCAGGTTATGGGCCAGGTAAGGGTCCTGGGCTAAAAGCTGGCCCCGTTTATCCTCCAGCCCCTCGATGCGCACGGGGATGAGCCCCAGTTTGTTGTTGAGCTGGTGCAGCAAGTTGGCAGTGATATCCCCCAACGCGGCCAGGGTTTCGGTCGCGGCCCGCTGTTCCTGGGCCAGGCGCAAGGCTTCCTGACGGCGGGCGTTGTCCGCGGCCAGGGCCGCGTGGCGGGCCAGCAGGGCCAGCACTTTTTTGTCCCAATCGGAAAGGACCAGGGGATCCGAGGCCGTGCCCAAGACAGCCAACGCGCCCTTGGGGTGTTCCTGATTCCCGCTGATCAAAGGGGCCATGAGTACGCCATGCCAGGACGAGGAAGCGATGGGGCCCGAAGGCGGAGGGGAGGCCGTGAGCTGAGCCCGCAGCCAGGTGGTCACCGGAGAGGGAGGAGCGGCCTCCTGGGGCAGATAGGTTTGCAATCGGAGCTCGCCATCTTGCCACCACCACAGCCCGGCCTGGGCCGCGCCCAACAATTCCCGGCCCAGTTGGATCACCCGCTCAAACGCGGCCGCGGCCGATCCAGTGAGCAGTTGCACAGAAAGGTCCTGCAAGGCATCCAACAACCGTGCTTCTTGAATGGCAATAACGGCCTGGATGGCGAAGGATTGCAGAAGTTGGGCATCGGCCTGGGTGAACGCGGCTACCTCCGGGCTTTCCAGATTGATGACCCCTTCCAATCGTCCGTTGGCAGCGATGAGGGGGGTCACCAGTTCGGATCGCATGGGGGACTGATGGTCCAGGGGGTAATAAAGTTGGGACCAGGGCGGAGCAAGCACATCGGGGATGCATAAAGTGCGGCGTTGTACGGCGGCCAGGCCGGTGATGCTAGTTTCATCCAGGGGCAGGGCTTCGGTCGCGGGGCGGTCCAGGTCTTCCCCCGCGAAGGCGCGGGTGATGAGCTGTCCATGGTCATCCAGAAGCCGGAAGATGCCGTAGCGGGCTCCGGTCACCTCCAGGGCCATTTGCAAGATGGCTTCCAGGGTTTCTTCCAGGCCCAGACGGGAGGAGATGAGCATATCGGCCCGGCGCAGGCGATTCAGTTCTTCTTCCTTGCGTTGCAGACTGCGCTGCATGTGCGCGGCTTGCTCGATTTGGGCCAGCCAGGCCCCGGCATGCATGGCAGCATTGGCCAAAAGGGCCTGTTGGGTGGTGCTCAGCGTGTGGTCCGGGGGCAGTTCCGCCACCAGGTGCCAATCGGGGGTCAGGGGCCACTGCCAGGGGGAGGCGCTTTGCCCTGGGGGGAGGATGTGCAAAGTGGTTTGGGCAGGGGCCAGGGGGGCCATGGCCGCGAGGATCCGGGCCCGAGCTTCGGCTGGGTTTTGAGTCGCGGCCCGGCCTATCTGGCCTATGGCTTCCACGACCTGGTTAAGCAGAAGGAGTTGGGACATGGGGGAGGATTGGGATTAGGATCAGGATTAGGATCAGGATTAGGATTAGGATTAGGATTAGGATTAGGATTGGGATTGGGGGTTTGGTGAAGTGGATGGGGATGGATATTGGGTACTGGATATTGGGTATTGGAGGGGACGCAGATTGCCGCAGATGCAGCGCAGATTGCCACTGATTACTGATCACTGATTACTCTATTTACGGAACAGTCACCACGGACGACTGTCCACCGATACGGGTGAAAACGCCTCGCAGCCAGGCTGGCAGACCGTGAAACGTGATGCGTGATGTGTAAGATGCTCACGTTTCACGCATCACGCCCGTTGTGCCTCGCTCAACGTGGACCTGGCGATCCGCAATCCTAATCCTGATCCGAATCCTATTTACATAGCAGCCATTATACATCCAGGGGGGCGCCGAAGAACAATTCCCGCCATTTCCACTGGGGTCTGAAGGTTGATGCAGCGATGAAATCGTGCTATCATTTCACAACATCATGCTCCCGATCCTTTCTACTGGACACGGACGTTTTGGGCATGGTTCATTTTTGACTCCAGGGAACTTGACGAATGCTGCCAGGTCTTTCGTAGCAGGATAGGCGGTATTTGGTATTGGATATTGGGTATTTGAATCGTGCTGAAACAAGGAATATCCAGTATCCAATATCCATGCTGTCACAGCCAATTTGTCAAGCTCCAAAACGCCTATTCTGAACCATGCCCTCAATCCTAATCCTGATCCTGATCCTGATCCTGATCCTATTTACGGAACAGTCGCCATGAGCAATAGCTCACCACATAACGATGAAAATAGAACGCAGATTTCCACTGATTACTGATTACTGATAACTGATCACTGATTACTCCTGCCCGCGCCTAACCTCGGCCTGACAATCCTCAATCCTAATCCTGATCCTATTTACGGGACAGGGAATATCCAATACCATTTTCATCGGACTCCAGTTTTCTACACAAATAGGACGGTAATTTATGACTGACACACCAGTCCCTCCCCCGACAGACCCCTTAGAACCCACTCAGCGTATGGAACCCACGCCGGAACCCGGTTCTTATGCCCCCCCATCTCCGCCGCCTTCCGGGCCCGGCGAAGAAGGGGGGTTTTGGCAAAATGCCGGCACCGGTGTCAAGGTGGGGGTGATCATCGGCATTCTGGTAGCTATTGGCGTGCTCCTTTGGCTGCTCATGTCCTTGCTGGGCGGCAAACCAGAACCCACCCCCGTGCCGCCACTGACCCCTATCCCCACCACCGAAGCTCCCACGCCCGCAAGTGGCAAGCCCTCCCTGGTGGCCACCAGCACCACCTACATCCACGCGGGCCCCAGCCCTCAATATCCCCAGGTAGGCTTGCTGCAGGCCGGGCTTTCGGCCGAGGTTGTTGGCACGAACTCACAACGCGACTGGTGGGCCATCAAATTCCCCGAGGCCCCCAATGGCACGGGCTGGGTGCCGGATAAAGCCGTCAGCACCAGCAACGTGGCCAACGTGCCTGTTTTGCAACCTCCGCCCCTCCCCACGCCAACCATCGCGCCCCCTATCGCCATCACCGATTGGAAGGGCGAATACTTCAACAACCGGGACCTCCAAGGCCAACCCGTGGTGGTGCGTAACGATCAGATAATTAACTTCCAATGGGGCGGCCAACCTCCGGCGGAAGGCATCCCCGGGAGCAACTGGTCCGCCCGCTGGACCATCAAACGGGAAGTCGCAGCAGGCACCTATACCATCGATGTATGGGTGGATGACGGCGTCCGGGTCTATGTGGATAACCATCTGGTCATCGACGGCTGGCGAGAAGGAGGAGCCCGCCATTATACCGCCAATGTGAACGTCACCAAGGGCGAGCATGAGGTGCGGGTGGAATACTTCCAGGCTGATGGGGATAGCCTCATCCAGGTCAGCTTCGGCTACACCCCTGGCGCCTACCCCGACTGGAAGGCCGAATACTTCGACAATCCTAACGTCGAAGGGGAGCCCATCGTCGTGCGCAACGACCAGACCATTGATTTCGATTGGGGAACCGGCGCGCCCGTGGCCGGTTTGCCTGCGGACAACTATTCGGTGCGCTGGAGCCGTCAGGCCCAGTTCGATGAAGGGGATTATCTCTTCAAGGCCGAAGTAGAAGGTGGCGTGCGCCTGTGGCTGGACGGTCGACTGCTTATTGACGATTGGACCAGTGGGCCTTATCGCACCCTCACCGCGCAAAGCGGGGTTATCAAAGCTGGCCCTCATGACCTGCGCGTGGACTACTTCAAGAACACGGGCCGAGGTCGCATCCGAATCAGTTGGGAATCCCTTGCGGGCCAACCTCCCGTCGCGGTTATCGATGTGCCCAACCAGCCCATTATGGTCGGAGATCCTGTGCAGTTTAGCGGTCAGCGTTCTTCGGCCGCGCCCGGACGTTCCATTGTCAATTATCAATGGGACTTCGGCAACGGCCTGGGTTCCAACGACGTCAATCCCGTGATTACCTATAACGCGGCCGGGCAGTACGTGGTAACCCTTCAGGTTTTTGACGACCTGGGGCAAATGGGGCAGTCAAGCGTGAACATCACGGTCGAGGCCCCGACTGTTCAGCCTCCTGTGGCTGTCATTGCCGGGCCGACTTCGGGCCAGGTGGGGGCTCTGCTCACCTTCAGCGGTTCGGATTCCCAGGGAGATATCGTTCGTTACTTCTGGGATTTCGGTGATGGGAACACGGCTGAAGGGGTTCAGGTTTCCTATGTGTACCAACAGCCCGGCGTCTACCCGGTGACCCTGACGGTGACCGACCGCAATGGTCTACAGGCGAGCACCACGCTTAACGTGACCATCAGTGGTGCCCCCACCCCGCTGCCCACCGTCACCCAACC
>JALWZT010000350.1 GCA_027002405.1 Anaerolineae bacterium | reverse complement strand
GATGGCGGATGAGGCGGGAGTGTTGCTGGCTCTGACGCTTTATGCCGACCTGAACGTCGATTTTGCAGATGCACTGCTCAGTGTGCGCATGTTCAAAGACGGCGTGCCGGACCTTATCACCTATGACAAGCATTTTGATCGGCTGCCGGGCGTTCGGCGCGTGTCGCCGAAGGACTTTCTGGCCGGGGACTGATTACTGACTCACTGAATACTGATTACTGAAAGGCGCTTTAGCGCCTGATTCGGAATGGCCCGATGCGCCAGATGCGGGCGGGTTTGGCGGGGCGGGACGCGGTCGAGGCCGCGGGCAGGGGTGCGAAGAGCAGGTCGCCCAGGGTGCGGGCGGCCTGACGCAAGGGCTCGGAGAACGCATACGCAGGCCGGAACTGGACGCGGGCCACGTCCACCCGCGGGTCGTCGGGGATCACCGCAGCCAGGGGCGGAGGCGCATCCAGCATCTGCGCCAACGAGCGCATCACCTCCTCCGGCCCGAGCTGGGAATCCCGCACCCGGTTGAGGACGAGATGGATGCCCGAGAGCGGCACGGCGTGCCGTCCCGCCAGGGCCTGATGCGCCAGTCGGGTGGCTTCACGCGCTGCAAGGAGGCCGTCGGGCGTGGCCGGAGCCACGATGAGCAGGGTGTTGGCCGCGGCGATGGCGGGCGCGGCCAGCTCGGGCGAGGAAACGTCGAGGACGACTACGGCATATCCGGCGTGGGCCGCTGTGTTGGCCAGCGCAGGCAGGCCCGTGGCTGGAGACATGGCGTCGGGCAGATAGCGATCCAGCGCGGCCTGGTCGGGGAAGCCCGCCAGCACGTCCAGGACGTCATACTGGCGCACGGCCAGACGCAGGCCCTCGGGCGTGGGGTTGGCGAGCCAGTCCAACAGATTGGGCTCGGGCCGCTTGAAGCCCAGGCGCAGGGGCAGGACGTCGGGCGCGCCCAGGCCCGTGAGCAGGGTGGGGAGGCGCCGCTCCGCCGCCTCCAGGGCCAGGGATGCGGACAGGGTGCTCTTGCCCACGCCCCCTTGCAGGCTCCACACCGCAATGCAGCGCCAGCCCACCATGGCCGCGCGGTGTCCGTTCTGCTGTAGCAGATTGGACGCGGCGCTGACGCGGTGCAGGCGCTGTTGGGCGGCCAAGGTCTCATAGATGCGGCCCGCCAGCTCGGGCAGGTTGACCTCGCCCGCGAGCACCTGCTGCACGGGCGGCAGCTCGCTGACCGCGGCCGTGACCGAGGGCGGCGTGTCCGCGGGCAAGATGACGAAGACCGCGCCCTCGTAACCGGAGAGGGCCGCGGCCAGGGCGTCGAAGTCGGGGAAGACCTCGGCCAGGACCAGGAGGGCGTCGGGATGCAGGGTCAGCTTGTAGCGGGCGTCCGCGGCGGAGGTGGCGGTGGCCAGGACGCGGAAGCGGGGATCGGACCCGAATGCGGCCACCAGGGGCCCGGCCCGGTCAGGGGGCGCGGCCAGGAGCAGGCTGATGGGGTTGGACGATGCCGCTGCGCTCACGCCCCAGCTCATGGCGCTTCCTCCTCGATGGGCGGCAGGGGCAGGAGTTCGGAGAGGCTGAGGCCGTTGCTGGCCAGGGGGGCCGCGTCCTGGGACATCAGGTACAGGGTGAGCGCGTCCTTCTCCGCGTTGAGCGCGGCCAGGAGTTCGACGGGGGAGACGTACAACACTTGAGCGTTTTGATAGTCCAATGTCCAACGTCCCACGTCCAAAGTCGGGAGCTCCTCGGTGATCAGTTCGGGCTCGTCGCCGGTTTCGGCATCGGACATTGGACTTTGGACGTCGGACGCCACCGTCTGGGTCATAGGGACATAGGCGACGGGTTGGGGCTCGATGGGTGCGGCCAGGAGGATGACGCCCTCGTTCGCGGGCGTGTTGCTCCGTCCGGGCGACGCGGTCAGGCCTGAGGACTCGCCGTCGCTGACGGTCATTTGCGCGGTGACGGGCGTTTCCGGTTTGGCCTGGAATTCGGGGCTGACGTAGAGCACCCGCAGGTCTTCGATGACGGCCTTGGCGAAGAGATCGCCGTTGTTATCGGGCAGGGTGGCGACGACGCCGACGCGGGCGCCGGGCCGCAGCAGGCCCGCCAGTCCCCGGTCCCGCTTCACCCGCACGGCCACGGCTCGCTCATCCGGCTCCAAACTCACGCCCGGCCCCAGGTGTTTGGGGCTGATGGGCTCGCCCTGGAAGCGGGCCACGGCCAGGGTGTGGCCGACCAGGGCTGCGGGATCGCTCACCGCGTCGGGCGGAGCCTGGTCCGCGGGTAGGGTGCGCAGGGTCAGGTCCGCGGGCGTAAGCGCGGCGCCTGCGCCCAGGTCGCGGGCCGCGACGACAATGTCGACGGTATGTTCCGGCTCGGGCCAGAGGGCCAGGAGGATGAGACCGAAGGTGAGCAGACCGAGGAGGGTGGGAAGCAGCAGGGATTTTCGTTTGGACATAGGCGAGGGGGAATGGGGATTGGGATCAGGATTGTGGGGTAGGAGAAATTGGGAGATTCGTTGAGATTCATCGAGATTCAATCTCTCAATCTCTACTGAATCTCTATCGAATCTCTCGCCCTGATGTAAGGCGGCAATCTGGCTGTCGCAGGCGATTGCAACAGGAGGCCAACAAAAAAAGACGCCGCACAAAAAGCGGGCGTCCTTTGCAATGCGTTGGGGTCAACGCGTTCTATGGGCTATTGTGGCTGAGGATTAGCGTGAGGACAATGGCGGGGTTGGAGGACACATGGTATACTTATCAAGACTATGATGAAAATCCATTGCTTGGCTTTTTAGTAAAACAGTTAATTTCGTTCGATGATTTCATGACGTTATATGTATCTCTACTGGCATGTACCCCTCTGGCAGGCGCTTCTTGTCGCCACGATAGGATTCGTCCTTTTCGGCTGGCTGCTGGTGCGCGTCTGGCGGGGGAGTTCCATGGGGGATGCGCTTCATCGCCATGCCCCAGCTTTGAATCACGAAATTTGTTTCTATTACAGTCCTGAGAAAGGATTGCAGGCTCTTTCTGACGCGGCCGCAAAAATGAATCGGGAAACCGATGGAGCGCTCGATGATCGATTTTGGGATGCTGTGATGGAAACGGCCACAGAAGGACGCCATGTGACAGTGCGTGATTGGCCACAGACCGACATGTTATTGATCACGCTTCCCGTACAGGATGAAATGGGCAAAGACTGGCATGTATTGGCGCTCGCCATGCCTGAGACGGCGGCGCCGACGCCAGCTGCCGCCCCTATTGTCGAGGAGGCATCCCCGGATGATGCCATGTGGATACCAATACGCGCCGATGTAGCAATGCATCGCACCCTCCCCCTGGTGCGAGTGCGTCGGCCGGGCCAGGAGGAAGAGCAAGGCGAAGGGCCCCCTGCCTGGGAAATCCGGGATTTGAGCGTCACTGAACACCAACTCCTCCAGTTTTTGTATGCCCATGCGGGAGAAGTGCAATCCGCTGAAGCCCTATTTTCAGCGCTTTGGCCCACCGAACCAGTAAGCGCCTTTGGATTACGGCCCGAACAGCGGGATCGGGTGCGTCGTGTGATCTTCCAGTTGCGGAGAAAGATAGAACCCATTCCCCAATCACCCCAGATCATCCGCACAGCTCGTGGGGTGGGATATGCGCTTTATCTTTCCGAAGAGATGGATCATTGACATGATTCGCCAGTGGTTGTTGCGATCTCGTTGGCTACCGACGCTTTTCGTGGTCGTGTGGTTGGCGGGCGCGGGGATATGGCTCGTTCATCACAGTGAAGGCATGGGGGGCCGGCCTTTGGTCATCGAGTGGGCTTACAATCCTGCGCAATTCGACCCCCAACGCACTTCTAATCCGGTGGCTTACGAAATCTTTCGGCATGTCTGCGAGCCGCTTTTTTATCTGGATGAACAGGCCCAGCCGCGCGGGTTGCTGGCTCGGGATGACTATCGGGTAGAGGATGGAGGGAGGCGATTCATCGTTCCCATCCGTTCGGGAATTCAGTTTCATCATGGCCGCAAACTCGATGCCATCGCAGTCCAAGCCAGTTTCGAGAGGCTAAAACGATTGGGGAAATCACCATTGATCAACCTGTTCCGGGATGTTGTCATCACGGTTTCGGAGGACGAGAATGCAGTCATTTTTCAATTGCAGGAATCGAATTACGAATTCGTGCGGCTGGCCCTGAGCAACCCTTATGCCGCGATCGTGGCTCCCTTGACGCCAGGGGAGGATCAGCCCTTTGTGGATTGCACTGGCCCTTTCCAATTCACGCCCCACCTCTTTCATCCTGGGGATGATGCACTGGTTTTGGCCCGTTTTCCGCATTACCATTGGCCGCCAGCTTACGCCGAAAATCGCGGGCCTTCCCATATTCCTGAAATCGATATCCGTTTCGAGCCGGACAAAGAGAAACGATTCCAGGACCTGATCGAGGGAAAGGCGTGCGTGTTGAGTCTGGACAAAGGCCAGGAGAAAAAATCTCTGAATTATCTGGAACTTTTTCAGGCGCAGGGAGGCCTCACCTATCTGGGTTTCAATTTCCAGCGCGAGCGATGGCGGGATGAACGAGCTCGTCAGGCCATTGCCATGGCGATGGCCAAGGAGACGCTGGCGAAATCAGGGCCATTTTGGAAGGCCGAGACGCCATTGGCCCCGGGCAGTATCGGTTACGATCCTTCCCTCAGCCGGTATGGATATGGATTTGATCCCGAACGGAGCCGTCAATTGTTGGCGCAAATGGACTTTGACAAAGATGCCGAAATCACGCTGCTGTATCCTGAGAGCAACACCTATCGCCATATCGCGGCTGATGTGGCGCGGCAACTGCAGAGCGTTGGCTTGAAAAACATTCGGCTCAAGGAAGTAAAGCGATCTTCGATTCTGAATGAACGGCAAGATTTCGATCTGCTTCTTTTCGATTACGCCTGGAACCACTACGTGGCATTGGGCGCTTTTCTGGGGCCGGGCCCGCGTAATCTTTTGAATTATCCCAATAGCGACATTTCGAAGAGAATCATGAAAGCATTGAGCGTGGAATCACCTGCTCAGCGAGAGGCCTATGTGGAGGAAGCGCAACGGATCGTGTTGGAAAAGGCCATCTGGCAGCCCTTGCTGGTGCGGCGGCTTACCATCGCCGTCAACCGACGTTGCGTGCGCGGGGTGCGACAATTGCCCGAAAAGGCGGGCGGCGACCTGGTCTTTTACGATGCAGACACCCACGTCGGGCGCTGAAATCATAAATCATCACATTAAATCATAAACTATCATGAAACTCGACGGGATTTTGTGGTAAGGTGGAGGTGGAAATTCCAGTATCGCACAGGCGATCGGGCCTGTTGTTGCCATTCTCTTTTCCATTTCAAGTTTTAAGGAGGTTAAATCATGAAGCAACGAAATGTTGGTTTGCAGAAGACTGTGAGCGTCCTGTTGTTGGTGGCGTTGCTGCTCACGTTTGCAACGCCCGTATTTGGTGAAGGTAGCCCTGGCGTCAATCACGCCGATTCAAGAGCACTTAATAAGAACAATTGGGAATATCTCTATAAACAAGCTTGGGACTTAACAAATAAAGCCTTTCAAACCAATGATTCTGCACTGCGTAGCAAACTATTGCAAGAATCAATTCATGTGTATGAAATGCTTCTGGAAAGTTATCCGAACGATGTAAATGCGCGGAACAACATGGCTGCAAATTTGTATCAATTAGGCAGGTATGATGAAGCATTGATTGCATTTTCGGAGCTAATTCAACGATTCCCTAACTTTCCTCCTGCATATCAAAACAGAAGTGTACTTTATGAAAAGTTGGATAGAAAGGCTGACGCGTTAGCAGACTATAGCATCTATCTAGACTTAATTTCAAATAACGACGATACTAGTGGTGTTAAGGATAGTGCTGCCAAGATCGAAACTCCTTCGCCTGACGGTTTCTGGGTTTGGGGAGATTGGTATGGACAGGTAAATGCACACAACTATGTTTATAACGGTGTAAAGTATGTTAACGCATACGGCTGGATGTGTGGGTACTTATATCCAGGAGTCACCGATGTAGAAAACATTGTTTACTTTACACTACCTTCATCGGTTAGCAACTCTACAGCTTATCGACAAATGTTTGGAACATGGTACGAGGTTGATTGGATCCGCAACTATTGTGGATGGAATGATCCTCCTTGGACATGTTGGCCTGGACAAAATTACTTTATGCTGGTTCCAGAAAGAGAAGTGTGCGCTGGATATAATGCGGCCCCATGGGCGCATAAAATTCATGGTTTGTATTGGGCCAATTGATGTGGCTTACGGGAACATAATTTCCGGATTTTTGTCTGGTAACAGTTTGCCACCAGCATCCTTGAGTGGCCAATGCCAGCGTTCAGCCTTCAATATCCTCTTCCACAAGGTATTTCTTGTTCTCACGCCCTGAAAGAGCGCTGTCGGGGGATGTTATTCCCCGGCAGCACTTTGTCCTAAGGCGGACCTGCTCCAGCCAACCCATGATCCAACACATTTCGGACACCCCCGAACAAAATTGAGGACACGTTGAAATGCGTTCAGTCATATTGATGTTTGTTATTGTAATATTCATCATATCAAGCCTTGTTGCACTGAAAATGTTAGAGATGAGTACAGAAGGATCAACTTTGGATCCCTCAGCTTGTACCCAACAAGACCTAACGCGTTTTCACACTGATCCCGCCACATGGAATAATATGGCCAACTATTGTATGGAATGGGGAGATTATGAAGCTGCAGAAATGGAATTCTCTTTACTCATTCAAACCTATCCAAACTTCGGAATTGCTTATCGGAACAGGGGTAGCCTCTATGAAAAGATGAAACGATTTTCCTCAGCCATTGAGGACTATCGAACATACCTGAACTTGTTGGATACGGGCTCGTGTGATGATCCGGTATGCATCCAGGAAAAGAAAACAATCGCAGGCAGAATTCAATCCCTCCAAAAGCAGCTTCACGACCAATGACATTGCTTCACGAGCGAGATTCCAATTTGTTTTATGGGATATTTACGAGCATGTCCACCAGCAGTACCGCGAAAAATCTTAACCTGGCGAATCGTCACCTTTTACGATGCTGACACCCGCGTCGGGCGCTGACATCATAAATTATCACATTAAATCATAAACTATCATGAAACTCGACGGGATTTTGTGGTAAGGTGGAGGTGGAAGTTCCAATATCGCACAGGCAATCGGGCCTGTTGTTGCCATTCTCTTTCAAGTTCAAGGAGGCGTTACCATGAAACGGCACATTCAATTTTTCTCCCTGATTGTTCTTTTATTGGTCATTGCGCTAATATTGGCTTCTGGTATATCCGCTTCCGCCGAAGGCGGGCCTGGGCCTGGGGCTAGGACATTACAGAATGGACAATACGATGTATGGGTATTTCCCATAAGTATGATCGAACAGAATTCGAGAATAGAGGCTGTGATCCAACACAATTTCAAGAATGATTTTCTTCAATGGACAGTTGATGAAATTAGCGGAACCAATTTTGTTATTTCATATCCCGTTGAGATAACTTCGGAAGGCGTTGATATCCGCACAACAAAGACCCGGCAACAAATCGAGAATATTTTAATGGAATATGGTAGTACTTGTGTTTATTTGAATGACTGGTGGTTCTGGGCAGGGGAGCAGTGGCACGATTGTGGGGTGCCAGGAACAAAATCTTACATATATGATTTGGGGGTCTACAACTTTGATAACAGGGCGAGCTCCTATTCGGAGGCATTTGGCATTAGCCCTGGATGTAAAGTTTACGATTATAGAAACTGGCATGGATATTTGGGTATTCTTGATACGGATACGCCGATACTTCCAAGTTCCATGGATAATAAGATTACGAGTTTGGTGATCACATTTTAACATTATCTGGGGCAGTCACAGGACTGCCCCTTATCGTATCAATCGAGAGGAATTCAATGAAAATACGAAAGTGGATGATCGCAACATTCCTGTTACTTATCGTAACTGCTGTACCTATTGCTTTTGCGAAACTCACTGCTAACGACGCATCTAAAATGCCTGACTCGCCAGAGCTTTATGCTGATTTTATAGGCGAGCATTTTTACAGTACGGTTTCTTTTGACTATCGGGCCAATCAGGATGTCCCCATCTGTTTCCTAATAGACTTCTACGATTTTTTGCATGACGAGTTTGATGATAGGGTGTTGACGTGGAGGATTAATGATTCAGGAGTGGGGCAGCAAAGTTATGTATATGCATATCCTGGCAGCCCCTTTGGTCGTTGGTCGCTCCATAGTCGTCGACAAATTTCGTTTATAAAAGCTTATGAACCACCCACCAAATGTGATAGAAGCATTGATGAGTTGAATGAGTTGTTTCCCGTGATCAATGTTCATTCTGATCCTTCAAATCTTTCACCAGTAGATTATCAAAATCAATAATTCATAATAGCAGTTATATCGGCAAGTTGGGAGAGTGACATAATGATGTCAAGATGGAAGATATTCACAGCTTTCTTCGCCAGCTTGGTAACCACCATCTTTTTGGTCTCTTTCTACTCCCTTTTCATTTCGCCTCGACTTCAGGCGAGAGCAGCAGCAATGCCAACCGCACCCGAATTTTACGCTGATTTTATTGATGAATACAACTATAGCACGTTGGGGTTCCAATACAGCAAAAATGAAGCTATTCCAGTTTGTTTTTTGATGGACGTTTACAATTATGTCCATCAAAATTATGGTCATAAGTTGTTAACATGGAGGATAATTTCTCAATCTCATAACACAGTCGAATATGTTTTCGGTTTCTACGATGGTTCTTTTCTGGGGCGTTTCTCACCAAAGAAGCGGCGACTTATGAAATTCATAACGACGTATGAATCATCTGCTAACTGTCCAAAAAATACTAACGAACTAAATGTGTTATTCCCACCGATAACCGTCCCATAAAAATATCTGCATTACGACCAATTAAGGAGGGAAAAATGCCTGCAAAGCTACATCGTATGCTTGTTGTCACATTTGTGCTATCTGTAGTTATTGTCTCGTCAGCCTATGCGTGGTGGTCAGGTTGGTATAGCCCTAATTTTTATGATAATGGTGCACCTGACGGCCAATATGCCCCCACTAGCTATAGACACGGCCAAGGAGATTCGAGTTATGCTGGAGGAACGGAATGGTTTGGGAGTCAGATGCAATGGGATTCTGCACAGGCAGCTAATGTTCAGTATTACTCAAATCACGAGTATTGGTTCGGATGCTGGTGGGTGCCAATGTACTATACCCACGATCATTCCGATATGAGTGGGAAACTGCACTTAAAAGCATATTACTCAAATTTCCCATCGCCCAAATATGACTGGGATGATGACGATGGTAATGGGTGGTATGATGAGGGAGAGGTAGTTTCACTTGATAAGAGCTTCCCAGCCGCTTATTCCACATATGAGTTCGATACCTATTGGGAACGGAAAATGCCTGGATCTGGGTATCTTTACGAAACGCCGCAACTTTCTGGAAAGCCATGGTGCATGGGAGAATACAATACTTGGCGCTATGATGATCACCCTCAAAGCTTGAATTACTACACTTACGGAAGTGCACAAGCGAATTTGCAACTTCCGGAAGCGTCAAAGATAACCCAATCTATTCGGTTTACGACGACGCTTCCAACAGAACTCGGAGTCCTTAATATGGCAGTTTATGAGGGCAAGCCATTTCTTAAGGCTGAATTAACCACTCCGACTATCGAAACACGGGATGATTTGCATAATTATGTTGAAAAGATTAAAGAGACAGTGGTTCCCACTCTTCGAAAAGTAAGTGTAACGAAAGCATTTACTATCGTCACGCTAAA
>JALWZT010000349.1 GCA_027002405.1 Anaerolineae bacterium | reverse complement strand
GGCTGTTCTTGCCGCCCAGCAGGGTCACGGTGACGTAGTTGCCCAGGTTCAGCATGAAGACCATGATGCTGCCCACCATGATGCCGGGCCCGGCGTGGGGAATGATGATCTCGCGCATGGTGGACCAGAAGTCGCCGCCCAGGTCGTATGCCGCCTCGATGAGGCTGTCATCCAGGGTATCCAGCGAGTTCATGATGGGAATGGTCATGAACAGGATGGAGGTGTAGACCAGACCCACCACGATGGTGGAGTTGTGGTAGAGGAATTCAATGTTGTGATCCGTGATACCCAGATATTGCAAGGCATAGCTGATGACGCCCGTCTCCCGGAACAGCACCATCCAGGTGAAGGCCTGGATCAGCTCCGAAACCCAGTAGGGCAGCACGATGGCCAGCAGCAAGATGGCTTTCATCTTTTTGCCCACCACTTTGGTGATGATGAACGCGGCGGGGAAGGAGATGAGCAGGGTGAGCAGCGTGGTGAAGATGGAGAAGAGGGCTGTGCGGATGAAGACTTTGGTGTAGAGGGATTTGTGGAAAAACGCGGCGTAGTTATCCAGGGTGAAGGCTCCGCCGCGGCGCTCCTGGAAGGAGAGGATGAACAACTTGACATGGGGCAGCACGAATAGCAGTCCGATCCACAGCAGCATGGGGATCAGCAGCAGCCACAGCCCTCTGGCCCGCTTGATGCGTTTCCACATGGTTACGCCTCCTTTTCGATGTGAGACTGATCCACCGGATGGAAGGCGTTGGCCGCATCCCATCGCCAGGAGAGGGTGACGATATCCCCCACGGCCACGTCGGGCGCCTGCTCGGTGTGTTGCAGTTTGACGTTGAGAGAGAGGGGGCGGGAGCTTGCGGTGAGGGCCACGGTGACGAGGGAGTGGGAGCCATCGAAGTTGATCTCGGTGATCTTGCCCAGGATGCCCTCTTGGTGTTTGCCCAGGCGGAGGAGGATCATTTCCGGGCGGATGAACAGGTCCACCGTATCGCCCGGTTTCAGGGGGTCGCCCATGCGCCCGACCATGGGGATGCCGCCGAAATCCACCTGGCAGACCTGCTCATCCACCTGGCGGATGACGCGGCCAGCCAGCAGTTTGTTGTTTTCGCCCACGAAGGAAGCCACGAAGTGGGTGGCGGGGCGACGATAGAGCACCTCGGGGGGTGCGATCTGCTCGATTTTGCCCTTGTTGATGACCGCGATGGTGTCGGACATGGCCAGGGCGATGGTTTGGTCGTGGGTGATATAGACGAAGGTGGTGCCCATGCGGGCCTGCAAGTGCTTTAGCTCCAGCTTCATGGCCTGGCGTAATTTCAGGTCCAGGGAACCCAGCGGCTCATCCAGCAGGAGCACGGTGGGGTCCAGCACCAGGCTGCGGGCCAGAGCCACGCGCTGTTGCTGGCCGCCCGAAAGCTGATTGATTTTGCGCTTGCCCAGGCCTTGCAGCCCTACCCGGGCCAGGGTGTCCTCGGCCAGTTTTTCCATCTCGGCCTTGCTCATGCCCCCGCGACGGCGCAGGCCAAAGGTGACGTTATCCAGCACATTCATCATGGGGAAGAGGGCCAGCCGCTGGAAGACCATGTTGCAGCGCCGTTTGTTGGGCGGCACATCGTTGACGCGCTCGCCGCCGATGTAGATGTCGCCCGAGGTGGGGGTCTCGAAACCGGCGATCATGCGCAGAATGGTGGTCTTGCCGCTGCCCGAGGGGCCCAAGATCGAAAAGAAACTGCCCTTGGGCACATCGAAGCTCACATCATCGACGGCCACAAGATCACCGAATCGTTTGGTGACGTGAACGAGGGATACATCGATTTCCTGGGACATGCCGATATCTCCTGACACTAGCAGAAACGCATACCCCCACAAGAGGCGTTTCTCGCGGGGGTATGCAGCAGTTCGATGACGTTATTGGGCCGCTTTGAGCTGCTCTTCCACGTCCGCCTGGATGTCGACGGCGTAGTCGGGCAGCGGGAAATACCACTTGATGGTGGCCATCTTCTCGGGCGGCAGGCTTTCGGCCACCAGCTTGGCCATTTCGGGCGAGGCTTTCTCGGCCGCGCCCTGGGAGGCGGTCTGATAACCGGTGCCGTTGATGATGACGGCCGCGTTCTCCGGCTGCATCACGAAGTTGATCCACTTGTACGCGGCATCCACGTTTTCGGCACCGGCAGAGATGGCGAAGGTGTCGAACCAACCCACCGCGCCTTCCTTGGGCACCACATATTTGAACTTGGGATCCTCCTTGCTCAGGGTCCAGGCGATGGCGTCCCAACTGGTGGCGACCCACACTTCTTCTTTGGTCAGCAGCTCTTCCAACTGCTGGCGGGAATCCCAGTAGGTGCGGACGATGGGTTTGCATTCGATGAGCTTGTCCAGCACCGCGTCCATCACCTTGCGATACTCGTCCTCATCCTTCACAGCCTCGGCCGGATCGTAACCCAGGGCGTAGGCGAACATGTAGAGGGTGTCGTACTTGGCCCGATAGCTGACGCGTCCTTCATATTTGGGATCGCACAAATCCAGATAGCTGGCGCCCGCGTCCGGGGCCTTTTCGGTGTTGACGACCATGGCCGTGGTGCCCCACACAAAAGGCAGCGCGTACGGCTTGCCTTCGAACTGGGATTGTTCGAGAATGGAGTCGAGATAGGCGGGGATGAAGAGGTCTTTGTTGACCTTGGAGAGATCAATGGGCTGATAGATGCCGAATTCCTTCTGGGAATTGCTGACATAGTTCAGGGTGGGCGAAACCAGATCGAATCCCACGCCGTTGGTGGCGGCCATCTTGGCGATGAGTTCGTTGTTATCGCCGATGTAGCTGACCTCGACCTCGATGCCGGTTTCATCGCTGAATTTCTTGACCAGCTCCTCGGGTGCATAGCCTTCCCAGGTGAGCATGCGCAGGACGCCACCTTCTTTGGCTTCGGGCGCCTTGGTGGGCTCGGGGGCCTTGGTCGCTTCGGGCGCTTGGGTG
>JALWZT010000348.1 GCA_027002405.1 Anaerolineae bacterium | reverse complement strand
CACGTTTCACGGCCCGCCAACGTGGCCGCGAGGCGTTTTCATCGGTATCGACGAATAGTCGTTCGTGGCGCCTGCTATGAAAATAGAATGATCGCTGGTTGCTGAGGAATCGCCAGGCCGACGTTGGGCGAGTCGGCAAAGGTTCGTATTGCGTATTCCGTATTCCGTCCAGTCGTTACGCAATACGCAATACGGAATACGAGTCACGCCGCCCTGGCCGCGAGGCATTTTCGTCGGTATCGGCGCGGGCGAGCCTGCCGTTGGACTGCTTTGTAATAGAGTAATCAGTGATCAGTCATCAGTAATCAGTGGGAGTCAGCGTTTCCGCCATCTGCCACCTGCCACTTGCCACTTGCCACTTGCTACCTGCTACCTGCAAGTGCGACCCATTTTCGTCGTGATGGGGTGAGCTGTCGCTCATGGCGTGGTGATAGGCCGAGACAGGTGTGTAACCCACGCATCCTCCGGCCCCAGGCGGTAGGTGGTGCCATCCACCCGGACCACCTCCAGCCAGTAGCGATAGCGGCCTGGTCGCAGAGTCAGCAGGTCCTCAAAGCGGTAGGTCTCGCCCGCCGCCATGCCCGGGAACTGGGCAGGGATAAAGGCCACTTCGATAGAAGCGGTGAAGCCACCACCGCGGCGCTGCATGGCTCGCCACACCCGGAAGCCGAGGACGCGGCCCTCGTTTTCTGTTCGCCATTGCAGCATGGCCCGGCCTTCCTCCCCCCGAGCATGGAAGCTGCCCGCCTCAATGCCGGTGGGAGCCTGGATCGCCACCTTGTCTTGGGCTGTTTTCTCGGGTAAGGGTTCCAGCGCGCCCAACGGCCCGCTGGGGCCGTCGGGGTCCGCGGTGCCATCATGGGCCCGGGCCGTGTTCGTTGTCTTGCCGCCCGGAAGCTGGGTCGTGTCCGCCCTGGCGGTGAAGTGGACGATGACCGTCCGAGACTGGCCGGGCGCCAGGGGGTTGCCGTCCAGGGCATCGGTCCACTCGATGCTGCCGTCGTTGTTGTGGTCATCGGAGTCGGGCTGGGCGTACTGGCCGTTGTAACCGTATGTCAGATAATCGGTATCGTAGGTGTCCTGCAAGGGCAGGGTGGCCAGCCAGCTCTTGCCGGTGTTGGTGATGCGAATGGTGAAGCTGATGGGGGCTCCGGGACGCACCGGGTCCGGCGTGTTCAAGTGCTTGGTGAGGGTGTAGCTGGTGGTGATGGTGAAGCCAAAATCGATGGTGGGGTTGGTTTCGTTGACGCCCAGGGTGAGGGAGACGTCGTGGTCCGTGGAGTCGCCGTCGGAATCTTTCGTGTCGTCGCCCACGTTTTGGGGGCTGGGGGTCCAATCCTGCAGGGGGCCGGTGGTGAAGTTGGAGGCATCCACGGTGACGGTGTAGGTCCCGGCCACCAGGTTGGTGAAGGTATAGACGCCCGAGGCGTTGGTGGAGGTATGGGCCGAGGCCGCGCCGCTCAAGGTAAGGGCCACATTGGGGATGCCCGGTTCGCCCGCATCCTGGACGCCATCCCGGTCGATATCCCACCACACCAGGTCGCCGATGCGGCCATTGGCCTGGATCACGGTATTGGGTTCGGCGCTGGCTTCGTCGTCATCGGGCTGGCCATCTTTGAGATCATCCACGGTGTGATCGGATGCGGGGTCGGAATCGGGGTCCTTCTGGTCCGCGGCAGTGACCTCGGCCCAGTTGGTGTAGTCGCCCGAGGCCAGGACGGTGGCCCGGATGTGGAGGGTGGCCGTGGCGTTATAGGCCAGGCTGCCGATGGTCCACACGCCGGTGGCGCTGTTGTAGGCACCGCCTCCGTCGTCGGATACATAACTGTAGCCCGAGGGGAGCCGGTCAGTGACCTGGACGCCAGTGGCCTCGTGGGGACCCAGGTTCATCAGTTGGATGGTGAAGGTGATGGTTTCGCCCACGGTGACCTGGGATTTGTTGATGCTTTTGCTGATGGTGAGGTCGGTCAGGGGAGAGAAGCCCGCGTCCCAGGTCATGTCATTTTCGCCCCCGCTGAGGGGGATGGCGCCGGTGCATCCGTCGACGGTGCTGGCGTCGCTGTCGAGGGAGTCGTCGCCCTGGTTGGCGGGGCTGTAGGTGTAGCCGGTGGGGAGCTGGAAGCGGACGGAGTAGGTGCCGGGGGACAGGTTGTCGAAGCCGTACTGGCCGCCGTTGGCGGTGACGGTCGTTGCCACCGGGCTGCCAAAGCAGAGGTCGTTGTCGTAGAGCTGCACGGTGACATCGTCCAATCCTGTCTCGCCCGCGTCTTGCACCCCATCCCCGTCCGCGTCCAACCACGCGCGATCGCCCACGCGGGCCGGGGAAGGGGTGGGCGTGGGAGTGCCTTGGGCGGAGGTGACCAGTTCGCCCTCGCCGAAGAGATAGGGGTATTGCCAGGTGTTATCGTTGGTCGCGTTCCACGCCTTTTTGTTCTCTCGAGGGCCGCCGTTGTCATCATCATTCACCTGCACCTCCAACCCGAAGAGGTACCCCGGGGTGGGGGTGATGTGAACGGCGGCCAGGGGGATGCGCGCTTCGACATGGTAGCCGGATGTGCTTTGCCTGATGGCCACGTCGGCGGATGGCTGCTGAGCGATGACAAAGTCGATGCCGCCGGGGTCGGGCGCGGAGTTGTCGCCCAGGCGTAAATTGGGATCGTTCCAGCGGAAACCGAACTGGAAATCATCCACCCCATCGTAACTGCTGCCTCGGCTGTGATTCCCGTCCAGGAACAACTCCACCGCGTCGTCATCCCACCAATCGTTGCCGCTATCGTTGAAAAGAGCATCATCGGTGATGTCGAAGAAGAAGTAGAGATAGGTCTCGTCGTGCATGGTGCGGAAGGAGCCGGAGATATCCGCGTCCGAGGTGGGGCTGCCCAGGGTCCAGTGCTCCAGGGGATACTCGGGTGCGATATCCCAGACGCTTTCGGCCACGCCGTCCAGGGCAGGGGTGGCCTGGGTGCGGGGGG
>JALWZT010000347.1 GCA_027002405.1 Anaerolineae bacterium | reverse complement strand
TTCGCGCCGACGGTCGACCTCCGTCGACCGGACGACTGGACGGCGAAGGCCGTCCATTGGCCATAGGCCTTAAGTGTCCGACTTCAGTCGGTGAGTACAGCCTCAACCGAAATAGGACGCACCCAAATGAAAATGGGAACGCAGATTTGCGCCGATGCTTCGCAGATTTCCACTGATTACTGATCACTGATTACTCCTGATCGCGCCTAACCTCGGCCTGCCAATCCTCGATCCTAATCCTGATCCTGTTGACGGAACATCTCCTCGGCCTCGCGCAGGGCCATGGCCACCCGGTCCACCGCGTCCGTAGGGAGTTCGGGGTAAAGGGGCAGGGAAAGGACCTCCTGGGCCAGGCGTTCGGTCACGGGCAGGCTGCCCGGCCCGTAGCCCAGGTCCTGGTAAGCTGGCTGCAAATGGACGGGCACGGGGTAATGAATGAGGGTGCCGATGCCTTGCTGGCGCAGATAAGCCTGGATCGCGTCTCGATGGGGATGCCGGATGACGAACAGATGATAGACGTGTTCGCTATCCGCGAAAGGCTGAGGAAGTCGGGCCTGGGTGCCGGCCAGGGCCTGGGCGTAGCGTGCGGCCAGGGCTTGTCGAAGGCGATTCCAGCGAGGCAAATGGGGTAACTTGACCGCCAAAATCGCGGCCTGGATAGGGTCCAAACGACTGTTCAGCCCCACCTCCTGACTGATATAGCGGGTATGCCAGCCATACTGGCGCAACGCGCGCAGGCGTTGGGCGAATTCGGGATGATTGGTGGTGACCATGCCCGCATCTCCGGCCGCGCCCAAATTTTTGGTGGGATAGAAGCTGTGCGCGGCCAAATCCCCCCAACATCCCACCGGGCGCCCCTGGTAGCGGGCCCCGGCAGCCTGGGCGCAGTCCTCGATGACCACCAGATCATGGGCCCGCGCGAAATCGAGAATGGGCGCCATGGCCGCGGGTTGCCCATAAAGATGCACAGGGATGATGGCCCGCGTGCGGGGGGAAAGGGCCGAGGCCAAGTGGTTGGGGTCCAGGGTATAACGCGCGGGGTCCACATCCACCAAAACCGGTCGGGCCCCCACCAGGCGGATGGCTGCCACCGTGGCCACCGCGGTATGACTGACCGTGATCACCTCATGGCCGGGGCCTACCCCGGCGGCCAAAAGGGCCAGTTGCAGTGCGCCCGTGCCCGAGCCCGTGCCCACACCGAACTCACACCCCACCAACCGGGCATAGGCTTGCTCAAAAGCTTCGACTTCAGGCCCCAGCACATACCACCCCGAAGCCAGCACCCGGGCCACGGCCGCGTCGATTTCGGACTGTAATTGCTGATATTGCGCCTGGAGATTCAGAAAAGGAATGGACATAAGCGGATGCTATGGATAGGAGGAGCATGAGAACGCAATTTGCAGGTTTGCAAGTGGGCAAGTCGCAGGTGGCAGGTGGCAGGTGGCAGGTGAACGATGAAAATGGAACGCTGATTTGCGCAGATGTTCGTCATGCTGAGCGACCGGAGGGAGCGAAGCATCTAGCGAGCGAAGCGAGCGCCATGCCGTGGTCTTTGTGCTTCGCTAGAGGCTGTTATGCACTTTGCTTCCCTCAAAGCTCAGGATCGCCGCATCGGAGGTTGGAATCGGCCGCGGATAACGCGGATAAAGCAGATTTTCGCGGATTTTTCAAACAGATGCCATGCTTTTTCCAAAAAATCCGTGTCGATCCGTCGCATCAGCGTCATCCGTGGCGTATTGAAACGCCCGTCATCCACAAAATCGCGTGAAATTGGCGATAAGTTCATAACAGGTTCTAGATTCCTCGGTCGCTACGCTCCCTCGGAATGACGTCGCAAGACGCTACTGAACACCTGATTACTGATTACTGATAACTGATCACTGATTACTCCTGCTCGCGCCTAACCTCGGTCCAACAATCCTCAATCCTAATCCTGATCCTATTTACGGAACAATCGCCACGCGCGGCGCGCGGGCCCATGGACTGGAGCCCGCGCGTCGAGAACGTTGAGTCGGATAACCGGGCCCTAGGACCCGCCCAGGTAAGCTTCTTTGACCTGAGGATTCTCCTTCAACGCCTTGGCATCGCCCTCCAGCACAATGCGTCCGGTTTCGAGCACATAGCCACGATGGGCGATATCCAAAGCCAAAAGCGCGTTCTGCTCCACCAACAAGATGGTCATCCCTTGTTCATTCAGCTCGCGAATAGTATCAAAAATCAAATCTACCAGCACGGGGGCCAACCCCATGGAAGGCTCATCCAACAGCAAAATCCGAGGCTGGCTCATCAGGGCGCGTCCCATGGCCAGCATCTGCTGTTCGCCGCCCGATAGGGTACCGGCAACCTGATTGCGACGTTCCTCCAAACGGGGGAAGAGCTCAAACACCCGTCGCAGGTCCTTTTGGATGCCATCCTTGTCCTTCCGGGTAAACGCGCCCATCTCCAGATTCTCCATCACAGTGAGCCGGGAGAAGACGCGGCGCCCTTCGGGCACGTGAATAACCCCCATTTTCACGATCTCATGGGCCCGATATTTGGTCAGGTCCTTCCCTTCCAGGTACACTTTGCCCTGGCGGGGGTAGAGAAGACCGCTGATAGTCTTCAGGGTGGTGGATTTACCCGCGCCATTGGCACCGATCAGGGTCACGATCTCGCCCTGCTCCACCGTGATGGAGATGCCTTTCAGCGCGTGGATATTGCCATAATAGGTGTGCAGATTGTCCAATTGCAAAAGCGTCATGCGACTCTCCCCCTTTAAGCTGCCTTGGCTTCGTGTTGGGTGGCCGCGCCACGCCCCAGGTAAGCTTCGATGACCCGGGGGTTCGCGCGTACCTCTTCGGGCTTGCCTTCGGCGATCTTCTCGCCGTAATCCAACACGGTGATGGTGTCGGAGATGCTCATCACCACCCGCATGTCATGCTCGATGAGCAAGACCGTGATGCCCATCTCTTTGCGCAGGTTATCGATGAATGCGGTCATCTCCTCGGTTTCACTGGGGTTCATCCCTGCCGTGGGCTCATCCAACAACAGCAACTTGGGTTCGCTGGCCAAGGCCCGGGCGATCTCCAATCGACGCTGCATGCCGTAGGGCAAATTGGTGGCCAATTCATGTTCCACCCCCTTCAGCCCCACGAACTCCAGCAGTTCCATGGCCAGTTTGCGTGTGGCCGCTTCTTCCTGCCGCGTGGCAGGGGTATTGAGCACCGCACCCAGCCAACCAGCCTTCATGCGGGGATGATGTCCCACCATCACATTTTCCAGCGCGGTCAGGTTCTGGAACAGGCGAATGTTCTGATACGTTCGGGAAATGCCCTTCTTCACGATGATATCAGGCCGCAGCCCTGCAATCGATTCGCCATCCAGCAAAATATCGCCCTCGGTGACCTTGTAAAAACCAGTGATGCAATTAAAGAAGGTGGTTTTGCCCGCGCCATTGGGGCCAATGACGCTGTAGATGGATTGATGAGGCACCTGGATGCTCAAATCCTTCACCGCGACCAGGCCGCCGAACTGCTTGGTGACATGAATGGTTTCCAAGATGTATTCGGAATGACGTTTTTCTGCCATCATCGCGCCTCCTTAAAGGGCCTCTCGGGCGGGGGCCTCGGGGGCCACCTCGGGCTCCAGGGGTTGTTCTCGCAACTCGCGGGCGTGGGTCTTTTCGGGCACAAAGCCTTCGGGCTTCACCAACATCATGGCTACCAGCAGGGCGCCGTAGAAAAGCATGCGATAGTCCGCGAACTCACGCAGCAGCTCGGGCAACCCCACCAGGATCAACGCGCCAACCACCACACCGGGCAGGCTGCCAATCCCACCCACGATGATCAAAGAAAGCACGTTGATGGAGACGATGAGGTTAAAGCTGTGAGGGAAGATGGAGCCAAGCTTGGCCGCGAAGATCGCGCCCGAAAGCCCGGCAAAGGCCGCGCCCGTCGCAAAAGCCATGAGTTTCGTGCTCACCAAATGGATGCCCATAGCCTCGGCCACATCCTCATCCTCGCGCATGGCTTTCCAGGCCCGCCCCACCCGGGCATCGCGCAAACGCCAGGCAATGTATCCTACAAGGAGGATACCGATGAGCACCAAATAGTAGATTTGCTGAGGGCCCTTGAATTCGTATCCCAGGATTTCCGGTTTGGGGATTTGCAAAATCCCCTGGGCACCACCGATGTAAGGCTTCAGCCAGTCCGAAAGCACCAGAATACGGATGATCTCGCCAAAACCCAGGGTCACGATGGCCAGGTAATCCCCACGCATCTTTAGAACCGGGATACCCAGGATGACCCCGGCCATGGTGGCCAAGAAGATCGCGACCGGCAGGGCCATCCAGAAATTCCATCCGACCGTAGCCAGTTTTCCGGTGGTGGTGAGGATCCCCACCGTATACGCGCCGATGGCGAAAAAGGCCACATAGCCCAGGTCCAACAGCCCGGCAAACCCGACCACAATGTTCAGGCCCAAGCCCATGATCACATAGATGCCGACCGTGGTCAGAATCTCGCTGGGATAGGAACCCAAAAACTTGGGCAGCCATACCAAAATGGCCAACCCCAACAGGAAGGATACAATGCGTACCCCTTGCTGCTGCTTGGGAGGCAACTTGGCCACACGCGCGCCCGGATGCAAGCCGGGGCTGCTGCGCCACAAACTGAACAGCATCCCCAACACAAAGAAGAGGATGGTGCCGCCCCAGGAAAGCCCTTTCTTGGCATAGATGAATTCGCCCAGGGGTTTATACCAGTCCTTGGTGCCAAAGGTGATGCTCATGAGCTCTTGCAAGATACCCATCAAGGTCACCAGTGCAGCGCCCACCAACAGGGCATTGCTCCAGCGACGAGGTGCCAAAGCAAAAAGCCCGCCTACCAAACCAACAATCAGATTCAATCCTACAATGACCAGTGAGGCGCCTTTCAGGGATTCCTGGCCGAAATGCAAAATCTTCAACAGCTCAGGAGAAACATTAAGAAACACCTCGCGCATATTCACATGGGAAGCCAAAACCAGCAATGCGGCCACAAAGACCCCGACGATCGCGCCCACCAATGCCCCGACAACGATAGCGTAGATGAGGGATTTCAGTTTGCGGGCGTTATTGGCTGCAAAATAAGCCAAAATAAAGGTAGGCGAAAACAGCGCGATTTGCCCAAGATTCACGGTTTCGGCAATGATATAGCGTTCCTTGAAGGTCACCACCATGCCGATCAGCACCACGTAAAGGGCCACAATACCGCCGATGACGCCGTATTTGATGATATCTTGCCAGGAAAACTTGATTTCTTTATCCATTGACATTGCCTCCTCAAGCACTACGCTTTCTTTTCGGAGAGCCGTTCGCCCAAGATGCCGGTAGGACGGAAGATAAGGACCAGAACCAGCAGGGTGAAGGCGATGGCGTCTTTCAACTGATAAGGGGCGGGGATGCCCAGGCCATCCAGAATCAGGCTAGGCCCCAGCGACTCCACAATCCCTAAGAAAAGCCCCCCCAGCATGGCGCCGGGCACGTTCCCGATGCCGCCCAACACCGCCGCGGTAAAGGCCTTGATACCGGGGATAAAACCCATGAAGGCATTCACCTGCTTGAACAACAAAGCATACAGAATGCCAGCCACACCGGCCATGGCCCCACCCAAAGCAAAGGTGTTGACAATGACCCGGTCCACGTCGATCCCCATCAAAGCCGCGGCCTCCTTATCCTCTGCCACCGCACGCATGGCCTTCCCGGCTTTGGTCTTCTGCACATACCAGTAAAGGAAAACCATCATGAGCGCGGAAACCACGATCACCAGGGCCTGGGTGGTGAGGATGGGCCATTCGCGACCAAAGGCATTGAGCTTACCATCCAATGCGGGGAAGTCGGGGTAAGTCTTCACCCCCGAACCGTAAATCCCGCGATAGGTGTATTGCAGAAAGAAGGAAGCACCGATCGCGGTAATGAGAGGCACCAGACGGGGCGCGCCTCGCAATGGGCGGTACGCAATCCGCTCCAGGACCACGGCCACCATGACGGAAACCGTCATGGCGATGGCCATGAGGATCAGCAAAGCAAGCACCCAATGACGGTCGATAAAACCTGCTCGCTCCATGGCAATGGCGAAGAAGTACGCGGTAAATACCCCGCCTGTAAATACCTCACCATGGGCGAAATTAATCATAAACAAAATACCATAAACCAGGGTATACCCCAACGCGATAAGTGCATAGACGCTTCCCTGCGCCAATCCAAAAATAAAGAAATCAAGCCACACCGAATTCTCGTACTTGCCGCTGGCCAGGGTGCGATAGGTGCCAATAAACACCACGACCAACAATCCAAACCCAATCAACCACATCACAAGATCGGTAACATCATGTTTTCGCATGAACTTCCGCAGCATGGCAGAGCCTCCATCATACGCGAAGGGGATGGGCTCTGGCAATAGCCCATCCCATCGACGAAATTACCAGCAAAAGGACGCCCGACGCGTGGAGCATGCGCCGGACGTCCTTCAATCGGCCTTACTTATTCAGCCAACCGCGATTCATATCCCAGACGGGCACGTATTCCAGCTTGCCGTCCACCTTCTGGATCTGGTTGACCACGATCTGCGGGTCTGCGCAGTCGCCATATTCGTCGCAGGTGATGGTCCCGGTGATGCCCTGCATACCCTTGGTGGCATAGAGAGCATCTCGTAGGGCCTGGCGGCCGATGTACAGATTGCCGTCCTTATCCTTCACCGCCACCTTGGCGATGGCGTTCAGGAGCATGTTGGTCGCGTCATAGGCATGGGCATGGAAGGCGCTGATGGGCGGTTCGCCGTACAGCTCCTGATGCACTTCCAGGAAGTGCTTGCCCAGGTCGTTCTCGAAGTTCAGGTTCGGACCCGAAATGTACATCCCTTCCGCCGCATCCCCGGCCGCATCCAGGAAGTCCGGCGAAATCATGCCGTCGGCACCGGCCAGGGTGGTGTTCTCCAGACCACTCACTTCTTTGGCCTGGCGAGTCACGAACGCACCTTCGGCAATGAAGATGGGATAGTACAGGAAGTCGGGGCCATGGGTGGCGATGCTGGTCAGCACGGGCCGCATGTCCGTGTCGCCCACGTTCACCGCTTCCTGGGCCACCACTTCACCGCCGAATCCCGCGAAGTTATCCGCAAACACCTGCTGCAACTGCTCGGCGTAGGGGCTGCCATCATGGATCGTCGCGGCCTTCCGCTTATCCAGCTCGTTGTAAGCAAAGGTGGCCATGGCCTTCCCCTGCACCTTGTCGTTGTGCGCAGTGCGCAGATACCCGGGCTGATGGGTCTCCGGCGCAGTCAGGCTGGGCGCCGTGTTCGACGGCGAAATCAGCACCATGCCCGCCTCGCTGAGAATGGCCGCGGCAGGCTCACCCGCACTGGAGCAGTTCGTACCGATCACACCCAGCAGGGTCTGGTCCGAAGCCAGCTTGGTGGCCGCGGTCTGACCACCTTCGGCCGAGCACTGGGAATCCTCGCCCACGAGCTCGATCTTGTGGCCCAGCAGCTCGCCGTTGCGATCATGGATGGCAATCTCGACACCGCGGCGGGAGTCCACACCCAGGGATTCGTTGGGCCCGCTGAGCACCAGGGCATAACCGATGCGGATGGGATCATCCGGACCGATCTTCACCACACCCAGGGGGTCTTCAGGCGGATTTTCGACGACCGGGATTTCGCCCTCGGCCATTTCGCCACCACCTTCCATGGCACCTTCGCCCGCTTTCTCGCCGGTCAGCCAACCCTTCTTCATATCCCAGACGGGCACGTATTCCAGCTTGCCGTCCACCTTCTGGATCTGGTTGACCACGATCTGCGGGTCTGCGCAGTCGCCATATTCGTCGCAGGTGATGGTCCCGGTGATGCCCTGCATACCCTTGGTGGCATAGAGAGCATCTCGTAGGGCCTGGCGGCCGATGTACAGATTGCCGTCCTTATCCTTCACCGCCACCTTGGCGATGGCGTTCAGGAGCATGTTGGTCGCGTCATAGGCATGGGCATGGAAGGCGCTGATGGGCGGTTCGCCGTACAGCTCCTGATGCACTTCCAGGAAGTGCTTGCCCAGGTCGTTCTCGAAGTTCAGGTTCGGACCCGAAATGTACATCCCTTCCGCCGCATCCCCGGCCGCATCCAGGAAGTCCGGCGAAATCATGCCGTCGGCACCGGCCAGGGTGGTGTTCTCCAGACCACTCACTTCTTTGGCCTGGCGAGTCACGAACGCACCTTCGGCAATGAAGATGGGATAGTACAGGAAGTCGGGGCCATGGGTGGCGATGCTGGTCAGCACGGGCCGCATGTCCGTGTCGCCCACGTTCACCGCTTCCTGGGCCACCACTTCACCGCCGAATCCCGCGAAGTTATCCGCAAACACCTGCTGCAACTGCTCGGCGTAGGGGCTGCCATCATGGATCGTCGCGGCCTTCCGCTTATCCAGCTCGTTGTAAGCAAAGGTGGCCATGGCCTTCCCCTGCACCTTGTCGTTGTGCGCAGTGCGCAGATACCCGGGCTGATGGGTCTCCGGCGCAGTCAGGCTGGGCGCCGTGTTCGACGGCGAAATCAGCACCATGCCCGCCTCGCTGAGAATGGCCGCGGCAGGCTCACCCGCACTGGAGCAGTTCGTACCGATCACACCCAGCAGGGTCTGGTCCGAAGCCAGCTTGGTGGCCGCGGTCTGACCACCTTCGGCCGAGCACTGGGAATCCTCGCCCACGAGCTCGATCTTGTGGCCCAGCAGCTCACCGTTACGATCATGGATGGCAATCTCGACACCGCGGCGGGAATCCACACCCAGGGATTCGTTGGGCCCGCTGAGCACCAGGGCATAACCGATGCGGATGGGATCATCCGGACCGATGGTCACACAGCCCAGAGGATCATCACAGGTCAGCTCCTCCGCAGCCGGAGCTTCCGTGGGTTGTTCTTTAGGTGCTTCCGTCGCTTTGGCCGGAGCTTCTGTAGCTTTGGCCGGAGCCTCCGTGGCTTTGGCCGGAGCTTCCGTAGCTTTGCCGCCACCGCAAGCCGCCAAAGCGAGGGCTGCGATAAGCACAAAGAGGGCAACAAACAACAGTTTCTTCTTCATACGCTCTTCTTCTCCTTTTGAGAGAGTGAGTTGGAAAGGACGAACACGAACGCGACGTACGCCAACCAGGCGGACGGCTGATCAGAACTACAAGTATACCGGGTTATGCGAATTTGTCAAACACAGCGCCTCGCGCATAAGGTTCTTCCACCAAACCGGCCTTACCCCGGATGCTTCGTGACTATTATTAGGCCGTCACGGCATCTGCTTTATGAGGATTAGGAACAGGCGCCACGGACGACTATTCGCTGATACCGATGAAAGCGCCTCGCGGCCAGGTTGGCGCGGGAAGCCGAGTTCGTGATGCGTAATGCGTGATGCGTAATGAGCTCACGTTTCACATTTTCACGCATCACCCCCGTTGCAGGCCCGCTCAACGCCGGCCTGGCGATCTTAATCCTAATCCTGATCCTAATCCGAATCCTATTTTCAGAACAGTCACCATGAGCGATAGCTCACCACATAACGATGAAAATAGGGACGCAGATGTTCGTCATGCTGAGCGACCGAAGGGAGCGAAGCATCTAGCGAGCGAAGCGAGCGCCATGCCGTGGTTTTTGCGCTTCGCTAGATTCCTCGGTCGCTTCGCTCCCTCGGAATGACGTCGCGAGGCTCTATTTACGGAACAGTCACCATGAGCAAGAGCTCACCGCATAACGATGAAAATAGGACACAGGTTGCAGGTATTGCAAGTCGCAAGTGGCAGGTGGGCATGAGACCTCGGAGGGTCTGCGCAGACCTCCGACCTAAATTTTGTCCAAAATAATTACCAGTTCACTTCCGACCAGGAGCTGCCAGGCCTGTATCAACGGCTTGCTCAATGGATGTTGGCTGCTC
>JALWZT010000346.1 GCA_027002405.1 Anaerolineae bacterium | reverse complement strand
CAATTGGAAAAGTGATTTCGACGACTTGGTGATGCTGTTGGCTTGCGGTCTACACAATTTGAGGGTTGCTCATCGCTCCCCGGTCGAGCCTTTCAGCCTGGTTGATTTTTATTTCCGATAATGTCTAGTAATCAGTAGCGCCTTGCGACGTCATTCCGAGGGAGCGAAGCGACCGAGGAATCTAGCGAAGCGCAAAAACCACCGCATGGCGCTCGCTTCGGTCGCTAGATGCTTCGCTCCCTCCGGTCGCTCAGCATGACGAACATCTGCGGAAATCTGCGTCGTATCTGCGTCAATCTGCGTTCCCTTTTCCCTCGGTATCGGCGAGCCGTGGTTCGTGGCGCTGCCGGGTGCAAAAAAGGCCGGCGGGGGTGCTGGCCGCCGGCCCGGAATGCCTCATGAGGGGGTTGGAATCAGGCCCGGATCTCCTGGCGCTGGAAAAGAATGTAGCCCAACGCGAAGAGGAGGATGGTGGCCGCGATAAGGCCGGTGAATTGGGGCCATACCAGCAGCAGGCTCTGGCTCAGGGGCAGAGCCGTGCCCGGGATCGCTCCCTGAGGCAGCAGGGGCAGCAGCAGCCCCAGCCCCACTGACCGCACCGCGGGGTTCAGGATTGCGGCCATGATCTCGCCATAGAGGAAGGTTGGGGAGAACCGAGCCAGTGCGATTTGCAATTTGGCCTGGGCCAGGATCTCTTGCGGTAATCCCAACCGTACCGGAACAATGGCCGAAGCAATGAGCCCGGCCAGGATGTTCCAGAAGATCAGGAAGAAGAGCCACACCGCCAGGCTGGCCATGGCCGCGGTCGCGGGCTGACGAAAAGTGATGGAGAACACCATGGCCAGGGCCAGCCACACCCCTCCATAGAAGATGGTGGCAACCAGGAACACCAACAATCGGGCCATGCCAGGCCCACTGGGAGGAACCCCCAAACCCACCAGGCCCAAACCAATGATCAAAAGCCAGATCACGGTAAGGACCAGGGTCAGGGTGAAGAACGCGGCCAGGAATTTGCCAAAAAGCAGGGCGTCCCGATAGATGGGTTGGGAAAGCACCCGGGACAAGGTGCGGCGGTTGAATTCACCGTTGATGGCATCAAAAGTAAGGGAGATGGCGATCAACGGCACCAGGATGCCCAGAAACTCCACAAAAGAAGGGATGGGCGGCTTGCTCAGGGTGAAAAGCTTGAGGAAGAGGAAAGGATCCCGGCCAATGGTCTCCCGGATTTGAGACATGGCCGAATATACCGCGCCCACCGCGGTGAGCAGGATCAACACCTCCAGGATGCGCATACGGGCGCCAGTGAGGAAGTCGGCCATTTCTTTGAAGACCACGGCCCATAGGCCCGTCCAGGGAGAGCCTTCCCGCACGCGGCGGCCCGAATCCAGGGTCTGCACCTTCGCCTTAGCTGCCATCTTTCACCTCCTGGAAGAATCGGACATAGATATCATCCAGACTGGGGGCTTCCACGTGCAGGCTTAACAAGCCGCCACCAGCCAGGACCACAGCTCGCGAGGCCTCGGCCCGGAGGTCGCCTTGGGCCCGGACTTCGTAGCGGTTCCGGCCCAGCGCGCGCACCTCCGTCACCCCTTTGACCTGCCGCAGGGCTTTGAGCAGAGCCTGCTGGTCGCCCGTGGCTTCCAGCTCGATGCGGTAACCGCCTTTCATATAGGCCCGGGCCAGTTCCTCCACCGTGCCCGATACAGCCATCTTGCCCTGGTTGAAAAGCCCCACCCGGTCGCACACCGATTGCACCTGGTGCAACAGGTGGGAAGCCAGCAGCACGGTGATCCCATCATCCCGCAGGTTGCGAATGATTTTCAAAAATTCATGCGCGCCTTCGGGGTCCAGCCCCTGAGTGGGCTCGTCCATGATCACCACCCGCGGCTGTTTGATGAGGACATCGGCCACGGCCAGGCGCTGACGCATCCCCCGGGAATAGGTCTTCACCATCCGGTCCTTCACCTCGCTCAGGCCCATACGCTCCAGGGCTTCGTCGATCCGGGCCAGGGCTTCTTTACGGGGGATGCCATTCAGCTTGGCAGTGTACATCAAATTCTCCACTGCGGTCAGGTCATCATAGAACCCTACCTGGTCTGGGATATAACCCACCCGGGCCTTGACGCTCAGGGGCTGACGGGCGGGGTCCAGTCCCAACACCCGCACTTCCCCCTCGGTCGGCTCGGTGAGCCCTAAAATCATCAGGATGGTGGTGGTTTTGCCGGAGCCATTGGGCCCCAGCATGCCGAACACCTCCCCTTCTTGGATGGTCAAATCGAGGTGATCGACGGCCACCACGCCGTTGTAGCGTTTGGTGAGACCGTGGGTTTCGATGACGTTCTTGCTCATATCGCCCTCCTTTCCGCCTTATCGGCGGCCAAAGCGGGCCACAGCCAACGCCACCACAGCCACGGCAATGGCAATCACGACCACGCCGATGATACCCCACAGGGTGGATGTGCGCACAGTGATACGGAAATCCGCGGAGGAGCTGGAGCCTTCAGCGGGTTTGGCCCGCACCGTGACGATGTAATCCCCCGCAATGGCTTTTTCGCCCGGGGTGATATTCGCCGTGACTTCTTTCTGTTCGCCCACCGGGATTTCATCAATGGTCTTGGGGTCAAAGGTCACTTTCCAGCCCGACGGGGTGGATGCACTCAGCTCCACGTTGTGCGCGGCCGCGGTCCCATTATTGGCAATAATGACCTTGATGGGAGATTCTTTGCCCGCGTACGCCTCGCCCGAAAGCCGACCATCGGGCCCGGATACTTTCAGGTCGGGCTGTCCTGCCACTTCGATAGTCAGGTCCAATTGCGCCTGCACATCCCCACCCTGGGCAATCACCTTCAAGGGATAGGAACCGGCAGGGATGACCCCAAAAGCCTTGGCCTCCACCGTAATCCGTTTGGAACCATTGGCTTCCACCGGCAGGCTGGTGATGTCCTTGCCCGAAAGGCGGAAATTCACCACGAAACCGGGCGGGGCATCCGCGATGAGATTCACATCCAGGTCCTCATCCCCTTCATTTTTCAGGGTGGTGTTGAAGCGGAAGGTGCTGGTGGGGGTCCCTTTCAGCGTGGGCAGGTCTGTGGTGAAGGAAAGACGGGGGGGTAATTTTTCTTCCACCGAAATATCCAACGGCAGGGTTACCTTCACCCCATCGCCCTCGGCCAGCACCACAAAATGGTAATCGCCCGCGGCCACATCGCCTTGAGGTTCCAGTTTCAAATCCACGACCACATCGTTATCGGGCGTCACGTACGCGGCTTTGATAATGCGCCCCGTACCTCGGAAGGTCGCCTTCCAGCCGTCGGGCAGTTCTTTCATGCTCAACTTGACAATCTGCGGCTTGGTGTCTGTCTTCAAAGTCAACGGAAAGCTCACAGTTTTTCCAGGTTCCGTCACCTGAGAGGGATACTTGGTGTAGAGGAACAAGGGTTGGCCGTTTCCTTCCTGCGCGTGGGCAGGAGTACCGGCGGCCCAACCAAAGACCAACACCAAAGCAAGGATAACAGCAACATACCAGAAACGTCGCATGAGTTACCTCCGTGTCAGCAGTGATGTGGATAAGGATGCAAACTCATCCTATTTAACGCCTCATATATTTGTATTTCATTTGTATGGGATTAAAAATTGATTAAAAGTTGGACCAGGGGGTTTCGGCCATGTTATGGCGGTGATTCACCATACGGGCCAGGACAAAAAGCCAATCGCCCAGGCGATTGAGGTAAATAAGCACCTGGGGGTTGAGGGGCTCTGTTTGAGCCAGGGTCACCACCCGCCGCTCGGCCCGACGGCATACGGTGCGGGCGATGTGCAAGATGGCACCGGGTTGGGAACCTCCGGGCAGGATGAATTGACGGAGGGGAGGCAAAACCGCGTCCCATTCATCCATCTCTTGCTCCAATTGCCGGGTGAGGCTTTCATCCACGCGGGTGATATGGGTCGTGGATGCGTCCAGGGGGGTGGCCAAATCCGCGCCTAATTGCAGAAGTTCCCCCTGGACCCGCAGGAGTCTGGATCTGAGATCGTGGCTGGTACAATACATGGCGACCAAACCCAACCATGCGTTGAGTTCATCGACCGTGCCGTAAGCCTCCACCCGAGGCGCGTCTTTGGCAACACGTCCCCCTGCAAAGAGGCTGGTTTCTCCGGCGTCGCCGGTTTTGGTGTAGATTTTCATCAGCGGCCCTTCCATTGAGGACGGCGTTTTTCGATAAAAGCAGCCATGCCTTCTTTTTGATCCTCGGTGGCAAAGAGGATCTGGAACGCCCGACGTTCAAAGGCCAGGCCCTCGTGTAGGCTGAGTTCAAAGGCTTTGTTCACGGCTTCCTTCCCCAATCGCACGGCCACCGGTGCCTGGCCCGCGAGTTTTTGGGCCAGTTTCAAAGCTTCCTCCAGATAAATTTCCACCGGATACACATGATTGACCAACCCATACTGCAGGGCCTCTTGGGCCGAAAGGCGCCGATCCAAAAGGACCATCTCCATGGCCAGGGCTTTGCCCACGGCGCGAGTCAAACGCTGGGTGCCGCCAAAGCCTGGGATCACGCCCAAATTGATCTCGGGCTGGCCAAACTGGGCGCTCTCACTGGCGACGATCATGTCGCAGGCCATAGCCAGTTCAAAGCCTCCGCCCAGGGCGTACCCACTCACCGCGGCAATGATGGGCTTTTTGATGTGATGGATGGTTTCCCAGCGGGCGATGAGATCATTGAGCAGCATCTCCGCCGCGCTGGCTGTGGCCATGGCCTTGATGTCGGCACCGGCAGCAAAGGCCCGCTCGTTGCCGGTGAGCACGATGGCACCGATATCGGGGTCTGCGTCGAAAGCTTCCAGGGCCTGGCCCAGCTCGTCCATCAGTTCCGGGCTGAGTGCGTTCAGGGCCTTGGGCCGGTTAAATCGAATCAGGCCCACTCGTTCGATTTTTTCTACAAGGATGTATTGGGGATTCATGTTTCCTCCCGAGATTGAGATAAAGGTGAGAGAGCATGGATTAAGCCATATTTTTGCCGCCGTCCACGTGCCAGGCCACGCCTGTGACATAACTGGCCGCGTCGGAGGCCAGCCATAAACACAAAGCCGAGACCTCTTGGGGCTCTCCCAGCCGCCCGAGGGGGATCTCCGAACGCCAACGGGCCATTTGTTCGGGGTTTTGCCGCAAGCGCTCAGTCATGGGGGTGATAATGACCCCCGGGCATACCGCGTTGACCCGGATGCCATAGGCGGCGAATTCTCGGGCCGCTTCTTTGGTGAAACCCACCAACCCGGCTTTGCTGGCCGCGTAGGCAGAACGTAAATAGAGGGGCTGGGCCTTGCCCGCGATGGATGCGATGTTGAGGATGACACCCCCTCCCTGGGCTTTCATGCGTTTTCCTGCTTGCCGGGTGCACAAAAACGCGGCGGTCAGGTTCACATCCAGGGTGCGCTGCCAGTCTTCCAGGCTGTGTTCCAGGATGGATGCCACCGGTTCAATGCCCGCGTTGTTCACCAGCACATCAAGACGTCCGGCCTTGGTGTCGATGTGTTGAAAGACCCAGGCCACCTGATCAGGGTCTGCCACATCTCCGGGCGCGGCATAGGCATCCAGTCCTTGCTTGACCAGTTCTGCGGTAGCGCGGCTGGCACGCGCGGAATCGATATCATTGAGGAAGACCGTGGCCCCAAACCGGGCGAAATCTCGGGCAATGGCGAAACCAATGCCTCGTCCTGCGCCCGTGACCAGGACCACGGTGCCGGTGTAGTTGTAGGTGGGGGTTGGCATGATGTCTGGAGGTAGGATCAGGATTAGGATTGAGGATTGTTAGGCCGAGGTTAGGAGCGAGCAGGAGTAATCAGTGATCACTAATCAGTGGAAATCTGCGTCGCATCTGCGAAAATCTGCGTTCCATTTTCATTCGTATCGCGAGCTGCCGTTCGTGGCGCCTGTTCCGGAACGATTTGAATACTCAATATCGACTATCCTGCAAGAGCAGGCCAGTGAAGTTGGGCAAAGGCATGGTAGAGACGGCGGCGTACTTGCGGGCTCAGGCGCTGATGGTAAAGCCCGAGCAAGGGGGCCCATTGGATCAACCAACGCCAAAGGAGCGCGGCGTTTAACTGGTGTTGGAAGTCGCCAGGAGAAAGAGGGTGTCCCCAACGGGCCAGGGCTGCCAAGTATTCCCGGGTCATGGCCTCCAGGGGCATGGGTGGGGTGGCTTCTGGATAGGCCCAGGGGTGAAGAAAGGTAACCCAATCCAGCGCCGGGGGGCCCCAGCCCACCAATTGCCAATCGTACCACAAACACCGGCCATCCTGGGTAATGGCGATGTTCTGAAAACCGGCGTCGCCATGAAGCAGAGTTTGTGGCCCGTCCCGTAAGGGGGCCAAGATGCGTTCCGGCGCTTGGGCCAGGGCCCGCATCTGCTGAAGCCGCGTTTGGGTCAGGCTTTCGTCCCACGCCCTTGCCCGGATAAGGCGCTCCAGGCCGGCCCGGGCGTCGGCCAGAAGCCCCAACGCGTGGGCCTGGGTGGGCTGTGCCAGCCAGGGCCATGTCTGAAATCGTGTTCGCTGCTCCCAGAAGGTCGCATGCAATCGAGCCAGGTCCGAAATGGCGGCGCGCAGGTCATCCTCATGCCAGGCTGCATGCCAGTGGGATGTGGGTTTGTGAGGGGGGAGAGGAAGCATCCATATCTCCGCGGTTGTGGGGTCCACGGCTACCACCGTGGGCGTGCGGAGGGGCAGATGAGGCGCCAGGTGAGCATAGCATTGGGCTTCCCGCTCTCCGGCCCCTTGCAAAAACGCGCCTGTGACCACCCGCCCCCGTTTGTAGATCAGGGTCAGATGGGACACCGGACCAGCCTGCTGCAAGGTCAGATGCCAGGATTCGAAATGGCTACCCGAAAGCCCGCCAGTAAAGGGCTGGCGTTGGACCTGGAGAATGCGAGCATGGGGTGCGTTCAAATGGCGACGCACGCCTTGGAGCAAGGTGGATGGGACCATGGTACCCATTATTGGACATGGTTCAAAACGGACGTTTTGGAGCTTAACAAATTGGCTGGGGGAGCATGGGTATTTGGATACTGGATATTGGATATTGGATATTGGATACGGCAGTTCGCCGATACGGATGAAAACATCTCGCGGCCACGTTGGCGCGGGAAGCCGAGCCCGGGATGCGTAATGCGTGATGCGTAAGGCTCTCACGTTTTACGTTTCACGCATCACGCCCGTTGTCGTCTCGCTCAACGTAGGCCTGGCGATCCTTCCGCAACCGACGAGCATGCTATTTTCATAGCAGCATGATAAAATAGACTCATGTTCAAGAACCATCGACCTTTTTCCCCCGACGCCGTGATATTTGACGTGGATGGGGTGTTGTGGGCCGCACAGGATGCATACAATGCCTGCACCCTTTATGTGGCCCGCAAGCTGGCCCGGGAACATGGTTGGCCGGACGCAGGCCTTTCCTTGCAGGACATCCGGGCGTTTAAGCGTTCCGGCGGATTCAACAGCGATTGGGATATGGCCTGGGCCCTGGTGGTCATGCTCCAAGCCCGGGCCGAAGGGCGGATTCCGCCCGAAAGAAGCTGGCTGGACCTGGCCGAAGAAAACGCGGGCCGGGGCATCCCGTGGGTGCGGCGCTACGCCGGGCCCGATGCCCCCGACTTCGACACGTTGCAACGCTATTACGACGCGCATTATTGGGGTGCCGACGTGTATCCAGCCATTTATGATACCGAGCCCGTAGTGGTTCATCGCCCGGGCTTTGCCCATGCCGAACGCGCGTACGCCGCCCCCGATTTTTTCCATCGCCTAAAGGCCCTGGGCGTGAAGGAGGTGGGGATCATCACTGGCCGTAATCGCAACGAGATGCGCACGCCTCTGGCGGCTCTGGATTTCGCGGGCCTGTTGCGATCCGATGTGATTTTGACCCATGAGGTGGGCCAGAAGCCAGACCCTCAGTTGATGGTTCGGGCTGTGGAGCGGCTGCAAGCCCGGCGGGTGGTCATGGTCGGGGATGGTGTGGATGACCTGCGTCTGGTGCTCCGGTATCGTGAAGGGCCTCGGGGCACAGCCCAGGTTCGGTTTGTGGCGATTGATCACGAACAAAACCCACAACGTTGGTGGGATATGGGCGCGGACGCGGTTCTGCAGGATGTCAACCAGTTGGTGGGGTGGTTGGAAGGCTCGGCCGACTAAACAGATCACCACATAACGACGAAAATAGGACGCAGATTTGCGCAGATGCGACACAGATTGACGCAGATAATCTTTCACCACAAAGGACACAAAGATATTCTAAATTTTGTCAAGAGGTAATTTGAGGCGAGGATTCGCCGACAAAGAGCACAAAGACACCAAGAAACAGCCACCCCACTGAACACTGGATGACTGATTCCTGCCCCCCTACGGAAAGGGTACTTACCGCAGAGAACGCAGAGGACGCAGAGTCAAACTGAACACTGATTACTGATGACTGATGACTGATCACTGATTACTCTTGCTCGCGCCTAACCTCGGCCTGACAATCCTCAATCCTAATCCTGATCCTAATTTACGGAACAAGTATCCCCCTCTGCCGCAGGGGGCGGGGGGCCAATTCCTCCCGGCTCATGACCCGAGGGAAGCGGCGGATGATGCGATAACGGCTGTCTCGTTGAGCGGGATCGAATCCTGCCAGCCGGATCTGTTCGTGTAAACGATAGACACTCATGCGCGGTTCTTTTTCCGTGTATGCGGAAGCCTGGCTGACGACATTTTCTTCGAGCATGGTGCTGCCGAAATCATTGGCGCCCGCGTACAATGCCCGACGAGCCACTTCCAGCCCTTGTGTGGGCCAACTGGCCTGGAAATTGGTGAAATTATCCAGGTAGAGGCGGGCGAAAGCGTTGGTGTGCAGATATTCATCATAATCCGCACCGTATCGATGGCGATGGCGACTGCGCCCCAGGCTGTTGGTCTCACTGAGCTGGGCTGTCCACATGATAAACGCGGTAAAGCCATTGCCATGGGCGGCCAGGGATTCATCTTGCAGCGCCCGCAGACGGGTCAGGCTGTTGATCCGTTGTTCCATGGTTTCACCAAAGCCAATGACCATGGTGGCGCTGGTCACCATGCCCAAACGCTGGGCCACGCGCATGGCATGAAGCCAGGTCTCGGTCTTTGTCTTTTTGGGCGAAATGCGCTGACGTACCGCGTCATCTAAAATCTCGGCCCCTCCACCGGGGAGTCCATCCAGCCCCGCGGCATGGAGGCGTTCTAACACCCTCTCGATGCTCATGCCCTCGATGTGGGCGATGTTCTCAATCTCGGAAGGACTGAAGCAATCGCATTCGATGTCGGGATAGGTGGCTTTAAGCCAACGCAGCAGGTCTTCGTACCAGGTGATGCGGAGATCGGGATGATGCCCGCCTTGCATCAGGATGCGAGTCCCTCCCCAGGCCAGCAGCTCTTCGATTTTGGCGCTTAGCGCTTCTCGGGAAATCACATAGGTTTCGGGGTGGCCGGGCGGACGATAAAAGGAACAAAACTGGCAGTTGGTGGTACAGACATTGGTATAGTTGATGTTGCGATCTACCAGATAGGTCACCAGCCCTGGTTCTGTTTTTTGCAAACGAACCTGATGGGCCGCTTCCATGATGGCTTCGGGGTCGCCCTGGGTGTAAAGGATCAGGCCTTCTTCAGGGGTGAGACGCTGCCCATCCAGGGCTTTTTGCAACAAGTCATTAGGGGTAAGCATGGGAGCATGATCTCCAGAACAGATTTCACGGGCGACTGCCCGTTGATACGGGTGGGAATGGGAACGCAGATGTACGCAGGCGCCACGAACGGCAGTTCGCCGATACGGATGAAAACATCTCGCGGCCACGTTGGCGCGGGAAGCCGATTTCGTCAAGCGTCAAACGTCATGCGTCATGACCTGACGTTTCACGTTTTACGTTTGACGTT
>JALWZT010000345.1 GCA_027002405.1 Anaerolineae bacterium | reverse complement strand
ATCCGGCGCCGTTTTATAGCCCGGCGACTTCATCGCCGGGCGGGCGGCGGTTGACGCCCTCCCAGCCGCTTCTGCAGGGGGGATGAGTCTTACGTAGCCCCTCCGATCCGGGCGATCACCCCTCCCCCGCAGGCGGGGGAGGGGCAAGGGGTGGGGGCCGAACGGCCGGATCACCGCCCCTGCCGGATTGCCCGGCAACTCGCTTGAGGTTTGCCAACAGCCTCACTTCATCGCCGGGCGGGCGTGGCAGACGCGACTTCGGCCGGCTAGATGACGCCAAATATCTGAAACGCACATCGTGACCACTTGCTACTTGCCACTTGCCATCGGAAACCCGATCCTCGGCAGGTAGATGGTGGTGAGCAGGGCCTGCCGGTCTTCCAGATTGATGACGCCCGCGTCGTCTACGGCCAGGGTAAGGACGCGGCCCTGGCTGGCAATGCCCAGAATCGTCCCCGGCGCGGTGTAGCTGCCCGTTTCAACGAGACGGTCGGCCCGGCGCACATCCACCACCCGCAGCTCCCTGCCGATACCCACGTACGCCTGACCATGCACCACCTTCAGCGCATGGGCCTCGCCCTCCGAGTGGGGAAAGACATAACGTCCGATCCGGCGGGGATGCGCGGGGTTGGAGATGTCGATGAGGTGAAGATCGATGTCGGTGAGGGCATAGAGGACGTCGCCCTGCCGCGCGAGTTTCCGCACGGGCGTATTCGCATCGAACACCAGCTCGGCCAGGGGCTCCTCGGGCGCGCTCGCGCGGCTGATGCGCAGGATGTGCTCAGCAGCGATGAGGTTCAACGCCCAGGCTACCCAGGGATCATCCTCCCAGGGGGTGAGGGGTATCGCATCGGTAGGGACGAACCCATAGACGCTGGAGAGCCGCTGGGGATGTTGAGGGTCCCGGGCGTCGATGACTTCGCCGTAGGGCGGTTCATGTTCATGATAATCGGCTACTAATGGAAAGGCTCACAACATCGCCCCATCCGGTATAGAGATAACGACGCCCGTTTTGCTCATGCACGCGTAATTTGGCTGCTGAGATGTTTCTGGGCAACACAATGGGATCGTTGCCCGCGGGGTCCATGGCCACAACGGGTCCACAGCCCACATAGATGCGTCCTTGAAAGCTCGTGATGTCATGAATGAAGCCGGGAACCTGAATGGTTTTGACTTCGTGGATGGCAGATAGATCGGCGATATCGTAGATGTGGAGTTCATTGTCCACGCCCAGGTAAGCCCAATGATCCAGTGCGTAAACCTGCCAATAATCAAAGTCGGAGGGGTGTTCGGGAGGCGTCAGGGGAATCGTGAAAATGGGCTGGGGATGGGTGGGATCGCGGGCGTCGAAGATGGTGAAGCCAGTGGATTCCACCATGAAGACGAGACCGTCATGGACGTACAGGTCCTGGATGTTTACGAAACGCGCGGCCAGCGATGCCGTGATCTCGGGCTGATGCGGATCAGCGATAGAGAGGATGCTCCAGCCCCGCTGTTCCTGTCGCACCGCCATGGTGGAACCGGCCAACGCGAATTCTCGGGCGTCGGCAACGGGGACGCTGCCCATCCGTTGGGGATGTTCGGAGTCGTGGATGTCGTAGATGGTGACGCCATACCCCCGGATGCCCACATAGAGCAGATCCCCCTCCTTGTGAATGAAGCTTTTCCAGTCCCCAGGTGCTATCGCCAGTACGTGACGGAGGGTGGGGTGGGCAGGATTCGTCAGATCAAAGACCTGGATCCCATCTTTCCCAACGGCCCAAAGCTGGCCATCCACCTGGGCGAAATGCCCGTCGACGCAATTCATTGCCACCGGTTGGGAATGCACGATGCGCGGGCGGCTAAAATTCCGGACATCCAACGTGATGAGCCGGTGGTTTCTTTCCCACACCAGAGGGTTGTACCCACAAAGATAGACGTGCTCGTCATGCAAAAGGATGTTTTCCATTGCGAAATCCCCCTTATAGCGGCCTACTTCTCTGGGATGCCGGGGGTCCGAAACATCCCAAAAGTGCACCTCCCGGTCTTCGCCTGTCACCAATGCCAGCATGCCTTGTCCAAGCCAATACCGTCGGCCCCACAGCATCGCCTCCCCCAACAATGTCGGCGTGTCGGAACGGCTCAGGATGTACAGCGCGCCATAGCCATTTTCAACGTACGCATAAATGCGATCCTCCTCGACCAGAAGATGATCGACGGGTAGTCCCAGGCGGGGCGAGCGTCCTACCTCGCGTGGAGGGGTCTGGCTGAGATCGTATACCACGATCTGGGATTCCTCCAGCACATAGGCCCGATCATCCCGAGCCGCGATGGCCAATATCCGCCCTCCCAAATGCGCCAGGGGCGTCAATGTAATCGCCTCCTCCCTTTCCCCGGCATACAATTTCCTCCCCTGCCATCCCATCGGAAGCGCGAGCGCTGTCAGAATAAGCAGAAGACCAAAAGGAAGTAAGCGTTTCATAGAAGCCTTCCTGAACCGATGTAAAAATGATGGCCTTGGACACTTCGCACCTGACCTCCTGACACCCCAAGCGCATCGTTGTAAGGCCGCATCCATGGATCAAGATGCCAAAGCTGTCCTTTCTTTTCCATTATAGCATCCTGAAATGAATTCTCTATGAAAGGCCCCCATCGAATTTGATGACAAAAAGTTCATGTGGTGAAATACAAAACGGCGTGGCCTTTCGACCACGCCGCTCTCGATGTGCCATACTGCGCCGTGCAGGCGTTAGGATCCGCCTTTCGTATTGATCTTCAAGACCGAGTAGAGGGCACAATAGCCGATGATTCCGGTGATGAGCAGGATTGCACCCACCACGTAAGCCACGTAGTTCCATGGCGCGGAAAGCATGGCATAGCCTATGTAAAGCAGAACCAGACCAATAATCACGCGAATAATGCGATCCCACTTGCCTTCGTTTTGGGGCATCATAACCTCCTATAACAAACGGGGATAAGGGTGGATAAGAAAGGACTACATACACACTATAAGATGTTTCTGCGGCTCTGTCAAGCGGTCTGGAGGGCACTTCTGTGATTTCTTATGAAATTCTGATATCCCAATTCCACCGCAGCGCGCGCTGAGAACGCTGAGAAAATCCTTGTGGCTCATACTGGACATTTGCCCGCTTTGCCTATAAACTTTGAGTATGGAAGTCTTACATGCCCATTGGCAACCGCCCCGTTCACTGGCTGAAAACGGTAAATGTCTTCTTTGGGCCGAAACGACGACGCGGGGCGCGCCGAAAATCAAAGTGGACCGCCGACATCGAGCACCGCAACCCCATCCTTTCGCGCTCGACCCCGGATCATTGCAAGCGCGGCTTACCTCATTGACCCGGCTGACGTTCTCGGCCGGGCACGGTCAGCTCACATTGTCTTTGCCCACCCTGCGCACAGGCCCCCAACCCTCGCCCTTCTTGGTTCATGATTGGGATATCCCCGAAGAGAAAATGGTTTTGCGGCCATGGCGGATCCCCGCCCTGGAGCTGGAGCCGGCCGAGGCCTTCTATGTGCTTTTGAATCTCCCCGCCCGCGACGACTTGCCCCACGACATCCATCTGGGGGATGACCTGATCTTCTGGCAAACCGCGGCCCGCCTGGGCCTGGAAGCGCTGGCCCAACAGAAAGTGCAACCAGCCCTGGTTCCTGACGAAAGGGAACTCTCTCTTTACGCCCGCTGGCGACCCGTGCTGGATGGCCCGCGCGATGGCCCGCGCCTGGCACGGTTAGAGCAAGCCATGCCGCCCCTTGCCCGGGCCGGAGAGGGGGGCGAGATGCCGCCCCGGGCGCTCATCGATTCCTTTCTCGCGGGCATGGTCGACGCGCTCATGCGACGCTGGAACCTGGGACGGAGCCAGGAGTCAGAATCCGACTATATCAGGGCCTGGCTGCACGCCCTCTGCCGCCGCGACGCGATGGTGGCTCTGGTCCCCGCGCAATCGCAACGATTGCTGGTCAGTTATCGGGCCTGGTTACGCAATCTGCACGTGGCTGGTGATGCCCATTTCCGCGTAGCCCTGCGTTTGGAGCCACCTAAGGGACCGAACAGCGATTGGGTCTTGCACTATCTGCTTCAGGCCCGCGACGATCCCAGCCTGCTCATCGGCGCATCCGAGATCTGGCAAAATCAACGTGAGCTCCTACGCCGGCTTCATCGGCCTTTGACCAATCCCCAGGAAGTGCTGCTGACAGGGTTGGGGTTCGTGGCCCGGCATTGCCCGGCCGTGCAACGTAGCCTACGCCAGAAACGCCCCACGGCCGCGATCATGTCGAGTGAGGAAGCGTACACCTATTTGCGCGAGACCGCTCCTTTGCTGGAATCCAGCGGATTCGGCGTGCTGGTTCCGCCCTGGTGGAATCAGGCCAAGGCCCGGTTGGGGCTGCGCATGAGGATGCGCGCGCGTTCCTCCTCTGGCTCGGACCACGTGGGCCGGAGCTTCCTGACCATGGAGCATTTGGTCCGTTACCGCTGGGAGATTTCTTTGGGCGGGCAACCCCTCAGTCGGGAGGAGTTCGAAGCCCTGGTCGCGCTCAAATCGCCCCTGGTGCAGATTCGCGGGCAATGGGTGCAGCTCGATCCCGAACAGATCGAGGCCGCGGTCCGGTTCTGGGAGAAAATAGAGGAGGAGCGAGAGGTGGGTCTGTTGGACGCGGTCGCGCTGGCCCTGAACCCGGACGCGGAGATCCAAGGCTTGCCTGTGGAAGAGGTCGAGGTCGAAGGCTGGCTGCATGATTGGCTGGCCCGCTTCAAGGGCGAGGAAAAGTTGGAACTTCTGCCGCCACCCTCGGGCCTGCACGCGACATTGCGGCCCTACCAGATCTTCGGTTATTCGTGGCTCGATTTTCAGCGTCGTTTTGGCGTGGGCGCCTGTCTGGCCGACGACATGGGCCTGGGCAAGACCATCCAGACGCTGGCCATGTTGCTCAGGGTCAAAGAGTTGACCGGTGCGCTGCCCGCGCCCACCTTGCTGGTCGCGCCCACCTCGGTGGTGGTCAATTGGGCCAGAGAGGCCGAACGCTTCACGCCTGATCTGCGCGTGATGGTGCATCAGGGCCCCAGCCGTCTGCGGGATGAAGCGTTCATCCAGGCCGCCCAGGAGCATGATCTGGTGGCCACGAGCTATGCGCTGGTGCGTCGGGATGAAGCGTTTCTGCGCCCGATCGACTGGTTCGGCGTTATCCTCGATGAGGCGCAAAACATCAAGAATCCAGACACCCTTCAAGCGCGGGCCGTGCGACATCTTTCCTCCACGTTTCGGCTCGCGCTCACAGGCACGCCGGTGGAAAACCGGCTCAGCGAACTCTGGTCCATCATGCATTTTCTCAACCCCGGCTTTCTGGGCAGTCGCCGACATTTCCGCCAGCATTTTGCCTTGCCCATCGAGCGCTATGGGGATGAAGAGGCCGCGCGACGACTGCGGCGTCTCGTCTCCCCCTTCATCTTGCGGCGGGTGAAGACCGACCCCACCGTGATCCAGGACCTGCCGGAAAAACAAGAAACCAAGGTCTATTGTTTCCTTTCCCAGGAGCAGGCCACCCTCTATCAGGCCGTGGTCGAGGACGCTCTCCAGGCCATCGAGGGGGCGGAGGAGGATATGCGACGTCGCGGCATGGTGCTTTCCATGCTTATGAAGCTAAAGCAGATCTGCAATCATCCGGCTCAATTCCTGCACCAAATGGAAGGAGAGCAGGCATTGAGCGACACGCTCAATCGTAGCGGCAAGCTGAAGCGCCTGGTGGAGATTCTCGATGAGCTGCTGGCCGCGGGAGACCGAGCGTTGATTTTCTCGCAGTTTTCGGAGATGGGCCGTTTTCTGCAATCGTTCTTACAGAACTATTTCGGTCGGACCGTGCTCTTCCTGCACGGCGGCGTTCCCGCGCGGCAGCGCCAAGCCATGGTGGATCGGTTCCAGTCGGAGGATGGCCCGCCCCTGTTCGTGCTCTCGCTCAAGGCCGGCGGCACGGGCCTGAATCTGACCCGCGCCAGTCATGTGTTCCATTTCGACCGCTGGTGGAATCCGGCAGTGGAGGACCAGGCCACGGATCGAGCTTTCCGCATCGGCCAAAAGAAGAATGTCCAAGTGCACAAGTTTGTCTGCGTGGGCACCCTGGAGGAACGCATCGACGCCATGATCGAGGAGAAGAAAGCGCTGGCAGAGGCCATTATAGGCAGTGGTGAAAACTGGTTGACCGAGCTTTCCACAGCCGAACTGCGGGAGCTGGTGCAATTACGACAGGAGATCATGCCATGAGTCGACGCAAAAAACGATGGTATTACAAACCCACACAACCTATTCAAACCCAAGAAGGCATCAAAGCCCGCAGCAAGAGCGGCAAATTTGCCGAAAACTGGTGGGCCAGACGCTGGATCGCGGCACTGGAGCGCATCACGGACGCGGGCCGTCTGCGACGAGGGAAACGCTACGCCCAGCAGGGGCAGGTGCTTTCCATTGAGGAGAAGGATGGCGCCATTCACGCCCTGGTGCAAGGCTCTCGCAAGCGCCCTTACAAAGTGACCATCCGCCTGCAGCCTCTTTCCTCCCAACAATGGGAGGCCGTGCTCAACGCGCTCAGCGAACAGGCCATTTTCACGGCCCAGCTTCTGACCGGAGAGATGCCGCAGGATATCGAGACGGCCTTTGCTCAAGCCGGGGTGAGCCTTTTCCCCAACAAATCGACCGACCTGGAAACCCATTGCTCCTGCCCCGACTGGGCCAATCCCTGCAAGCATGTGGCGGCCACACACTATATTTTGGCCGAACAGTTCGATGAGGACCCCTTTCTCCTGTTCCGGCTGCGCGGCATGAGCCAGGAGGCGTTGATCGAAGGCTTACGCAGCCGTCGGGCGGAGCCCACAACGGCCGAAGACGCGAGGGAATCCTCGGAGCAGACACCGACCGCGCCCCCTCTGGAAGAAAGCCTGACACATTTCTGGCGCCTAGCCGCCCCCCTGGACCACTTCCCCACAGCCATTCGTGAACCGGTGACGCCTATGCCCATCCTGCGCCGCTTGGGCCAACCCTCCTTTGCCCAACGCAACATCGAGCACGTCTTCGCCCCACTTTACGAAGAAGCGACCCGCCAAGCCCTGCGGGCTGCTTATGGGGAAGAAGAAACTCAAAAGGAGGACCCTGATTCAAAATGAACCGCCCCCCTTCCACACAACAGAGCAGCCAAGGAGATGTGATGGGCTTGATGCAATTTTTCATCGAAAATTACACCAACAGTATGCTCAAGAAATTCATCGATTTATGCGGCGGCCCCCGTTCATTGACGCGCAAAGCTGACCGGGCCCGGTATCTCGCCCAGACCCTGACTGACCCCCAAGAGGTGCGGCGTTTGTGGCATGCGATGGATAAGCTATCCCAAAAGGCGCTGGCCGCAGCCTATCATAACGATGGATTCTTCAACCAGGAGGTCTTCTACGCTCGTTATGGCGCTTTGCCCAAGCGGCCGAAGTCATCCTCATACCTTTGGAGCACCGAACCGATCCTTCTCGATCTGTTCATCCACAAATTCATGGGCAGAGCGCGAATTCATCCACTCATCATGCCTTTGCTGGCCGACATCGTGCCCCCGTTCGAGCCATTTCGGCTCAAAGGCCAGGAAGAACCCCCGAAGACCGTGAAGGTCCATGACCAGGAGATCGAGCTTCTGCGGGCCGATCGAGAGCAAGCGGGCCTGCATGACCTCACCCTTTATCTCACCCTGCTCAATCAGGGCAAGATCAAACTCAGCTCCAGCACCGGTTTGCCGACGCCGAAAAGCATCGAAACCCTTACCGAACGACTGCACCAGGGCGACCTGTTCGAGGAGAGGGAAAAGCCGCAAGACGCCATCATCCCCATAGGTTTGAGCATGTTTTGCGATGGCGCGGAGTTGGTAACCTACAAAGGGAACCTCACTTCGTTGGGAAAACAGTACCTGGCCACCCGGGACCCCGAGTTGCTGTTGGAAGCCTTCGAGACCTGGGTCTCCAAGGGCCGTTATGATGAACTGCATCGACTTAAGGCCATCAAAGGCCAACGCGCCAGAGGCGTGCGGCTGACAAGGCCCGGCGAACGACGGGAAAAAATCATCGAAGCGCTCTCCTGGTCGCCCACCGGGGTCTGGATCTCGATTTTCGACTTTTACCGGGCCATAAAGATCTGGGAGCTCGATTTCGATCTGGAAGAAGGCGGGCTGGATAAGCTCTATGTGGGCTATCGTCAAGGTACTCGCGATTGGTACGAGCCCTGGGCGTCCTATGAGGATGCCTGGATGCTGACCAATGGGCTCTACATCAACCTGATCATCATGGAATATCTGGCCGCGATTGGGGCCGTGGATATCGTCTACACGTACCCGGATAATGGGACATTTCCTGCCTTCCCCTACTATTCCGATCAAATTGGCTTCAGCCGTTATGACGGCTTACTCTTCTTCCGCATCAATCCTCTGGGCGCGTTTCTGTTCGGTCAGGCCGACGCATACACGCCCAGCCAGGCACAAGAGGACACGCTCTTCTTTATCACGCCAGAACGGGAGATCGTGTTGCTGAAAGATGAACTCACTCCTGTGGAACAAGCCCAGTTGGACCAGATCACCGAAATGCGGAAAGGCAGACGATTTCTTTCTCGAAGCAAGCTGCTCGCCATTCTCGATAATTTCCCGGACCTGGAAATTCAGCGTGTGTTTTTGGAACAACATCATCGCGGGCCTTTGCCCGAGGAGGTAAAAGCCTGGTTGACCCAGGTGGAAGAGAACAGCAAGGCTTTGCGCGTCGTTCACAAATCCCTCACCATCAAAGTGCGTTCGGCCGAACTGGCCCAGAAGATCCTCGACGATCCCAAGGCAGGACGAATCGCACGACGCCTGGACGCCAAGACCCTGATCATTCCGGCCAGCCGCGAAACCGCGTTCCGGAATGCTTTGCGAGAGATGGGGTATGGGTTGAAATAGAGAAACGCGGACGTTAAACCAAAATCGAGGAGAAAATCCTCCCATAACATTTCACCTGGTAACCGTCTAAAAATCAGTTTCCGTTTTTGTGCTCATCGACTGAAGTCGAACACTTAAGGCCTACGGCCAGACCCCCTCTTTCATCTCCCCCGCAAGCGGGGGAGAACAGCGGAAGGGGATCAGATGACGGCCTCCGCCGTCCAAAACAGCGACAAAAGGGGTCGCCGAAGGGCGACCATTGGCGCCATCGAATCCGCCTTCCCTACTTCCTCCCCCGCCCGTCCCGGAGTGGGGGAGGAACCAAAGGAGGGGGCTTGCGCCTCCATAGGCACGAGTTTACTCGGCAAGTGCTGCGGCAAAAAAGGGAAGTTATTTCTGGACGATTACTTGGCTCAGTGGGTTTTCACTCCATTTTACGCCCGCTCAAACCTTATTATCACAATTTCCAAAAACCAACTATAATGACACGATGCACCTTCACCTGATTGACAAATCCCCCTGACTTTTATCACTTTATGCGCACCGACCATATCCGCAACTTCTCCATCATCGCCCATATCGACCACGGCAAATCCACCCTGGCCGACCGGCTGCTCCAGATCACCGGCGCGCTCTCGGAACGAGAGATGCAAGAGCAGGTGCTGGACAGCATGGACCTGGAACGGGAGAAGGGCGTGACCATCAAGGCCTCCGCAGTGCGGATGTTCTACACCGCATCCGATGGCGAGACCTACGAGCTCAATCTCATCGACACGCCCGGGCATGTGGATTTCAGCTACGAGGTGTCTCGGGCGCTAAAGGCGTGCGAGGGCGCGCTCCTGGTGGTGGATGCCGCCCAGGGCATCGAGGCCCAGACCCTGGCCAATCTCTACAAAGCCCTGGAACAGGACCTGGAGATCATCCCCGTCATCAACAAGATCGATCTGCTCGCGGCCCAGCCCGACGAGGTGGCTCAAGAGATCGAAGACCTGCTGGGCGTGGACGCGCTGGATATTCCGCGCGTGTCGGCCAAGGAGGGCACCAACGTGGAGCAGGTGCTGGAAGCCATCGTCAATCAGATCCCGCCCCCCCAGGGCG
>JALWZT010000344.1 GCA_027002405.1 Anaerolineae bacterium | reverse complement strand
GGACCGGGGTGGGTTGGGCCGCGGCCGCGGTCGGTTGTTGGGAGGCGTTTCCTTCGCTCGCGGGCGCGGAGGTGGGTTCTTTTTTGCCACCACACGCGGCCAGGGCCAAAATGAGCAGGAGGATGGAAAGGGGTAAGAGGATGCGAGAGGGTTTCATAGGATTGTCCTTATTCAGAGATGGATGCACTGCAAAAAAGGTTTGTAACTATACACCTACCTTTCCATAGCAAGGTAAAAACCACGAAGACACGAAGGCACAAAGGCACGAAGGAGAAAATAAAAGGTTCTCTTCATGTCTTCGAAAAGCTTCGAGCCTTCGTGGCAAAGCGTTGGGTGGGATACCTGTATAGTTACAAAGGTTTTTCACCACGGAGACACGGAGGACACAGAGAAAAAATAAGGGGGCCACGGAGAAAATCCTCTCCGAACCTTATCTTTTTCCTTCTCCGTGCTCTCTGTGCCTCCGTGGTTATGCAAGGATGATGATCAATTACGACGGTGGAGCCAGGCGGGTGCTGAAGTCCCGTTGCCAGTTGCGCCCCATCTTGCGCACATAGGCGGCTTCCAGGTCCACCCCCGTATAATTGGCAAGTTTGAGCAGGTAGGCCAGGACATCGGCCATTTCTTCTGAAAGGGCTTCGCGGCGTTCGGCAATGGCTTGCTCCAGGGCTTCCTGTCGGTTACCCAGGTGGTCTGCCAGATGGTCGGCCCGAATCAGGGCCAACTTGATTTCCCGGCCCACCTCGCCGACTTCCTCGGTCAGGCCCGCGAAGTTCATCCCCAGGTCAGCGCCGAAGCCCTTTTCCTGGTCCAAGGCCCGATGGAAGCGTTGGAAGTCTCCCAGGCGTCGTCGGCCTCCCTGCAAAATGCGCAGCCCGGTAGGAGGTGCCTGCTCCCGCAATTCGGGCAGGGGCTGCTGGATTTCTCCTTTTTCCAGCGCGGCCCGTACCAACCCCACCACCGCGCTGCGGTCTTGATCCGAACGCACGAAGTCCAGGTCGTCGGTGTCGAGGGTGAGCACCGGCGCGGCCACATAGGTGCTGAAAAAGGCCTCATAGGCCTGTCTCAGGGCCGCGATGTAATCTCGGGGCATGCCGCGCTCGTAAGGGCGGTCCCGCATGGCAATGCGGGCCATGAGCGTATCGATGTTGGCCCGCAGATAGATGACCAGATCGGGCGTGGGGATTTGCTCGCCCAGGATGCGATGGACCCGCTCATACATGGCGAGCTCCTCATCCCGCAGGTTGAGGTGGGCAAAAAGCCGGTCTTTGTCGAAAAGATAATCGCTGACCAGCCGTTCCCGAATGAGGGTTGGGGGGATCACCTTGCTCTGTTGGTGGTATCGGCTGATCAGAAAAAAGATCTGGGTTTGAAATGCATACCGCTCCCGGTCTGCGTAGAAATCGCTCAGAAAGGGATTTTCTTCAAAGACCTCTAACAGCAACGATGCCCGGAGCTCTTGAGCCAGAATACGGGCCAGGGTGGTTTTTCCCACGCCGATAGCGCCTTCGATGGCAATATATTCATTGTAAGACATGGCTATGACGGTTTGGGGAGGGGGATGGGATGGGGGATGGGGATGACAGCTCGCTCCATCTTAGCACGAAGTTGTTTTTTAGGGTAATTGCACTTACCCTGCGAATGGCCTATAATAGCAAACATGCGTCGTCGTTCCGATTACCGTTTCCTTGTTCTGGCGTTGATGTGGATGGGGATCATCTTTTGGTTCTCTAACCAACCACGCCTGTTTTATCTCCCCACAGACTGGTTAGACTTTCTCTTCAAAAAAGGGGCGCATGCCACGGCCTATGGGATTTTGTGGGTCTTATGGTGGCGGGCTCTGGGAGGACGCCCCTGGTGGGCCCTGTTGATCACGGTCGGTTATGCTTTGAGCGATGAATGGCATCAGACCTTTGTCCCCGGTCGTCATGGGCAGCTTTTGGACGTAGGCATCGACACCACGGGCGCGCTTGTGGCCATGGCACTGGTCCGATATGCCCAGGCACGCTTGCACCTTCTCCAAAGGAGTCCTTCCTCATGAAACGTGCACGATCCATTTTATCCTTTCTGGGGCACAATACTTTTGTCCTCATTGCCGTGGTGGTGATGTTGGCCAGCGTTCTTGGGATCGGAGGGGTTTGGTATGCCAACCGCCTGGTGACCGATATCACGCTCAAGGTCTTTGGCGTGGTCGAAACCGGGGTTTCGATTGCGGATCAGGGCGTGACCATGGCTTTGAATCGAATCACCGAAAGCCGAGAGGAACTGGCTTTGATACAGGCGGACATTCACACCCTGGGAAAACATCTCCAGGAGAATCACCCTGCCCTGGTCGCGTTGAGTGAACGGTTGGATCAGCGCTTCGGCCCCTCCATAGAGGCCATTCAAACGAGTTTAGAACCGGCCCAAGACGCCTTGACTTCGATCCATGCCACGCTGGTGGTGATCAACAGCATCCCCTATTTTCAGGAAAAGGTCCCCAATTTGGCAAAGGTCCAAAGCACCCTGGAGGATGTGGCAGGGCTTTCGGCCGATGTGCGGCAGCTCCGTACCACCTTGCGGGCCATGGCCGAAGGAAAAGCCGATACCCTCACCAGCCAAACGGAAGATCTCCTATTGCGCATCCTGCAGCGGATCGATGCGCGCCTGGCGCGCATGCAAAAGAATCTGGAAAACCTGTTGGATCAAATCCATACCTTGCAAGCGCACATCCAGGCCAGAAAGCGCCAGGTCCTCTTTGGGTACAATCTTGTTTCGGTGGCCGTCACGCTGCTTTTCTTGTGGATTATTTACTCTCAGATTGTGGTGATCCGACTTCATATCGCGCGACTCAAAGATCGATCTGCTTTGTAAATAGGATTCGGATCAGGATTAGGATTAGGATTAGGATTAGGATTAGGATTAAGATCGCCAGGCCGACGTTGAGCGAGGCACCAACGAACGTCAAACGTAAAACGTGAAACGTCAGGTCATGACGCATGACGTTTGACGCTTGACGAAATCGGCTTCCCGCGCCAACGTGGCCG
>JALWZT010000343.1 GCA_027002405.1 Anaerolineae bacterium | reverse complement strand
TGATCTTTACTCCATATTTGCCTCTTCAAGCGGTCTTTTAATTCTTTCCGTGAACGTCTTTCATTTAGAGAATCAATTATCAAAACAGTAACAGCAATGCTAATAATCTCAGTAACAATATTTGGAATATAGTCTTGAACTATACTATTCCTGTTCACTTTGCTTCCCACTACCAAACCTATAGCAATAATCAATAAACCTACAGCGAGGGTCCGGGAAGAAAGCCACTTATCTAAAAATAGCCGAAAGATTTTTTGCATATGAACACCCTTTAGAAGTCCACTATTCCGCCCAATGAGGGGCTCAGGCGCAGCGGCGGGTTTGCTCTAGTGCAGTATAAACCATAACCAATCTTGGCTCATAGCGCCCGCTTTCCGCCGTAGTCGGAGTTAGGCGCAATGAAACACTAGTTCGGGCGCGGGAAATGCACCTTCCCTTGTTCTTTTTCGCTTTTTTCCTTTGCCATTAAATGATTCTTATAAATCCTGAATTGTACATAAAACATTATCACGAATAAACTTCCCGCAAGCACCACAACTAGCCTTGTCCGTGAAATTGGGGAAAGTCTCGTTTGTGATGAAATAAAAAACAGATATCCCGCCAAAATTGATACCAAACCAGCGTTCAAACTCGCCACTATGGTATTGAAATCCCGCAGTGGAGCATGGGGCACGTATAGAGGTGGTCTTTCATCTGTAACGGTAAAAGGTATATATTTCTCTACGGTAGGAGCATTATCTACAAACCATTGCCGAATCCGGCCTGCTCTACGGTAATAAATAGCAGCAGATGCTACCATATCTACACTTTGCTTGAACACCACCCATCCCATGACCAGCAGAAAGCCCAATGCAAAGACAACAACTAAGATGGTCGTGCTTTCATCGGCGTGTTCTTTGAAAAGAAATAATAATCCACCAACGATTGCTGTAGTAAGCGCAACAAAAAAGTTAGTTTTGTTTGCGACAAACTGCTCACTCGCTTCAGCGCGTTGATGTAACATTTCTAATTCTGATACCAGGTATTGGGCAACAACTTCTCTGCTCAGTTCGTTGTCTTGTAATCTTTGAGTCATAGTCGATTCCTCGCACTTAACGGCCCGCGTCAGGCGCAGACGGCACTTCCGGCCAAGGATCGAGGCCCGAGTCGTGGCAGTACCCGCAGGCGCGGGCTGGAACCGCGGGCGGGAGCCTATCCCCTGCACGCAAATGTTAGCGCCGCCGGGGTTGGATGATGATGGTGGGGTGAAGAAAGATGCTGGAAAGGCCGGCAGACTGGTCACGCCCGCCACCCGAGAGGACGCCGCTCACAGCTGCGGATCATCGTCATCGTTCATTCCATTCTACAACGCCCGGCCCGCCTGCACAACTCGCCCGTCAATCAGATTGATTTCGACCTTCAATAAGTTGATCAGCTCTTAACTATGGAGCGTGAACCCCTACTAGGAAATTATGACTTCGCCGGATGGACTCATCCCCTGCCGTGGATTGGACACTTGAGATCTAGGATAACTAGGAACATATTTACGCTACGTTCAAATTCTGTACAATTTTTGGCAGGTAAGTAGGAACATCCAGTAGACATGGCTTCAAGGTCATGATGAAGAAATTCTCGACGGCTGAAGAAGTGCGAGCTATTCAGTTGATGTTTCTTTGGGGCATTCCCTGATATGATAAGTGTTGCATTTAAAGCAGCAAGGCATTTTTACCTTTTTCGAAGGTTTGTATGATTGGAATGACAATGCAAGTGAAAGACACCCTTGCCCGCAAATACCTCGATGCCGCTCGTGAATGGTGCAGACAATGGGTCTTTCCCGCCACCCGCATCTCAGCCGATCCCCGCTCCGGTGTCCGGCACCGCCACCATCTCGATCCCAGCGTGGTGCAAAAAGCCTTGCGGTATGCCGCCAAACGCGCGGACATCCCCAAACGCGTCTCCCTTCACATCTACCGTCACTCTTTCGCCACCCATCTCCTCGAAGCCGGCTACGACATCCGCACCGTCCAGGAACTCCTCAGCCACAAAGACGTCCGCACCACCATGATCTACACCCAGTTTACCGGTCATTGATAATCTCAACCGTTTTATCGACGAGGAATTGATTGATTGCATCACAGGAGGATGTATTTCTGAATTTACTGAATTCACCCCAGTCGTTGAATTTTCGGGCCGTAATCCTCGAACACTCAATATACTCGAATTCTTCGATAAACGCACTGACCAGGATTTTGGCCATCCTGAAGAACTCGGAATCCATCGCTCTGTAGATATTTCTCAGTTTGCGGGGGTCTGTTTTTTGGGGATCCAGAGCATACTTGAGACCCAGCGCCATAAGCGCCCCTGAAAGAGCGCCGCATCCGCCTCCGGATAATCCCAGGCCACCATCCAAAGCGACAGAGATTTGTTCCAGTGAGTCGTTGCCAATTCCGGTTTTATCTCGGATCTCCCTGAGTATTTTGGGGGCGCAATGTTCGGCGGCTTCCGCTGGGTGCTTGTGAAATTCGTGCATGGGGAGATTGTCCCTGGCTTGCTCTGCATTCTCATATTTTTCTACGAAATAGGTCATGTTCGCCCCGGCCCGGGCAACGCATCCCTTGGCCTTTCGGGGATTAAGCAATCCAAGCACCGTGATTCTTTCATAATTGAGTCCTGCTCTTTCACGGCATAACGAAGTGCCAAAGCGATCCTCAAACCAGGTGACATCCCTCCTGATCTCATCCAGGAGTTGAATTTCATCTTCGAGCGTCCACTGACCGCCCAATTCTTTGTCCCTGATCATAGCGGAACTAATCGCGCCACCAATCACAACACCGCAGGTTGAACCATTATTCAAAATACCGCCGGCAAGACCAGTCAATGCCATGATCAAATCGTCATTACGCATTTCCTGCATGGTTTGCAACGGAATTAGTTGCGATTTTGCGCAGTTGAAGGTGGTAAACAGAAGTTTTTTCGATTGCTTGCTATAATCACGCTGTTTCAAAATGTCTCTCTTTCGTCTAATTTTCGAAGCCGAAGCCGCGCTGCTTGACAGGCAAGGGGTAGTCAGTCCTGCCAGAGTGCAGTGTTGGCAATGAATGCGCAAAACGTCCGAGCCACGGCCCCGCGCGAGAAATAGCACGTTGGTGGGTAAATTGTAAAAATGTAGTGGGAGCTGAGCGCCTGTCTGCCGACAAGTGGTCCCGACCGATTGCCGATTTGCCAGACCATGCGCCAATTTCGCCGCCCAAACCTCAGTTTATCACCTTGGCCTCAAACCGGACAACCAGCCCCGGTGTGGTGACTTCTCTCGAAATTTGGGCAATAACCGCATTTAGATGATTGAACGTCCTATCCTCAGGAAACCCTCACGAAGATTGCCACGTAATCAACTTTTATTTTCTGCCCGCACCACACACGGCCCGGGATAATTCCCCGTCCGGTCCACCGCTGTCAGGCGGAGGAGCAGTGGCCCGCCCGGCACAGTCGTCAGGTTCAGGCGCAGCAGCAGGCCCGAGGCCGCCCGCTCGCTCCGATAGAGCATGGCCCAGTGCTCCCCATCCACCGACGCCTCCGCCTTCCAATACCACAGCTCCGGGATATCGGCCACGCCGAAGATATGCCACCACGGCCCGCCCGCGGTGCGAATCTCGGTGATCTTCGCGCCCGCGGTGGGGCAGGAGAGCGTCGTAAAGGGCACAGGCTGACCCGGCTCCTGCCCGCCCACGCCGCCCGAGAAGGCAGGCTTCTTCACGCCCGGCAGCGTCGGCAGCGTCGGCGTGGCGAAATCGGCCTCATCCCACCAGCCAGGCGTTGGGGTAGCGGTAGGCGTAACAGTGGGCAGCGGCGTCGTTTGGGCGATGACGGGCAGCGCGGGCATGGGCGCGTGGCGAAGAGCGATTGCGGCCATCAACGTCACGGCGATGATGAAAAGGGTGAGGGGTAGAAAATGCCTGGGTTTCATAAGCTGTTTGGGCGATTGACCATGGACGGAAGACGATTTCGTTCAGCATCGTCTGTCGTCCATCGTCCACTGAAAACTGAACACTGACTCACTGAACACTCCCTCCGCGTCCCAATCTCTCCACGATCTCCTCATCATCCGGCTCCCGCGCCCGCACGATGAGGGGCTGCACGTAGACCGGCTCCAGCAGCGCCCGGTCGAAGGCGTAGCCCAGCTTGACCACAGATCGGGCCACGGGCAGCGACGCCAGGAACCGCCGCCACACCTCATCCGTGAAGCCCACCGGCGACTTGTGCAGCATGCCGATGACCACGTCCTGGTCCCGCCGGTTCTTGACCTGGCCCGCAAACACATTGTTGCACGACGACAGGATGCCGGGCGGGATCAGCGAGGGCGACTGCGTGATGAGATGCAGCCAGATGCCATACTTGCGGGAGTCCCGCCACATGGCCGCGAACTGCTCCGCGGTGGACGCGGCCCCGCCCTCCTCCTCGCCCGCGTCCACGCCCGACAAAATCTTGTTGGCCTCCTCGAACACGATCTGGATGTGCGCAGGCTCCGATCGCGCCCGCCGCATGCGCTGCACCACCGCGTCGTTGTAGATATGCCAGGCGGTCCAGCCCAGCAGAAACGCCTTGGAGAACTCGTCCAGGAACGCGCCGCCCTCCAAAATAGCCACGCCCCAACCGCCCGGCGCCACCTCATTGATATCCACCGCATCCGGGCCTGCGGCATACTGCCTGGCGGCTGCGCCCTGCACCAGGGGATGCAGTCGAAACAGGATGCCCTCCAGTACGCCCCGCAGCATCGTGTCCCGCGGCGGAATCAGACTGAGTTTGTTCTCGATTTCGGCATACAGCTCGGCCAGGCCCACGGTCTTCGACCGCTGCACCGCGATGCGCTGGCGCTCATCGGGCGGGAGATCGGCCAGGGGAACGCCCACGGTCGCGCCTTCGCCCTTTCGCACCACCGCCCACTCGCCCGGCAACTCCGGGTCATCCACCAGCACGCCTGCGGCCAGATAGACGCGACGCAGGGCCTCCCGCAGCTCCGCCACCTGTCGCCGCACACCCAGCCGCGCCACCGCGCCGAAGATATCGCAGAACGCGCGCCACTGCACCTCGGGCAGGATGTGCCGCCCGATCTGCAAGGGATTCCAGCGCAGGGGCCGCACCCCGCCCGGCGAAAGCTGGCGGATATCCACCCGCCCATCCAGGCCAGGCGCATTCAGCAATTGTCGCCAGCCTGCGCCGAAATCGAGCACCAGGGTGCGCATCTTCCATTTGACGGTGGTCTCCAGGGCCAGGCGCACCGCGGCCACCGACTTGCCGTAGCCGGTGTCGCCGATGAACGCGGTGTGGAAATGCCGCTCCCGGCTCAGTTTCAGGGGCACGGCGGTGAGGTCGCCTGTCTCGGGCGAGACCTGATGCCCCAGCGTCACGTCGCCCGAGGCGTCGGGATAGAAGGCGAGGCCGGCGGGGATGCGCTCCTGAACGGTCACGGCCAAGCCCTCCTCGAAGAGATTGGGCGCGGTCAGGGCCGCCACCATCTCCGGCGTGTGCAACGTGCCCCAGCGCGTCCACAGGCCCACGTCGAAGGGGGCGGACGCGGCCCGGTCCAGGGAAGGGCGCAGGGCCAGGACGTGGGGCCGCAGGACCTCCCCCGCCATCACCGTCATCACGGGCGTGGGCGCGTTGGGGCCGTGAAAGGCCTGGGGCACCAGGGATTCGGCCGCGGCCGCGCCCTTCGCGTCCACCAGGAGCATGGCGCTGGTGAGAAAGCCCCCCTCCGCGGTGGCATGATTCAAAAGACTCTGCAATCCGTTGACGATCTCGGTCAGGCGCATGGCCACGTGATCCTCGGTCTGCCAGGAGCGCCCCACCGAGAAGCCGGGGATGATGCCTGCGGAGAGCCCGCCCATGAAGGCTCGACCTCCGCCCAGGGCGATGGCCCGGCTCGCGGCCTGCCCCTCGCTGTGGGAGCGGGCGGTCTGGTGCGAGCGAGTCACGGCCCGTCCCTCCGAGAAACTCTCGCCGATGCTCTCCGCCCGCGAGACGGTGTGCGCCTGGCCGCGGGTCACCGAATGGGATCGGGTCACGCCCCAGGCCTGGCTGGTTCCCGAGGACACCGTGTGTCCGCCGCCAATGCTGTCGGCACTGCCTACGGTATCCGCGGTTCCCCAGCTCTCCCCGCGGGTGGTGGAGGCAAACCCGCCGTGCGAGGTCGTGTCCGAGGAGGAATGCACCGTGCTGTTCGAGGTGGAGTTGAAAGAGCCGTTGCTGACCACGTGGGAGGTGCCTCCTCCCACCGAACTCGACTGACTTGAGAAAGAGCCGCTGCTGTGAGAATCGCTGGAAAAGCCCCCTTGCGAGCTGCTCACTCCCTGGTTCCAGCCGCTGCTCTGACTCCCCGATACGCCCGCGCTCTGGGACGCGCTCCAGCCACTGGTCGTGGAAGCGCTGCCTCCCACCGATTGGGACGTTCCTTCGCTCACCCCCACGCTGGCGCTTTGGGATGCGGCCGCGCCCTGGCTCACGGCGATGCCTGCGCTCTGCGAGGCGCTACTGGCCGTGGAGTCCGCACTGCCCCAACTGTGGCTGCCCGACACGCCCACGCCCGTCTCCAGGCCCCCGCCGAGATTGCCGCCGGGGATGGCGCCGGTGGACAGGTTGCCCGAGACGCTGGCCCCCACATTGGCGTTGGCTCCCAGCGTATTCGACGCCGTGTCCGTGTGGGCCGCGGATTGGCTCACGCTGGCGGACGCGGACTGGTTCACGCCCACGCTCTCGCTCTGGGCCACGCCGTAGCCCGCGGAGACGTTTTGGCTGTGGGACGCGCTCCAGTTGCTGCCCTGGCTCACGCTCCCCGACTGCCCGGCGCTGGCGCTCTGGCTCCAGCCCGACGATTCGCTACCCGACACCCCCGAGCTCTGGCCCGTGCTCCAGCTGGAGCCGCTGGTGTGCGACGTGCTCTGACTCGTGCCCGTGGTGTGTCCCTGTGACCAGTTGGTGGACGTGCCATCCGACACGCTGTGGCTGGTGCCCGACGTATGACTCGTCCCGTGCGCCACGCCCTCGGTGTGTGCCTGGCTCCAGCTCGTCCCCTGGCTCTGGGATACAGAATGCCCGTGACTGCTGGTGTGCGCGGTCGAATCCGTATGCCCCCACGTCGAGCTGTCCGCCACCCCGTGGCTGATCCCGTGCATCTGCGAATGGGCCACGCCATCGGTCACGGCCACGCTCTCGGTAACCGCCTCGCCCCGCGTCTCCCCGTGGGACACGCTGTGCCCCCAACTGCGGCTCTCCCCCGCGCCCCAGCCCTCGCTCACGCCATCCGCGTGGGAGTGCGCCAGCCCGTGGGATTGGCTGTGCTGCGCAGCATAACTGTTGGAGAGCGCCGCGGCCAGGGGAATGGCCATGGAGAAGGCCGCGTTGATCGCGCCCCGCTGCCGCGAGGCCACCTGGCTCGCCACCCGCGCCATCTTCACCAGCGCTTTGGACAAATCCCCGCGGGCGATGTGGGCCGCGGTCACCGCGAACACGAAATCGCTTCGCAGCTTGGCCAGGCCCCGCAGCAGCATCTCCCCCTGCTGGCTGGCCAGCTCCTCATCCTGCGCGCCCAGGCTGCCGTCTCGCCCCATGCCCTTCTCCGCCTGCCGCGGGTCGGGATGCCCCAGGATGGCCAGGATGTGGGGCAACGAGCGCATCCGCTCCAGCAGGAGCTGCACCCGCTCGATGTCGGGGTCCCGTAGCCGGGAGTGGGGGAAGTTGGCGAGCACCCCCGTGACCGCGTCCATGCGCCGGGCCGCCTCTCGCAGGGCCGCGGCTTCCGTGTGGGCCTCGGCCTGGGCGCCATAGAACTGGGCCACGCCCAGGGGTGTCGGCTGGAACGCGCCCAAGGCCACGTAGGAGAAATCGACGGCCGCGTTGTACAGGCCCCGCACCGCCATCCACTGCTTGCCCAGCACGTCAGGATTCTCCCGCGCCTCGATGGGCACGTAGGCCAGCTCCTTCAGCATCACCGCCCGGTACACCCGCTGGCCGGTGCGATGATCATCCAGCAGAAACAGCGCGTGTGCGAACACACCATCATGGAAGGTGAGGGCGTCATCGAGGATGGTGAATTCGGGCGTGGTTTGCATGGGGAACGCAGATAGCGCAGATAACTGCTGATTTCCGCAGATTTTTTCTGATTTTTTATCTGCGATGATCTGCGTGCATCAGCGTTATCTGCGTTCTAATGTTTCTCCCGCGTCCGCACCGCCGTGATGATCTCATCGGGCCTGGCGCTCAACGGCGGATGCGCCAGCAGCACCTGGGCCAGGAGGGAGAAATATCCCAGCGGCAGGATCAGCCACAGGCCCCAGGTGGCCAGGGTTTCCACAAAGGCCCGGCCCTGGGCCAGCGCCGCGGACGCCTCCCCCTGCCCGCCGATGGCCTGCGCCCACGCTGCTGCGTCCACCCCGGCAAGGTAGGCCTGATATCCCAGGTGGGCCAGGGCCGCCAGCGCGTACAGGGTGAGCCCGCCGGTGATGCGCCAGCGCAGCGCGTCGGGATTGAATTTGTCCAGCAGCACTGCGGCCACACCCGCCAGGCTCATGGCCGCCAGCAAGAAGGGCGCGGGCGTGGGAGCCAGGAACGCGGCCAGCAGCGCCAGCATCCCCGCGCCGACGGTCCAGGCCCGCTGCCCCGCGGGCGCGCGGGCCGTGAAGAAGCTGAAGCTGGCCAGCACCAAAATGCCAGCCAGATGCTCCCAGAAAACGTACATGAGGGCCAGGAAACCGTTGGCCTCGTAGATGAGGAGGGTGTGGAGAAAGTCGAGCATGAGGGAACTGAAAGTGGCGCGGTTTGTGGAGATCGTCAAACGTCAAGACGTCAAACGTCATTTCTCTGTGAGCCAATCCCGACGTTTTACGCTTGGCGCAGCCGAAACTCGCCACAAATGTCAGGACGAAGGTTGCCCTAAAAACAGAAAGACGCTCACGATGAACGTGGCGTCTTTCTCGGGCGTCAGGAGATGCGAGGATTACGTTTCAGTTTGGCAGATGCTCGGGCCTGGCGCAATGGCGGGGTTGTATGTCGATTGTATAGCGTCTTCGACTTAACATCGAGTTCCCAGACAACTATTTTGTGAACTCGATGATCCTGAAGTGACTTTCTCTTTGGGACCAATTTGAATTTTCCGCATTTATCATCTTTCTTTTAATATAAGATACCTGAATATTCCAAAACAACACAACAGCGATAACCCAAAGACATAACTGAATTATGATGGGAATATAAAAAATGTAGGAAATGCTCATAACAGCAAAAAGAGAAGCAGAGAAACAGTTTATAAGTAATAGTATTAGTTCACCACCACGCCAATGTATCAATCCCTTTCTTACTATAAATCTTGGTTTTTCATCAGTAGCATCAAAAGCAATGTATTTTTCAATTTCGGAGTCTAAGTTGACAAACCATTTTCTGATTCGTCCTGCTTTTCTATAAAAAATCACGATTGCTACGGAATAGTCAATTAGAGTTTTAAGTGTTGCTATTCCCAGAAGGAAAATGATCAATGCAGTTATAGCTAATGCCTCATAAACAAAACTAGCCATGAACGAAATGTCTAGAATTGTTGAAAAAACGGCACCAAATGCAGCGACAATCAGTAAGAAAAAATTGACACGACTTGATTTAATTTCTTCGTAAGCGCGAGCCCTATCTTGAAGGGAATTAAACTCAGCCAATAAAAATTGCGACACATATTCTACGTTTGCAGGGTTTTTCATAATTTTCAGGTCACCAGCAACAGACGGTAGATGAGGGATATTTCCAAACAATCTCTAACGCGAATGTTTGGTCACAACTTTTGCAGTTTATATGTGAAATTCTAGATCATAATACCTTAGTTGACAAACTCACCCAAGAGAATTTTCTCAATCACTGTTCACCAATAGTTTCTTCCAAACCCGAGAATGAAACTCCCATTTTTGTGGGATAATTTTGTATAACCCTCACTCCCCTTCCCACAGCGTCGTGTCCTTCAGGTACACCTTCACCTCGAAGGGGATGCTCACGTGCTGCGGCGGATTGATGGCCGTGCCCGCGGTGGTGATGAGGATGCGCCCGCCATGCACGCCCGGATCCGAGGGCAGGTAATGCCAGTCCTCCCGCACCCGCATGGCCCGGCCCTGCCACACGGTGAACACCTTGGGCAACGGCTCGGTGCGATGCACGCCCGGATACCGGGCCGCCAGATCCCCATCGATCCAGGCGATGGTGGACTCGTGCAGCCGCATGGCGATCTCCACCTTGACGATGGGGTCGTTGTGGCGCTCGATGCGGGTCCATGCGCAGGTCCAGCGCCAGGGGCCGGAGGGACAGTCGTCGGGATAGGCGCCCACGACGCGGGTGCAGATCTGCTTCGATTCCAGCTCCCACTTCTCGGCCCGGCCGCCGTGCAAATCCAGCTTCAGCGTGAAGCCCCGCACCGAGGGATCTTGCCCCACCACGATGACGTGCTTGGGCTCTTGCTCATAGCTGCCCCTCGGTTTGGTGACGTTTACGCGCGTGCCGCTGCACGCGGGCGGGGTGGGCGTGGCTGTGGGCTGCGGCGTGCGTTCGCCGTTGCCCCCGCAGCAGTCGGAGCCGCGCACGCCCATCAGGATCGGCCCGCAGCCCCCTTGGCCTGACTGGGCGCAGCACTTGTATCCCTTGCCAGAAGGACAGGTGCCCAAGCTGCACTCGCCCGAGCCGCCGGAGCAGTTGCCCACGCAGCCCACGGGGTTGGTGGGGGAGTAGCTGCCGTCGCCGTTGCGCTGGTAGCACTGTCCGGCGATGACCCGGTCGCAGTACCAGGCCTGGCAGTTGCCGGTGGCGCAGGCGGACTGGCTCCCGCCCGAGCGCAGGAGGAAAAGCCCGAGCAGGGCCAGGGTCAGGGCGAGGAGGGGGAGAGCGAGAGAAAGGCGTCGTCGGGCGTCCATGATGGATTGGGGATCATGCGGCCGGTGAGTGCGTAGCGCAGGGCCTGGTGCAGGGCGGAGGATGCAAGGCGGTCGAGGGTCTCGCCCGGTTCGCCGCGGGCGAAGAGATAGCAGCGGAGTGCGTCGCTGGGGCCGAGCTCGAAATCCCGCACGCAGTCAGCCCAGGCCTCCATCTCGGGCTTGATGGTCTGGCCGGGTTGGGGCTCGGGCCAGACCGCGCCGAAGCGCAGGGCGAAGGGATCATCGTCATACTCGCCGCGCAGGGCTTCGGGCGCGCGGGCGTCGGCGATGAGGGTGACGGTCAGGCCCTTGGGGAAGCGCTTCTGGAAGGCGGGAGCATCGATGATCTCGGTCAGGGCGTCGGGATAGGTCAGCTCGGCGTTCCAGGCGCTGGCGTCGTCGTGCAGGGTGACTGGTGCGGGCGTGGATGCAGCCGGAGCCATTGGCGTTGCTGTCGTTTCGGGCGGCGACGTTCGTTCGCGGGTGATAAACGCGTACAGGCCCAGGGCCAGCGCGCCCAGCAGGGCGATGACAGCGACTTCTTTGAGGAGGGTTCGGAGATTGACTTCCATAATGCAGTCAGGCGGAGACGACGGACGATTGACGATAGACGGCATCGTCCCCCGTCCATGGTCTATCGTCCCCGACACGGAAAAGGCCCCGCACGGTTCTATGCGAGGCCTTTTCGGGGAGCGGAGGTGGGAGAAGAGAAGGGAGCGAGAAGGAGGGGAGGTGGGAAGTCAACGGTTGCCATCTAGCAACCTGCCCTCATTCTGACAGGGAAGCGCCGGGCCGACAATGGCGGGGTTGGGCTATTTTAGAACAGATGTGGTAAAATTATTGCTATCACTTCAAAGGAAATGGCAATGAAACTATCCGTATCAAAACGATATTATTTCGTTGATGAAGCTGGAGACGGCACTCTCTTTAGTCGCCGAGGCAAAATTATTATCGGCCAGGAGGGGTGTTCCAGGTTTTTCATGCTGGGTTTTGTTGATCTTCTTGATCCATCCATCATTACCGGGGAATTAGAGCAGTTGCGACAGGAATTGCTTGCCGATCCTTATTTTAAGACTATCCCCTCAATGCAGCCTCACCGCCGCAAAACTGCGCTCTATTTTCATGCCAAAGATGACATCCCTGAAGTGAGGTGGGAAGTATTCAAGATATTACGCCGTCACAGCGATAAGATACGTTTTTTGGCCGTCATTCGCGACAAGCGCGAAGTGTTGTCTTACGTTCTGCAGCGCAATGAGAATGATTCGGCTTATCGCTATCATCCGAATGAGTTATACGACTACATGGTGAGAAGACTTTTCAAAAATATGCTTCACAAGGAAGACGAATACGATATCTTCTTTGCGACACGGGGCAAATCGGACAGGACAAAGGCGCTCCAGACTGCGTTACAAACAGCAAGGCGGCGTTTTGCAGAACAATGGGGCGTTTCACATGACCCTACCATTCATATCATTCCCAGCACGCCGGCCCAAACAGGTGGACTCCAGGTAGCCGATTATTTTCTCTGGGCGCTCCAACGCTTGTATGAACGAGGCGAAGATCGGTACGTTCTCTATCTCCAGCCAGCTTTCCGCTTCATCCATGACATCGACGACACGCGTAACGCCCGTTATGGGATGTACTACACGCGGAAGAAACCCCTGACCCTTGAGGCGCTAAAGGGACGCATTACCCATCAAAAATAAAAATAGCCAGGGATATAGGGTTGTCAGACCACAGTCCGACAACCACACGGCATGGAGCCGAGTTTCGTCCACTGGCATCTATATCATACTCGAATTCAGTGATTTTGTCAATATAGAAAAAATGAAGACGGGAAGTGGGGCATGCTTGATGATGGCCATAAAGTAGCAACATAACGTGTATTATGTGGCGCACGATTGCAGAAAATGCTATACTTGGGGCGTCGAAATGTCCTGAAACCCACCCGTTCTCAACCGATAACGCCCGAAAAAGTGGCAACATAATCGTGATGACCGCCGAAACCGACTCCATCACCGCCCAAAATCAGTGGCTGGCCCACCTGGAAGCCCAGGGCAAAAGCCCGCACACCCGTGCCGCCTACCACCGCGCCCTGGCCCATTTCGCCCGCTGGTATGAGGCCACCTACGACGCCCTGCCTCAACTGGACGAGCTGCTGCCCCGCGACATTGCGGACTGGCAGGCGCACCAGCAGACCTCCGAGAAAGCCAGGCCCGCCACCATCAACCAGCGTCTGACCGCGCTCTCCCGCTTCCTGGCCTGGGCCAGCGGGCAGGGCCTCCTCGCGGGCAACCCCGCCGCGGGCGTCTCCGGCATCCGGCCCGAGGCCCGCCAGCCCAAGAGCCTGACCGATCGCGACCTGCGTCGCTTCCTGCGGGACGTGGACGCGGGCGGCAACCTTCGCGATATCGCGATGGTGGCATTGCTGGTCGGCGCGGGCCTGCGGGTGGGCGAATTGCTGGCCTTGAGGGTGGGGGACGCGACCCTGGGCGAGCGCTCGGGCCAGGTGGTGATTCGCCGCGGCAAGCATCGCGGCTATCGCACCGTGCCCCTGACCGCGTCCGTGCGCCAGGCCCTGGCCGTCTGGCTGGAGGTGCATCCCCAGGCCGGTGATCCCAACGCTTCCCTGTGGTGGGGCCAGCGCGGGCCGCTGACCGATCGCAGTGCCGTGAACCGGATGCTGGCCAAATATGCCCGTCGTGCGGGCGTTAAACCCTTTGGCCCGCACGTACTGCGTCATACCTTCGCCACCCGCTACCTGGCTGCGAATCCGGGCGACCTGCGGGGCCTGGCTGCGCTGCTCGGGCATAGCAATTTGAACACAATCCTGGTGTATACCGAACCGCGATTGGAAGATCTAGCCGGTCGTATGGAGCGGGTGGAGTAAAGAAAATTATTCCCGCCTTCTGCCCCGAATGCGCACGCCTCTTGGCGTGGCCACCACCAACAAACCTGCTAACAAGGCCAAATCGTAAGAGGCCATGACTTGCTTCATCAGTTCGATGAGCGGTTGGATACCATCTTCATCAGATCGCAACAAGAGTACGCCCGCATGAGTTCCAGGCGGGAAAGCGCGGATATCCCCGAAGCCCTTGTCGGCAGTCACCAGAAAACGTTCTTCCGCCTGCACGACTTCCCACAGGTCTGGGTCTTTGTACCCTCCCAGTCCCTCTTCACGCACTGTTTCCGCGTCGTATCCAGCGCCCCTGAGCAACCTGGCCACGACCAGAGGCAGATCTTCATCTACCTTGATGCGCATTGTCAATCTTCCTTACGCTGCCAGAGGCAGGAGAACATCATCATGGAGCATATCCGCGGCGTAAGCCAGCGCAGCCAAAATATCCTCGCGGGTCAGTTGCGGATAGGCGGCCATCACCTCTTCCGGGGTCATGCCATCGGCCAGGCTGCCGATGATGATTTTGACTGGAATGCGCGTGCCTTTGATGCAAGGATCGCCGTGATGCAAATCGGGCGACACTTCAATGTGATTTTGCCAGTGGATGCGGTTCGTGGTCATAAGGCTCATCAAGAAATGGATGTGGGTTTCAGAGGTATTTTAGCACAAGATAGATGGGAGCAGAAATGTCCGAATCTTGAGACCATTCAGAACTATGCGGCGACACGCCACTCCGATTCCTCATCCTGCGGCACGGTGATTACGCCCAGCCGCACGGCCATGATCAGGGCGGCGTTGAGGTTGTTCACGTCCAGCACGTCGTAGATGAAGCGCAGGTGATTGTCCAGGGTGTGGGGTGACATGCCCAGATAGCGGGCGCGGGCGGCCAGGTTGAGCTCGGGCTGGTCGATGAGGGATTGCAATACCTGTTTGCGGCGGGGCGTGGACAGGCGGAAGAGCGCGGGCGTGGGCGGTTCGTGCAGGGGGCGCACCCGCACCAGGCCCAGGCGCATGGCTTTGACCAATGCGCCGGTGAGGGAGTGGACGCCCAGGGCGCGGTAGGCGTGGCGCAGGTGGCTGCGGAAGGTGTGCTCGGCGATGCCGATGCCGCGGGCGCGGTCCGCGTGGGAGAGGTTGGGCGCATCGATGACCGCCTGCAGCGCCTGCCATTGGCGATAGGTGAGGGTCTGCGGTTTCATGTTGTTCTGGATATGGGGTGACAGGGAATGGGTGAAAAAGAAAAAAGACCAGGACGCGCCATTGCGTCTGGTCTTTCGCTCGAGCCGCTGCGGGCCGTGGGGGTAGTATATCAAAAGAAGAGAGATGAGGACAAATGTTCTGATTGCCATCATGCCTCCAATCGCCGTTCAGCTTTCGGATTGACCAGGGGGAAATTGACTTTCGTTGAGGAAGCGAAATCGTGATAGAATGTCAAGGATCATCATAGTTTTCTCATCAAAGTTAGAAAGGGTGTCTATCGCAACCATTCTAACTCAGCAAAAAACGGATGGGCGTTGCTTTTGAGCATAACAGTTCATTCTGCTATCTTTCCCTCTTGAAAACAAATGAAAAGACCTAATCTTCACTATCTTCATTATATTCAGATACTCTCCTATTTTTTAATTGCTCTGGTCATCGTATCGCTGGGTATGTGGATAAATCTCTACTTTTTCGTTACTCAAGCCCAGGAAATGCGGATGCAGGCACGTTCGTGGCGAACATTACGTTTCACCACGGATCTATATGAAGATCATCATCCAAGAGAGGGACACATCGCAAATATGACAGGAGCTGGCACAGTCGAAGGGACTACGCAGTATTTATCAATGCGCGTACTGGGATATCCTGAACCTCCTACTACATTGACCGGCTCTATGCGGGTTAATGTTAAGAATGTAGAGATTACAGTTATTGATATTGAGTCCTGGAATGTAGGCATGGATTTCGATACCTCTACCAGAAGGTATTTTATTAAACTTTGGAGGGAACCCCCCTTTGAGATGGTTGAATATCGTCCTCCATTTAATAAAATTCCAGAAGAACTGCTTGGGAATGTTGCTTATAGCTCTAAATCACCTGAGACGTTGATAATTGAAACACCCGAGAACAGAAATTGCTGTTTGCGGATTCCATCGATCCTGGATATTCTATCGAACAGCCCTGACTCGGTCTTTGGATGGAATATGAGGGGAGGATGCAAAGAGACTTTTTCCCTGAATTATGATCCACTGTCAAACTCACTCAATAGAATTTACGCAGTTGAGAAATGCCCAAATAATCGTGCATTTCCTTATCCCGCAGCAGAACTCCTCGATGCCGAATCAAACGTCATTTTTCGGATTTACGATACACCCGAAGAAAAGAGGTCGGCATTAATTATACCTCAGTCATTTTCTCTGTGGGCTGATGACATGCCAAAGATCGAGGATTCAGGGGAAAAATATCTCGTGTTCCTGCAAGCGGTGGATGGAGTTTTACATTTCGATGCTCGCCCTCAGTCTGAAGAAGTATTTTTGAGATTATCTCCAGTAGACACCGATTTTGGACTTGCCTCTGATGCTCCGCTGTTAGAAATTAATCCAAATTCTGGAATGATTGAAGTTGAAGGTACGGTTGGTAAGCTGGCGGTAGGACTTGATACCATCACGACTGATGAGCTTTCATCAATTCGGATGTCATTCATTAACCAGCCTAATCTTCGCTGGGCAGGTGAGTTCATAGTGAACGAAATGGGGGAATTGCATCAACAACCACTGCTTTCAAGTGCTGGTCTAACCACGAGCCTGATAGTAAATGGTGAAGAATTAGTTCGAAACCGGTGGGAAAACGAGTCGCCAGAAATTCGCGCGGCTATTATCGCTGGCTTAATTGCGATTTTAACCTCGCTGCTTGTGGCTGCATGGGACGACCGCCGTAGGATGAGACAGACTGAGGAAACTCGCCAAATTGCAAAAAGCGATTCTCCCACTGTTGATAATTCGGTCTTACAAGAGCCAGTGCAATCGCAAAACATGTCAACAGCCTCGGCGGTTTTAGAAACAAAGTCGGACTTCATGTATGTATTATTGTTGCTCGTAAGTTTTGTGATCATCGCGATTGGCTGGCTGAGATACGGTCCTACAAGCGATGAACATGATTGACTTGTGTCCTGGCTTTTTCAATGCCGCTTTCAATATACCAATCGACCATTTTTCTTTCTTGACTGATTTGATCACATGATTGTTCTAGCGCACTATGGCATTCAATTGCTGGCGCGAGATTGAACCGCGACCTGCGTCGTCTTCTGTGGGGGGAGGCGTTCAAAGCTCAGTGAGGGGCTTCGGTTTCATGATGGGTATGAAGATGGGGCGACAGGAAAGGACGGGAAAAGGAAAAAGACCAGGACGCGGGGAATGCGTCTGGTCTTTTGCTCGGGCCTTTGCGGGCCGTGGGGATAGTATATCAAAAGAGGTATGAGAAGCAAACATTTGTGCGGATACCAGGACTTGTCCCTCAGAAAATCTCTTCTGGTGTGCGTGGCTACCCTCCAATTCGTACCAGTCAGGGTCTGTTTTCTTTTGACCATTGTGCTACAATAGGACATTGACGACAGGGGTGACAGCTTGCATTCTGGTCGTCATTTGAATAAACGCCATTCAGATGAATGGCTGGACCATCTAACAGACCATCAGCAATCTCTCTTCCTGATTCAGGGGCAAAAATAATCCTGGCTGTTCTATGAGTAACGATACAATCAGCAATCCCGTCATCAATTCGCCGTTCGAGGAGCCCAAGCGGCATTTCAAGTTCACAGACGAAGGGATTACCAGCATCATTGTGCCGCGGCGACGTAAAAGCGCCTATTTCGTTCCCATTCCCGGGCCGAAGAAAAAGAAGGCGCAGCAACTCTCCATCGAATTTGAGGAGTGGACTGCGGACAGGCTGGAAGAGAATCAGCTCATCAATCAGATTCGAGAACGGGTGTCGTTCTGGCGGCAGGGGAATTATATGGGCGTAACCCGCACCACGCGGGGATTGCTGGAATACTGGCAGAGAGAAGATCGGGAAAAACGTTTGTTTTTTGCTCAGATTGAGGCGCTGGAAACGGTCATTTATCTGACCGAGGTGGCGCACAAGGTGAATGATGGCTGGATACGCGAGCAATTGCGCGAGGGAAACCGGGAAGCCAATCCCGATTTGTTTCGGATGGCTTTCAAGATGGCGACGGGGACAGGCAAGACTGTTGTGATGGCCATGATCATTGTCTGGCATGTGCTCAACAAGCGGGCCAATCCGCAGGATAATCGGTTTGGTGACGCCTTTCTCATCGTCACGCCCGGTATCACCATCAAAGACCGTCTGCGAGTGTTGCTGCCAGCCGATCCGGACAACTACTATCGGGTGTTTGATCTGCTGCCCCCGGATCGCATGTCAGAGTTGAATCAGGCCCGAATTGTCATCACCAACTATCACGCCTTTCAACTGCGAGAGCGCGTGAAAACCTCAAAGCTGGCGAAGGAGCTCCTGGGAAACGATAAGACCAGCCCCTTTACCGAAACGGCAGACCAGATGGTGCGTCGCGTGTGCCGCGGTTTGGGCAACAAAAAGAATATCATTGTCATCAATGACGAGGCCCATCATTGCTACCGACATAAACCAGAGGCGACGAAGACCGGTCTGAGCAAGGATGAGCGGGATGAAGTGAAGGAGCATGAAAAAGAGGCCCGGGTGTGGATATCGGGTCTGGAGGCCGTGAAGAAGAAGATCGGCATCCGTGTGGTGTACGATCTTTCGGCCACACCGTTTTTCCTGAGAGGGTCTGGTTATCGCGAGGGCACGCTGTTCCCCTGGGTGGTGTCGGACTTCTCCCTGCTGGACGCCATCGAATCAGGTCTGGTGAAGGTGCCGCGGGTTCCCATCGATGATAACTCCATGCTGGGAGATTATCCCATCTATCGACATCTGTGGCCCCACATCAAGGACGAACTGCCCAAAAAGGGCCGAAAGGCTGAGGACGTCAGCCGGGAGCCCCGACTTCCGGGCAAACTGGAGAGCGCACTGCACAGTCTCTACAACAATTACCGTAAATACCATGAAGTATGGGAAAAGCAGGCCGAACCTGACATGCCCCCGCCCGTGTTCATCGTGGTGGCCAATAACACCAATGTTTCGAAGATGATTTACGATTACATCGCTGGCTGGGAAAAGACATTGCCCGATGGCAGGACCGTGCTCGTGCCAGGAAAACTTCCCCTGTTCAGCAATGTGATATCCAGCGCTGGCGGCAATCGCTGGAGCCCAAAGCCTGTGACGATTCTGGTGGACAGTCGCCAGTTGGAATCGGGCGAGGGCATGAGCAGTGATTTCAAAAAGGCTGCGGCGGCCGAGATCGCTCGCTTCAAGGAGGAATTCCGACAACGATTCCCTGGCCGCGATCCTGAAAAACTCACCGACGAAGACCTGCTGCGCGAGGTGATGAACACGGTGGGCAAACCTGGCAGGCTGGGAGAGAGCATCAAATGCGTGGTCTCCGTCTCCATGCTGACTGAGGGTTGGGACGCCAACACCGTCACCCATATCCTGGGAGTGCGGGCTTTTGGCACGCAACTGCTGTGCGAGCAGGTGGTGGGCAGGGGATTGCGCCGCATCAGTTACGAAACGCAACCCCTTACTGTCGAGGTGGAGGGCGAGCCCGTCACCATCGAGGCCTTTCCAGTGGAATATGCCGAGGTGTACGGCGTGCCATTTTCCTTCATCCCCACCCGGGAAGCGCCCAAGCCCGCGCCGCCGCCCCGCCGCCCCACGCGGGTGCGGGCGCTGGAATCGCGCATCGCCTGTGAGATCACCTTCCCACGGGTGGCAGGCTATCGCTACGAGCTTCCGCCTGAGCGGCTGACCGCGAAATTCACGCCAGATTCAGAGATGCCCCTCTCCACGCTTGACATCCCCACCCGCGTGGAGACAGCTCCCATCGTGGGCGAGACTGCGGAGCACACGCTTTATGATTTGCGTATGCGACGGGTGCAGGAAGTGGAATTTGAGCTGGCGAAGCGCCTGCTGGAACGCTATTTTCAGGATGACGGCGGCGCCATCCGTCCCTGGTTGTTCCCCGATCTGTTGAACATCGTCCGGACGTGGCGCCAAAAGCAGCTCATCATCAAAGATAACGCCTTTGTTCAGATGCTGTTGATCGGGCAGCTCAAAGATCGGGCGGCGGAGAAGATCTATCAGGCCATTGCGCAATCAGAAAGCGGAACGCCTCGCCTGCTGCCGCGGTTGCAGCCGTATGATCCCATCGGCAGCACCCGGCATGTGGATTTCAACACCACCCGCCCGGTGTGGCGCACCGATCAAACCAAATGTCATGTCTCGCATGTGGTGGCTGACACCGGCTCATGGGAGCAAAAGATGGCGCAGGCTCTGGAGGAAATGCCAGAAGTGCTGCGTTACGTCAAAAACCATAACCTCGGGTTCACCATTCCCTACACCTTTGAAGGGAGGGAGAAACGTTATACGCCCGACTTCATTGTCCATCTCGATGACGGTCATGGTGAGGATGATCCTCTGCAACTGATCATCGAAGTTTCCGGCCAGGCCCGTGCGGACAAGGCCGCGAAGGTGGCCGCAGCCCGAAACCTGTGGGTTCCCGCCATCAACAACCATGGCGGTTTTGGCCGCTGGGCGTTCCTGGAAATCAAAGACCCCTGGAATGCGAAAAATCTTATCCGCGAGTTTCTCCGGGAGGAGTAAAGTCCATGGCCCGAAAACGCAAACCCCAATCCCCCAAAGAAGTCACCCATCTCTCTCACGATGAGACGCGCAAAAACATCCCCACCGAGGAGCTGCGGGATTTTGTGGCTGAGGATGAACAGCAGCCCCGCACCATGCTCTATCCGCGCGACCCGTCACTGGACCCGCAACTGGTGTGGCAGGGCAAGGATGAGGAAGACCTGGACCCCCTGGCCGTTCCCGTCCCGCCCATCTACATTCAGGAGAAGATCCAGCCGCAGGCCATCATCGAGGACCTGCGGGCGCATCAGGGGGACGCGCCGCAACAGCTCGACCTGTTTGATGACTTCAACGGCATCGAATTCGAAGAGCTCATCGAGTTCTATCAGCACGAACAACGCTGGAGCAACCGCCTGATCCTGGGGGATTCGCTGCAGGTGATGGTCTCGCTGGCCGAGAAGGAGGGATTAAAGGGCCGGGTGCAGATGATCTACATCGACCCGCCCTATGGCATCAAATTCGGGTCCAACTGGCAGGTGCGCATCGACCGCCGCCAGGTGGAAGATGGCAAAGTGGAGGACGTGGTGCGCCAGCCGGAGCAGATCAAGGCCTTTCGCGACACCTGGGAGAAAGGCGTCCACTCCTATCTCAGCTATCTGCGGGATCGGTTTGTGGTGGCCAGGGAATTGTTGAATGAAAATGGAAGTATCTTTGTCCAAATATCCAATGAAAATGTTCATTTGGTTCGTTCTGTAATGGATGAAGTGTTTGGAAGCGAAAATCATATTTCTACGCTTGTTTGGAAAAAGGGTTCACCTCAGGCAAAACACATAATGAATGCGTTTAATTATATTTTGTGGTATGCCAAAGATGAATCACTCTGTAAATCAAAAAAGATATTTAGAGAACGAGCGATCAATGAGGGTTCTACAGAAGACCCCCGCAAGCTTGCTTTGCGCTGTGAATCTCCTGATGGGATTTCGAGAGCATTGACTTCCGAGGAAAAACGCGCTCCCTGGTTGCTTCCAGAAGGAGTGCGGGTTTATCGGGTCGATAAAATCAGCGGTTCTAATGGCCCTTTTGAGTTCTATTTCGAAGGTGAAACTTATTTGAGACAATGGAAGGGGGATGAAATTCAAATGGAACGGCTCAAAAAAAGTGGACGTATAACCAAGACGCCAAAAGGCTTGGGCTATAAGTTTTATCTTCCTGATGACTCGCCTGTTATTGAGATTACAAATTGGTGGGAAGATACGGCTGGCAAAATTCCGGATATGCTGTACGTTGTTCAAACCAATAGCAAAATTATTGAACGATGTCTGTTAATGTCCACAGATCCAGGCGATATTGTTCTAGATCCAACCTGTGGTAGCGGCACCACCGCCTACGTGGCCGAGCTGTGGGGGAGGCGGTGGATCACCATCGATACCTCGCGGGTGGCGGTGACCCTGGCCCGGGCCCGGCTCATGGGGGCAAAATTCCCTTACTATCTGCTGGCGGACTCCCCCGAAGGCTTCAAAAAGCAAAAGGAACTGGGACGCATCCCCCCGGACGCTATTCCTCCCTCCTTTGGCCTCGATGTGCGTAGAAGTTTCGTTTATCACTCTGTTCCACATATCAAACTAAAGGATGTTGCCAACAACGAAGAAATCGACGCTATCCACGCACGCTACCAACCCGAGCTGGATCAGCTGCGGGCGGAGATCAATGCGCTGACGGGCCAGCACTGGGAGGAGTGGGAAATCCCGCGACTGCCCTCCCCCTACCAGACGGAAAAAGAGCGTCAGGCCACCGAAAAGGCCCTGGCCGACCAGGGCATTACGCCCGACTCCGACGCCTGGAAGAAGCTGGAAGCCTGGTGGAGCCTGCGCCGCCAGCGCCAGCAGGAGATCGACGACTCCATCGCCCGCAACGCGGGCCAGGAAATCCTTTACGACCAGCCGTATGAAGATAAAAAGCGCATTCGCGTGACCGGGCCTTTCACTGTGGAGAGCCTGAGCCCCTACCGCATCATCAGCCCCGACATGGAACGTCCGGCCAGCGAACGGGCTGCGGAAGAGGAGAATGCGGAGATATTCATCGAGACCATTCTCGCCAACCTGCGGCGCGCGGGCGTGCAAAACACCAAGAAAGGGGAGCGCCTGAAGTTCGACATGCTGGAGCCATTTGCGGGCACATGGATTCAGGCCGAGGGCGAATACACCACGAAGGATGGCGAAATCAAACGGGTGGCCGTGGCCATCGGGCCGGAATTCGGCACGGTCGGGCCGCAACTGGTCAAAGAGGCGGCCAAAGAAGCGGTGCGCGGAGTCGGCTTCGATCTGCTTCTGGTTTGCGGTTTCGCCTTTGACCCCCACGTTTCAGAGGAGGCGAAGCGCTACGGCAGGCTGGAAGTGCTTCCCGTGCGGATGAATCCGGACCTGGCCATGGGCGAGGCCCTGCTCAAGAAGACGGGCTCGGGCAACCTGTTCATGATCTTCGGCGAGCCGGATATCGAAGTCCGGGACGTGGGCGACGATCAGATCGAAGTTGAAATCCGGGGGCTGGATATTTACGACCCGACCACGGGCGAAATCCGGGCCAGTTCCGTGGACGACATCGCCTGCTGGTTCATCGACACCGATTATAATGAAGAGAGCTTCTTCGTGCGTCATGCGTACTTCAGCGGCATGAAATCGCCCTACAAACAACTCCAGCGGGTGCTGAAGGCGGAAATCAACGAAGAGGCCTGGCAAAGCCTCTACCGCACCGTCAGCCGCCCCTTCCCCAAACCCTCCACGGGCAAAATCGCCATCAAAGTCATCAACCATTATGGTGATGAGGTGTTGAAGGTTTATGACATCACCTGATTTGGCCACAACTTTCAGGAGTATCTATCATGCCAGCCATCGTATCCGCCCGCGGCCACACCAATGTCATTATGGTGATGAACCTCAATCGCTTTGTAAGGGAGGAAGACAGAGAAGCTTTCCATTCATTACGTGGCACAGATGATTATCGCAAGGCCCTTCGAGATCAACTTTATCCCCAAATTTTAAAGAGCGTTTGGTTTCTTCCTGCTGAGAATAGTTTCTATTACCCTGACATTCAGGAAGGAATGACCACGGCGGAAGCAGGATTCGCTACGGGGATTTTTCGTCAAAACTTACTGGAGACGTTTATTGGGCCAGTCTATCGATTCAATAAGAAAGCTTATTATCATGAGTTTCCCCATACAATGCGAACAAATTTCCAGTTCAAAAAGATATTTCTTCCCATCTGGAAGAGTTGGGATATTTTTGTTCGTCCTTCTGTTTTCGGGATGCTTGTCATCCAACTTGTCAGAAAATATCATCAGGCAACGCCATTGGAGCAGCTTGCTTCCGACGTCGCCCGCCTGCAGACCCCATTTGACATTCCAAGCGCAATTCACTGGCTGGATCAACTTTCGAAAAAACTTGCAGATGATGATATCCTGCTTGAGGAAAAAAGACAATCGGTAGAAGAGTTGTTACGCTGGCTGGGAGGAGAAGACTGGCTGAGTGGTGAAGAAAACATCGAAGGGACAGTCAAGTATTCTCCAGCACAATGGCAACTTGCCATGGAAGTGGGAAAAGCATTTGTAAAGGCAGCAAATTATCAGATCCAGGTTGGGGATCGAATCATTCATCTGGTCGAACCCCCTCCGCAACTGTCTTATCCCCTCCACGATTCCTATGTCATCTACCATATTGATGATCTTTATGCCAGTCCTCATCTTTTACCATCCTATCGCGAACAGGCGGAGAAAAGAGACTCAGAAAAGGAAAAGACAGAAGACAAACCTTCAAACAAAAAAAGCCCGGAAAGGCAACGTAATGAAGAATCCAGCAACACGGAGATGAATCAGGAAACAGATAAACAGAAGGAGAAAAAAGGGCGCACTTTCAGACGAGTTGTCCCTGTAACAATTGATGATTTGTATGGTTCCATCACTGTACGCAGAAAACTGTTGAATCTCCTGGAGGGTTCTCTTTTACGTAAGCCTGGGAGATCTCCATCTGCTTCCGGCAATCCCTCGGGAAGTGGGCGGTTTTTCCCTCACCTGCGAGATGACATGCTTGATTCTCTCAGAGAAAACAATCTCGCAAGCTGGCATGATGAACTTTGTGTTATGAACTCTCGGGTCGCTCTGATCATGCCTTCGCAGGATGCCAGGGAATGCGATCTATTTATCTCAACCATGCCTTCTGAAATTGAAACCAGCCGTGTGAAATATCTGCAATACTGGGAGGCTATTGAGCGACTCATTGAATTTGTTGCTGAAATTCGCGTGCTTGCCCAACTCATCGAACATTCCAGCTCGCAATTACTCCAGGGCTGTGTGGATTTGATGCACCAAAAGCGAAGAGGCATTGTTGATGAACAGAGAACAGAAGATCTGCTTTTTGAGTTTAATGAGATTATCTCTCAAACAGCGAATCTCAGTCGGCTGCTTGCTATTGCACAAACGCTTAACAATCCTGTAACATGGAGTCGTGTGGAATTCGCGCTAACAAAGGCTTCCTATCTTCTAGAGTCCTGTGCGATTCCACTATCGCTGCAACATGCATCAGAAAACATTGCCAACTTAAATGCACTCGTTGAGCACATGGATGAACTTTTTCTGGCAGACTCTACATCGAAACAAGACAAACTGAATTTCTTTACATCCATTGCATTTGCAAGCCTGTCAATGGTTCTAGTTTTGCTAATGCTCCCTTCCTTTTGGGCTGACTTACATCAGTTAGACAGGACCGTGACCCCTGGTTTGCTTGCCTCTTATCTCTTGACCCTGAACTGGACTGGCACGGGCCTTGCATTTGTTCTCATGGTAATTTCCCTGATTACGCTTGCGCTGTCCACCTTTTTGCTGATAAAGAATTTCTTCCGCAACCATCAGTCTTAAACAGATTTAAGCCTTCATCATGAAAGCCATTGATCTTTTTTCCGGCATCGGCGGCAACTCCTGGGGGGCGCGCGCGGCCGGCGTCGAGATCGTGGCTGGCTTCGACAAATGGGAGCTGGCTGGCCAGGTGTATCGGGATAACTTCCCCGAAGCGAAGTTCTTTCCCGTCGACCTGGCCTCTCTCTCGCGCCAGCGCATCCGCGAAATTAAAGATGAAATCGGTGATATCGACCTGATTCTGGCGTCTCCGGAATGCACCAGTCACAGCGTGGCTCGCGGTGCGCGAGCGAGAGAAAAAGCCAGTCTGCGGTTGTCCTGGAATGTCTGGCGGTTTGCCGAGGTGTTTCAGCCTCGATGGCTCGTCATCGAGAATGTCGTCGCCATGACGAAGTGGGACTATTATCAGGACTTTCTGCAGATTCTGCGAGGGACTCACCCCCGACGACGGGCTTCCATCTCGCTGCGCTACCATTGCCGGGAACAATTTCTGACAGCCAGTGATTTTAATGTGCCGCAAAAGCGCAGGCGCCTGTACATAGTCTGCGATCGGGAGCAGGAACCCCCTGAAATACACCCCCTGTGCGCTTCACCACCCCCCGCGTTGCAGGCTGTCGATCTGAACGGTCACTATCGATACTCGCCTCTGGTCACACCGAAACGGGCGAAATCGACGCTGGCAAGGGCGGAGCGAGCTTTCCAGGTCCTGGGTAAGGAGTCGCCCTTTCTGCTGGTATATTATGGCTCAGACGGCTCGGGCGGATGGCAGCGATTGGAAGCTCCTTTGCGCACCATCACCACTCTGGACAGGTTTGCTCTGGTGAAGCCAGATGGCAATGGCGGCCACATGATGCGCATGTTGCAACCGCCTGAACTCCAGACCGCCATGGGGTTTCCGCCTGAATTCAGGCTTGAACATGGCAATCGGAGACAGAAAATTCACCTGCTGGGCAATGCAGTGTGCCCGCCTGTGATGACGGCCATCATTCGGGCGCTTACATCAGCAGGAGAACAGGAATCCGGGAAGAGAACCAGATGAAATCCCTGGTCATCCCTCTGTCATCATCCGAAATCCAGCAGGTTCGTCAGAATCTGATCTCCTGGGGGAAAAAACATTTTCGACCATTTCCCTGGCGACTTACCACTGATCCCTATCGCATTCTGGTAGCAGAAATCTTGCTTCATCGCACACAGGTGAAGCAGATGAAACCGGTGTATGAGTCGTTCATCGCCAGGTATCCCAACATCCATACACTGGCGCAGGCGGATAAAGAAAGCCTGCATGAGGCGCTTTATTCTCTGGGGCTGCGCTGGCGCGTGGATCTCCTCTATGAAATGGCTCAACGCATTGAACAGGATTTTGGCGGACAGATCCCTCACAATAAAAAAGACCTGCTGACTTTGCCCGGTGTCAGTGAGTACATCGCCGGGGCTGTTCGCTGTTTTGCCTGGAATAAGCCGGAAGTCCTTATGGACACCAACACGGTTCGGGTCACAGGCAGGCTGCTTGGCTGGGAGGTCAAAGATTCCTCGCGACGCAGCAAACGGTTCCAGAAGGCCCTGGCCGCTCTGCTCGATCACGAAGAACCCCGGGCTTTCAACTATGCTCTTCTGGACCTGGCCCATCTGGTCTGCCTGAAACGCAAACCGCCCCATTGCAACACCTGTCCGTTGTTGTCATGGTGCCACTTCTCCAAACATGAAGAGGAATTGTCGCATGAACGTACGCAATGAAATGCTGGTTGCCCTGGTCAAAGAAGTGTTGGGCCCCCGTGAAGGCCCATGCGAATGCCTGCCGTCAGACCATGATCCCTTCTCCGAATATATCACAGGCGTGCTCCAGCCACCCACGGAGTCCCTGGCCGGCCTGAGGCTGGAAGATCGCATTGAGGACAGCGTGGATATGGTCATTGAGGAGTCCAGCAGCGAGGAGGATCAGCATAGCGAGGGATTTGCAGTCCTGCCGGGTATCTTCTCTCCTGCTCTGGACCCCCGTTCTCTGGCGCATTCCATTGGGCTTTCTTTTACGGTGGAAGCGCCGGAGGGACAGACGCCCGAAATCGAAATCTGCGCCACCTGGGCGCGTTATCGTGATGAGGAGGGATGGTGCAGGCATCCTTATCATTTTCTCTCTTCCAAGATAGCCATCACTGCCGACCGAAGAAACTGGCATCCTGAACCCGACCCTCATGTTGAGTTGTTTCTTCGAACCAGACGATTACCCGGTGATGCCTGGCGTGTTTCGGTTTTTCTGGTCAACCGCACCCCTGTCGATGATCCCAAAAAACGTCCTCCCACCTCAAGCTATGTCTTCCAGCCACAAATCCGGGTGAATCTCGGGGCGCAAACGAAGCTGGTGCCGGTAGAGATCGTGCGGGAAGTGGCGGGTGAGGACTTCGATAATCCTGAAGTCAGGGAAAATCGCAATCTGTCCATGCTGTATCGGGAACACCGGGCCATGGCCCGCGGGCATATGTGTGGAGCCATATGGAAAGACATCGATCCCGAACGCCCCTTCATCGATGAAGCACAGAGACCTCAGTCAGCGCCATTCATCTGGACTGATGCGGAAATCGTTCCTGAGTCTGCACGCAGCCGTTTCGCAGCCCCGGATGTCCGCACTGAACTGACGCCCATCTACCCCATCCAGGCGCCTGAAATGGGCTGGAATGACAGGTATGGTTCGGAGCCCGAACTCCGTCCCGCGGAACTGGCTGAACTCTGGGAACCGGAAGCGTTGCGCCAGGCATTACAACCCCTGGTAGATGGATATCGAAAATGGATTGAGGAACAGGAAGGCAGAATCACTGAACTCGACAACAGATTCCAATCGGTCGCCCGAGCCAACCTCGATCAATGCCATCTGGCTGCAAATCGGATGCAGGAGGCCATTGATTTGCTTGCCAGCGACAGGCAGGCCCGGCTGGCATTTTGCTTTGCCAACAAAGCCATCGACACGCAGGCTCAATGGCGAAACCAACAGCAGGGTAAGACGGGAGCCGATTTCAAATGGCGTCCTTTCCAGCTTGCCTTTATCCTTCTCAACCTGCCCGCGCTGATCCAGCCGCATCACGGGGATCGTAAATTCTGTGATTTGCTCTGGTTCCCCACCGGCGGCGGCAAGACCGAAGCCTATCTCGGGCTTACCGCTTTCACCCTGGCGCTGCGGCGTCGAAGGGCCATCGTTCGTGGTGGCGATGAGCATGATGTGACCGGGGGCGGCGTCAGCGTCATCTCCAGGTACACCCTGCGCCTGCTGACCATCCAGCAGTTTCGGCGGGCGCTGGGCGTCATCACCGCCTGCGAATATCTGCGGGTGCAGGGCTTGAAGGAGGGGCAGCCCGCGGGCTGGCGTCCAAAAGGATATTCATCCAGAGAAAGATTTCTGTGGGGAAAAACTCGATTCTCCGCCGGGCTTTGGGTGGGTGGAGGCGTCACACCCAATCGGCTACAGAGCTTTGGTCCCATTCCCCCTGCCTCGGGTGGCAAATATCTGTATTTTGCAGGTGCACTGGATATCCTCAAAGGACTGCATTCCGGCTATCAGGGACATGACAACAGACTTGTCCGTATCGCCCGCGATAATCAAATCATTGGGGAAGGCGAACCAGCACAGGTGACGCACTGTCCGGCGTGTGGCAGCGTGCTGGCGGTGCCATCTGAAGGATTGAGGGAGGGGGATATCACACTGCACTTCCTGTATTCGGGGGGAAGAAGCGCCATCATCCCTTCGGTAATTCCCGCTCCAACAGATACCAGTCAGGTTCTTGACGCCTCCATCTCTCTCCATGCCCGCGGATACAAAACCTTATCGATAACCCTTCGGATTCCCGCTCAGAAGCGGATCTCTGCGGCGAGGCTGGATACATGGTGGCAGGATGATGTGGCCCCCCTGCTTATCGATGGACGAAACGAAGCCAGGCTGGCTGCAGTCCGGGCCTCCCGTCCTGGCTATTTCATCCTCAGCTATCCACAACAAAACGGTAGAGAAAAAGAGGCCGATTTTGAGATTTATTGCCCCAATCCATCCTGCGAATTGAACCAGCATGTCTGGGCAGAAGTCGTCCCCCTGAGAAGAAATGCCAGAGGAGGACGCCGTCGTCAGGTACGTCAGGCGGCATTGGGTCTGCAAGAAAACCGGGAGCCAGGATTGGTGGCGACATTCGATGAAGACTGGCAGGATATTCCGGAACCTTTCCGGGAAGAAAACTTTCAACACCGGGCAAGGGCCATTCCGATCCCCGCCTTCACGGTGGATGATCAGGTTTACCGCCGGGCGCCATCCCTGGTCATCGCCACAGTGGACAAATTCGCCCGTCTGGCCTTTGAAGAGAAAGCGGCCTCGCTTTTTGGGAATGTCACCCATTATCACAGCCGTTTTGGGTACTATCGCGAGGGCTGTCCTCCTGAGATCAATCGTAATAAAAAAGAATTTCAGCCACACCCCCCAATGTCCGGTCTGTCCCGCGAGGTAAGGCCCTTCACTCCTCCCGATCTGATTCTCCAGGATGAGCTGCATCTTATCGAAGGCCCCCTCGGCAGCATGGTAGGCCTTTATGAAACCGCCATCGATTTGCTGAGTCAACGACGGGACGGGGAAGAAACAATCATCCCCAAATACATCGCCTCGACAGCGACCGTCCGGAAAGCGGATGCGCAGGTGCAGTCATTGTTCGCCCGAAGGTTGTTTCAGTTCCCGCCTTCGGCCCTGACCGCGGATGATCGTTTCTTTGCCACGGACGATATCGTTCATCCGCTGGACACCGATCGTCCGGGGCGTCTGTATGTGGGCATCTGCGCTCCAGGTAAGGGAGCGCAAACCCCTATTGTTCGCATCTGGGCTTCTTTATTGCAACGGGCGCAGGAGCTTCGCGGTCAGGTTTCGGATCAAGAGCTTGATCCTTTCTGGACTCTGGTGGGTTATTTCAACGCTGTCCGCGAACTCGCTGGCGCCCTTTCCCTTTATCGCCAGGATATTCCTCAGTGGTTACGACATCGAGCAGGGAATGATACCAGAGAACTGGATGAATATAGCAGGCTGGAGCTTTCCAGCCGAGCCAGTTCCACGGATCTGCCTGCCATGCTGAAACGCGTCGGCGATCCGCTTCCTTCCGCCCTGGATGCCGTGTTCGCTACCTCCATGTTCGGAACAGGGGTTGATGTCTCCCGTCTGAGCCTGATGGTAGTGCACGGCCAGCCAAAGACCACGGCTTCCTACATTCAGTCCACCGGCCGCGTTGGCAGACATACCAATGGGCTTGTGGTTACGTTCTTTCGGGCAACCCGACCTCGCGATCTGGACCACTATGAATTTTTCACCGGTTATCATGGCGCCCTTTACCGGTATGTGGAGCCAGTGACGGTGGCTCCTTTCTCGCCTCGCGCTCGCGATCGGGGGCTCGGGCCTCTGACCGTGATTCTCTTGCGCCAGGCCCGGGAGATCCATGGCATCTCGATCAGCGAGGAGTGGCGGGTTCAGCAACGTTTGTCCGGGAAATACCACGCCCACGCATATATCATGAAGGACCTCCGACATTCACAGGAGGTGGATGTCCTTCCGGATCTGTTCGAAAATCGTGCTGCTGACCAGCCCGACGGGCGAAGACCTCCGCCCGGGCTGACCAGCCAGGAAACGGCTTCTGAGCTGGATCGCTGGCACCATATCGCTCAACGCCATCCCGATCCAGATGAGTTTGTGTATTACGAATATGCCATGCTGCAACAACCCCAACGCCACGTCGTCTTGGGCGACGCCCAACATCGCAACAGTGGGTTTGATGAGGCCTTTGAGAACGCACCCAATTCACTGCGCGATGTGGAAGAAACCACTGGATTTAAAGACCGGAGATAAACTGTTATGACTCAGATCAGACGTTCCCAATTCATTACCACCTATGGACCGGGCGCTATTCTGGAAGGACCTCATGGACCTCGCATGATCCCCTCCCTGGAATATTCCGGCCTTTTCGACCATCGATCTCCCACGCAATTTGAGATTACCGATCGGCGTCTTTCGAAAGCATTGCTGGATGGAGCCGGAATCGTACGCATTCCTTCCAATGCGGAACTGGGTAAACCAGAGGCAGAATGGATTTACAAAACGAAACCCTTTCCTCAATGGTCGTTGTGCACCCGGCATGGTATTTTGTATAAAGGAAAAGATTGCCCCAGGTGTCGGAACGAAAATGGAGAAGAACCCAACTGGGACAAAGCCAACAGGGAAGCGGTGCGTTTTGTGCGTGCCTGTCCTGCCGGACATCTGGATGATGTGGACTGGATTGGTATGATCCCACACACGCAACGAAACTGCAAACCGTCCTATTTGCGATGGAAAGGAGGTGGGGGGTCACTGCGGAATATACGGATCGAGTGTCCAAATTGTGGCGCCTCTATCAATCTTGGGCTTGCCTACAGCCGGGACTGGCAATGTTCCGGGAGGTTTCCCGAACAGGAGTCTGGATACAACGCCTATCGCCCTGGCAATTGCTCTCACGCTTCCCGTATTGTTCAGCGCGGAGCTTCGAATCTTCGCATCGCTGAGATCGTTACCTCCCTGACCATCCCGGAAAGCGATACTGTCTTACATCGCATTCTTGAACGTTCACTCATCTACGGTGTATTGGTTGCCACTCTTCCATCATCAAAAGACGAATTGATAACCATGCTTCAGCGGCTTGTTAAGGAAGGATTGCTGGCTTCATCAGTGATTGACGAGATCAATTCCTTTGGTGATCAGACGGTCACCAATGCCATTGCCGACGTGCTTCAGGATCTACCGGACGACCCTTTCAAACTCAGAAATCAAGAACTGACTGCTCTGAAAAATGCAGCCAGTCATGGACGAACCATCCCTCCAAACGCTCCGGGATATCCACCTCAGTTTGAGGTCATCCAGAACCAGGTTCGTATTATCACCACCGCCACAGGCAGGCGATTGCGAATAACGCCGGTGAACAGACTCCGCGTGGTTATGGTGCAGAAGGGCTACCGGCGTGCACCCGCTGGCAATCTCATGGATTCCGAACTGGTTCCTGTCTCATTTGAAAAAGATGGCCGTGTCTGGTATCCAGGGGTGGAATTATTTGGGGAGGGTATTTTTGTTGATTTGCCGCCAGGAGAAAAACTACAATTGCATGGTACTGAAACAGGACGATGGTTGCATGCCTGGAATCATCCCTCAGAATACACTGTATCAGCCATTTCCCTTCAGGATTTCAACCGCCACCAGTTTCATCCTGAATTCGTCTGGTGGCACACACTCTCCCACCGCCTTATCAATGCGCTTTCCATCGATTCGGGTTATTCCTCAGCCGCCATTCGGGAAAGGGTATATATTGATTTTGATGAACAAAGCGGAGAGGCAACCGGCGGCGTTCTTCTCTTCACTTCACAGCCTGGTGGCGATGGCACCCTGGGTGGATTGATTGCGCTGGTGCCTGAATTTGAACGCGTTCTGGAGAATGCTCTGCAAGATATCGATGTCTGCTCCAATGATCCGCTTTGTGGAGAAGAGCATTTCGGTCAAGGGAAATATAACGGCGCTGCCTGCTACGCCTGCACGCTGATCTCCGAAACGTCTTGTGAACATCGGAATATGCGGCTTGACAGGAACCTGTTGCTGGAGAATATGCCGTGACTGTGGAAGTGATTGTCTCAGGTCTTGCCTGGATGGGGTCGGGCAGACGTTCAATTGAATCTACGATTAACGAACTGTTAGACCAGGCCCGAAGAGAAGTATTGATAACGGCATATTCAATCGGCAATACCTCGGATAGAATCTTTGGCACATGGAACAAGGTGTTGGATCGGGGGGTCAGCATACAGATGATCGTAAACCGACTTCATACGCAGCCGGAAAACGTCATCCAGGAATTACAGAGACTCCAATCTATTTATCCTTTCTTTGAATTGTATTAGACATTATCGGGAATAACGTTATGTTAACAATTCGAGGGCCAGACATGCCGAGCTAAGCAACAAAGTAAAGCGAATTAGAAATAGGATAGCACCACCAATGGCTGGTAAAATCAGTTCGCCAAAACTTCATCCATTGAGGTGCTATCCATGCTA
>JALWZT010000342.1 GCA_027002405.1 Anaerolineae bacterium | reverse complement strand
GGTGGGGGTAAAGGTAGGTGTGGGCGGGATATCGATAATAATCGGAATGTGGGAGGGGTCCCCCTGGAGGGTGACCAAAGCACGGAAGACCCAGCCTTTCCGACCGTTGAAATCGATTTGCAGCCAATCGCCCGAGACGTTTTGCCCCAGCACCAGATAGCGTTCATCCCGGTGCACGACTCCTACGCGATCATAAATAAGTCCCGGTCCCCGACGTACATTCAGGGCGGAGGTCTGTACCACCACAATGGGGGGCGCCGGGGTAGGCGTGACCACAACGGGCTGCGTGGGCGCGGGCCCTCCCCCCGGGGGTTGGGTGGGAGCAGGGGTGTTCGGAGTCAGAGATGGGGTGAGGGAAGGCCGGGCCGTTGGGGGCAAAAAGGCCAGGGCCTCGGCTCCAGAAGCCGGGTTCCCAGAAGTACTTTGAGCCCAACTGGGTTGATACCCGGTAATCAGTAAAATCTGACCCACCAGCAAGAGGACGGTTAGCAAGAGAATGGATGATCGTTTCATAAACACCTATACTTTTGAGAAGATAAGCGAAGACGGTGACAATGAGGTGATGAACTGCTCGTTACCATCCCATAAAGGGATACATTTGCACCAAAATGGTGTCTACGACCATGGCCGCGAAAAGCAGGGCCAGGTGCAGCAGGGAGTACTTGTACAAACTGAACGCGTCCTTTTTGAGCCCTTCGCGATGGACCCGGGCCGCGCCTCGCATGAAAATGGCGCCTGTGATCAAAGCGACTGCCAGATAAAACCAACCCATGGTACGAAAAAGGGTGGGTAGCAGGGTGCTGATGTAGAAAATCCATGAATAAAGCCATATCTGGCGTCGGGCTTCTTCTTCGCCAATGGAAACCGGCAACATAGGGACGTTAACCCGGGCGTAATCTCGCTTCACCACCAGGGTCAAAGCCCAGGTATGAGGCGGGGTCCACAAAAGGACGATGAGGAATAGAAGCCATGCGGTCAGGTTAAGCCCTCCGGTGACCGAGGCCCACCCCACCAGAACCGGGATCGCGCCTGCCACACCGCCAATGGTGACGTTATGATGGGTGCGTCGTTTAAGCCAGATGGTGTAAATAAAAATATAGTAGAGGGAACCTATCAGGGCCAGGACCGCGGAAAGCAGATTGATCTGGGTGGTCAACAGAAGGAAAGCCAGAATGTTCAGGAACACGCCAAAGGCAATGGCATGGGAGGAGGGAACCCAGCCCGCGGGGATGGGCCGCCGCTTGGTGCGATACATGAGTTCATCGATATCGCGATCCAGAAAATGGTTGATCGCGTTTGCACCGCCCGCGGCAAAAATGCCCCCCAACGTCGTCCACAAAAAGGTGAAAAATCCTACCCTTCCGCCCCCTGCAACCAACATGGCTCCCCATGTGGTGATCAGCAGCAGAAAGATGACCTTGGGTTTCATCAAGGCGATATAGACTTTCAGCGCACCTGGATAGGTCATCTGCTTGGCCTTGGGCGTGGAGGCAGTTTGTGGCATGATGCAACTCCCTGATGGGGAATGGGGTTGGGCATCCGATAGATTCAAGCATGGATTGTAGAAAAAAGCAAGCGCTTTGTCAATCTCTCCAGCTTTTTGCTGGCACGGAAGTTATGATATCATGACTTCATGATGAATGTCGAACTGCTCAGCCATACTCGTTTGCTTTCGGAATACATGGCCCAAACGCCCATCCCCCGGGGCGCGGGAAGTATGCAGGAAAATCTCATCGAATTCGCGGGCCGGGTTTGCTATCGCTCCGATGCCAAGATGGGCCATAATCCCACGTTCATTGATCTGCGCATCCGGGAAGGCCACGAAGACATCATCGAGCATGTGCGCTTTGTGTTCAGGGTCACGGATCAACCCCTGGACCGGGATGTGCTGTTGCTGGTCAGCCTGCCCACCGTGGAATTCACCGACATGGGCGAGGATCGTTGGATTTTCAGCATGAACGCCCGGAACATCCGGGACTTCTGGCGCCAGTCCCAATCTCCTCTGGCCGAAAGCATGGTTCGCCTGGCCAGCCCCATCCTCCCGGCCGTGTTCCGTGATTTGCTTTAACTGCTATGAAAATAGCGTGATCGTCGGTTGCGGAAGGATCGCCAGGCCGACGTTGGGCGAGTTGGCAAAGGTTCGTATTGCGTATTCCGTATTCCGTCCAGTCGTTACGCAATACGCAATACGGAATACGAGTCACGCCAGCCTGGCCGCGAGGCGTTTTCCTCGGTATCGGCGAGCCGCCGCTCGTGGCGACGGCTTTGAAAATAGAGCCTCGCAACGTCATTCCGAGGGAGTGAAGCGACCGAGGCATGTCCTGAGCGCAGCCGAAGGAAATCTAGCGAAGCGCAAAAACCACGGCATGGCGCTCGCTTCGCTCGCTAGATGCTTCGCTCCCTTCGGTCGCTCAGCATGACGAACATCTACGTTGCATCTGCGCAAATCAGCGTTCTCTTTCATCCATCTTGCTACGAACTATGCCCCACGTGACGCTTTTGGGCTATGTGCCCACCCAAGGTCTTCCCGAGCCTGAAAAGCACGGTGCCGCCACCTTTCTCATCGAAGGCATCTCGCGCACCTGTAGTCATCAGATCGTACGCCATCGGCTGGCTTCCTTTAGCCAGGAAAGCCAACGTTATGTGGATTTGAAGAAAGGGGGGTGGCAACCGGTGATCCCCCCTGCGATTGCGGCAAAGCCAGAAGCCCGGGCCGTGCTCGAAAACGCGTGGGAGGATTTACAAACCGCGTATCAGCAACTGCGAGCCATGGACATTCGCAAGGAGGATGCCCGCTTCTTGCTCCCCAACGCGGCCGAAACCCGCCTGGTCATGACCCTGCATTACCCAGGATTGCGCCATTTCTTCTGGCTGCGGCTGGATAAGGCTGCCCAATGGGAAATACGAGAGGTGGCCCATCAGATGCTGCGCCTCATCTATCCCCTCGCGCCCGAGGTGTTTCAGGATATTTGGGAAGTGTATGGGATGCCTCCGTTGGTGGAGTAATCAGTGATGGATGTCCTGAAAAAACCTTAACCACGGAGACACAGAGAGCACGGAGAAAGAAAATGATAAGGTTTGGAGAGGATTTTCTCCGTGAACCCCCTTATTTTTCTCTGGGTCCTCCGTGTCTCCGTGTTGAAATACCTTTTTGCAGTGCATCCAGTGATCAGTCATCAGTAATCAGTGTTCAGTAAAGCCTGGCAACGTCATTCCGAGGGAGCGGAGGGACCGAGGAATCTAGAGGCTGTTATGCACTTTGCTTCCCTCAAAGCTCAAGATCGCCGCATCGGAGGTTGGAATTGGCCGCAGATAACGCGGATAAAGCAGATTTTCGCGGATTTTTCAAACAGATACCATGCTTTTTCCCAAAAAATCCGTGTCGATCCGTCGCATCAGCGTCATCCGTGGCGAATTGAAACGCCCGCCATCCACAAAATGGCGTAAAACTGGCGATAAGTTCATAACAGGTTCTAGCGAAGCGCAAAAAACCACGGCATGGCGCTCGCTTCGCTCGCTAGATGCCCTTCGCTTCCTCAGGGCAGGCTTCGCTCCCTCCGGTCGCTCAGCATGACGAACATCTGCGCAAATCTGCGTTGCGAAGCATCGGCGCAAATCTGCGTTCCCATTTTCCTCGGTATCGGCGCGGGCTTGCCCGCCGTTGAACTGCTTTATGAACCGGGGCCGAAATACACCGCGACCACAGCCAGGAACAGGCCCGCCAGGAGCCCCGCAGCCAGGGCCAGGCCCAGGTTCAACCCCCAATTGGGTTGAGAAGGCTTTGTCGGTACCTGCGCCTTGCTCACCTGTTGGACCCGCTGCCCTTCCACCAATCGTTTGACGTTAAGCTCAATGAGTTTTTCATCGAGGGCCTTGATCGAATCGTACCAACTGCCACGCTGACGAAGGATCATCTCTTTCTCTTGCAAAATTTCCGCGGTGTGGGCCTGGAGAGCCTGCAAGTCCTCCTCCAACGTGTTGAGGTCCGCATCCACCCGGGTCAGGAGGTCTGCCAGGGGCTTTTGCTGTTGGGCGGGGGAAAGAGGTTGCAATGCGGTGCGACTCAGACCATAACGGGCCAGCATGGCATCATCCAGCAAGGCCAGCGAGGGGGTACCCGTGCCCTGTTGCAGCCCATCCAAAACCCGCGCGACCTTGTCTCGGAAGACCTTGAGTTCCGCCACCTGGGAGCTTTTGATGGTGAGCTCCTGTTTGATGGCGCTTTGGTTGCCGTAGATGGTGTCCTCGCCCACGCCTGCCAGGTCGCCGGTAAACCCCAGGCCAATGCCATAAGTCGAACGATACCTCCGCCAACGTTCATCCCATTCCGCAAAGCCCTCATTCACCTGCTCCTGAGCTTGTTGAAACGCTTCCACATTCCCGGCATAAAGATCCGCGACCACCTCGGGCAGCGCCTGGGCCAGGGCATTGGCCAGTAAGGCCGCGTCCTCGGCATGATCCGCTTTGACTCGGATGGTGAAGGTGGAGCCCGGGCCCGATTGCACCGAGGTCGCAGCCAAGACTTGATCCACAGTATACTCCCGGCTGAGTCGATCCCCCACCTGGGCCAGGGCCTTTTCTGCCGTGGCCTGGGTTTTCACCAGGGGCAAGACCTCTGCCCGCCAATCCGAACGGATATCCACCACATCATAGACCTTGTTGGTCCATCGCCATACCAACTGCTGCTTGGGCGCGACCATCACGGTGGACGCGGTGTAGCGCACCGGCATCAGCCAGGAAAGCAACGCGGCCACCAGCAGGGCCACGACCGTGGGGATGAGAATCAACTTCCAGTGTTGGGCCAAACGGCGCAGATAAAGGGACAGGCGAAAAGGTTGGTCCATGGTGTTATCCCAGAGAAAATTGAAGCATGAGATAGATGACCAGGAAACTAGCCAGGGCACCGATAAGCCATCCTGCCAGCACATCACCCAGATAGTGAACCCCCAGCGCCACCCGGGCCCAAATGCAGAGAAGGGAGACCACCCAAAAGAGCGGCGCGTAACCGGGGAAAATCCAGGCCCCAAAGATGGGTAACGTGCCCATACGGGTGGCATGGCCGCTGGGAAAGGCATGCCGATCGTAGCCCTTGCTGTAAAATCCATCAAGCTCCTGGGGGCGAGGGCGCTTGAGGGTGAATTTGATGGCATAGGTGACCACCGCGGCCAGGATAGATGCCAAGAGCCAGCCCGCGATGCGCCAACGTATGGGCGGGGAAAAAACGATGATCCCGGCTACCCACAACACCAGCCACAAGGGACCATCCCCAAAATGAGCGGCTACGCTCGCAATCGCCTTGCCAACAGGGCGCTGATCCACGCGCAACAGGCTGCTCCAGCGCTGGTCCAACGCTTCTAATTGCGAAACCCATCCCTTCATGAAGCCTGGCGCGCCTCCAAAAGAGCTCGGACAATCTCCAACTGATGCGGTTTATCCACGTCCATGCCCAGGTCGGCATAGGGCGAAACCACCACTTTGCCCCGGGCCTGCAACAGGCGTTGGCTCATGGCCTCAGCATCCTGAATCGAAAGGCGGCGGAACAAAAACTTGACAATGACCCGTAGCCCCAGCAATCGGGCCTGCTGCAGAGGGCTTTTACGCCGGGCCAGCAGCTCCCGTACCAGGTCTTGATTCGTGTGGGCGATGGCCAGACGGACGAAAAACAGATCCCCCCCACAAAAACGCCCCTCTTTGATGGGCACATAGGACCGTCGGGAATCGGGGAACATCCGCTCCATGACCGATTTTTCTACCACGGAATAGAAGAAATCCCCCTCCATGGCTTCACAGGTTTCGATGAACCAGGTGACGGTCTCGGTATGCAGGGCCGGGATATCCGCGGACGCGATGAGGGCAAAAACAGCCTCCGGCTCCTGGGCCTGCACCGCGTCCACCCCGGCCATGATGTTTTCGAAATGCGCGTCCTGATTGGGCACATACACCACCTCGGTTCCGAAATCCACCCCATCTTCGGGTTGAATCCCTACCACATAGATGCGCCCGACGCGCGGGCTTTGGCGCAATGCTTCGACCACCCAGGCGACCATGGGCTTGCCCGCGATGGGGATCAACGCCTTGCGTTCCATGCCCATGGCCGCGGCCAAAGGGTCTGGTTTTTTTGTCGAGTAACCGGCAAGGACAATGGCAGGATAGGTGGTGGTTGTCATCATGAATAAACCACGAAGGGAAGGAATCAGGAATCAGTTATCAGCCATCAGGGTAAATCTGCGTTCCATGAATTATAGCCCATGTAGAGGGGAAAGGAAAACCATTAGACGCTTGGGGCCGGGGATGCTACAATAGCCCTATGAAACTCGGTTTTGCTGTGAAAATTCTGGGCCGGGCAGGTCTGCGCAGCCACGACACCCGCCGGTGGCAAAACCATCCCCACCTTTCGGTGAGCCTGGCTTATCTCCGAGACATCCTGCTTTACCTCGACACCCAGGGGATCCGGATGTATCGCATGGCCGCGGACCTGGCCCCTTATGTCAGCCATCCCGACCTGCCCCAATTTCACCGCCAGGTGGAAGCCTGCACCCGGGAGCTGGACGCGGTGGGGGAACTGGCCCGACGCCTGGACATCCGACTCAGCTTCCACGCGCCCGCGTACGCCCTGCTGAACACGCCAGACCCCCAGCGTCTGGCCACGACCCAACGCTTGCTGAGCGCGCTGACCGACATCCTGGATGGCATGCATCTGGGGCCTGACGCGGTGATCGTCTTGCATTTGGGCGGCCATTACCACGATCACCACCGGGCGCGGACGGAATTCGTCCGGGCTTTTCTATCCTTGCCCCCTCGGGTCCAGGCGCGTCTGGTCCTGGAGCACGATGATCGCAGCTTCGACGTGCTGGATGCCTGGTGGGTGCATCAGCGCACAGGCCTACGGCTGATTTTCGACGCGCTGCACCACCGCCTGCACAACCCCCACGGCCTTTCTACGGTGGACGCCTTGCGGTTGTGCCTGGCTTCCTGGCCTCCGGACCAAACCCCCAAAATCCACTTTGCCACCCCTGCCACCGAAATGGTGCGCGACCGCCGCGGGCAGCCCCATCCCCCCCGACTCAACCGCCATAGCCACTACGTCAATCCCTTTGCCTTCATCGACTTCCTCCGCGCCCTACCGCCCATGCGGGACTTCGACATCATGCTCGAAGCCAAGGCCCGAGACCTGGCCCTCTTGCAATTGCGGGCTCACCTGGACCTGTTCGCGCCGGAGCTGGCCGCGCGGCTCATTTAGTGAGCGTCCAGAAATAACTTCCCTTTTTTGCCGCAACCCTTGCCGAGTAAACTCGTGCCTATGGAGGCGCTTCGCGCCAATGGTCGCCCTTCGGCGACCTCTTTTGTCGCCGTTTTGGACGGCGGAGGCCGTCCATTGGCCGTAGGCCTTAAGTGTTCGACTTCAGTCGATGAGCACAAAAACGGAAACACATTTTTAGACGTTTACTTAGCCCACACCAGCTCGCTTTCCACCGTGCGCACCAGGGTATCCGCCCGGAGGTCGGGCAGGTTGTAGAGGGAGCCACCCAAAGCCTGAGCCAGCTTCCTGGCCAGCCCCCGATCAAAGGCTTCGTGTTCCATGTTGATGGTGATGGTGCGGATGCGCGCGGTTTTGAAGAGTTCGGCCATGCGTAACGCCTCCTCCTGCGCGGGCATCCCCGTCATGCTCACATTGCCCGCACCGTCGGTCAAAAGCACCATAATGGGACGGGTTTCGGGGTCCCGCCGTCGCGCGGCCATGATCACCTGGTAGGCCAGGAACAGCCCCGACGAAAGGGGCGTTTTGCCCCCTACCGGGAGTTCTCGCAACGCCTTTTCGGCCAGCTCGACGCTGTTGGTCGGGGGCAGCACCACCCGGGCCCGTTCTCGCTGAAACACAATCATCCCCACCTGGTCCCGGCGCTGATACGCGTCCACCAGCAAAGACATGACCGCGCCTTTGGTGGCCTCCATCCGCTCCGATGCAGCCATGGACCAGGACGCATCCACCACAAAAAGGATCAAATTCGACGCCTTGCGCACGCGGACCTTGCGGCGTAAATCCTGGCGTTCAATCGCAAACGCGACCCCCTCTCGCTTGCGATGGGCCTGATGCACCGCGGCTTCCCGCAACGTGGCATCGAATGCGATATCCTGGGCCCGTTGTTGATTCAAAGGCCGCGCCTTGATATAACGCCCGCGCTTGCGTTGAGTTCGGGTGGTGGAACGCCGCCCCCCTTTGGCCCGGGTCATCTTGTCGAGCTTGGTATCCAGCCGTTTGGTTTTGAAGGTTTCGCCCACAGGAACCACCCGGCGGGGAACTTGCTTGGAGCCCCCCTTTTGCGAATCGGTGGCCGTCTTCTGAAAATGCTCATTGACCGGCGCGTATTCATCATACCCCGAAGGTGCGGTGTCCTGACTCACATCCCCGCCTTCTACCGGCTCATCCCCTTTTTTTTTACCTGATTCGGATCACCTCCCTGATCCGCGTCGGCCTCTTCCTGGCCGAATTCCTGATCCGCTCGAGCCCGGGCCTGTTCCAGCTTTTCTTTGAGCTGGCGGGGAGAAAGCACGCCTTCTTCGAAAGGCTGACGCTTCATGCGATGGGGCAATGCCAGCTCCGCACCGATCATGATATCCCGCTCCGAAATCTCCAACCGGCCTTCGAACGCGGCATTGGCCAGCGCGGTTTTCAGGATCACAATATCCGCCCGATGCCCATCCACATCAAAAGACGCGGTGACATGGGCGATGAGATACAAGTCTCGGTCGCTATAGTGAACCAAAGGAAGCCGGGCCCGGGCCTGTTCAATCTCCCGAGAAAGCTTCTCCTCTTCCTCCCGCCATTGTTCATAGAACCCTTCCGGGTCCTGATCAAAAGCCAGGCGGCGACGCACGATCTCCACCCGGGCCCGCGCGTCCGGAATGCCTTCAATATCCACGGCATGGGCAAAGCGGTCCAACAACTGTGGCCGCAGGTCCCCTTCCTCCGGGTTCATGGTCCCCACCAGGATGAAACGGGCGGGGTGCTGGAAGCTGATCCCCTCCCGCTCCACCACGTTGACCCCCATGGCCGCGGAATCCAACAGCAGGTCCACCACGTGATCATCAAGCAGATTGATCTCATCCACATAAAGCATGCCACGATTGGCCGCGGCCAGGACTCCGGGCTCGAAATGCCGTTCCCCTTTCTTGATGGCCTGTTCGATATCCAGCGTACCCACCACCCGGTCCTCGGTGGCGCTCACAGGCAAATCAACAAAACGAATCCGGCGCCTGGTCACGGGCAAACGTCCTTCGCGCTGGAGCCGTTCCTGACATTCGGTGCACAAAAACGCGGGCTGGTTGGGATCACAGCCGAACCGGCAGCCTTCCACCACCTCGATCTCCGGCAGCAGGGCGGCCAGCCCCCGGGCGGTGGTGGATTTCGCGGTCCCGCGCTCCCCGCGGATGAGCACGCCACCGATCTGAGGATCGATGGCATTCAGGATAAGCGAGCGCTTCATGCGCTCCTGACCGACAATCGCCGTAAAAGGATAAACTCGATGCATAGAAAGACTGCGCTCAATTTGGGTTGTGTGTGGATGGTGGGTTGATGTTCCTAACCGCATTATACGAAAAAAGCGCGGAAGCAGGAAATCCGAAATAACGAAACTTGCCATCTCCCCCGCTCTTTGCGAAAATGACCTCCATGACACGTATCTGGCGTTCGGTATGGCTTGGTTTATGCCTCTGGGGGGTGGTGGGCATCGTGAGTTATGCGCTCCCCACCCTCAAGTATTTTCGCGTGGAAGCCCTCACGACTTCCAGCGTGAAACTGGCCTGGGAAACCTCGGCCGAACCGGACCATCAACAGTTCGTGCTGAGCCGTTCCGAAACCCAAGTGAATGGCTATCAGACCCTGGAAATCTTTGAGCCCCAGGGAGATGCTTCCCATGGTGCGCGCTACGTGTATACCGATACATTGGGGTTGGTGCCGGGCATGACCTATTGGTATGTGTTGGAAAGTATGGATGAAGAAGGCACGCTGCACCGGGTGCACGATCCCATCACGGTCACCATCCCTCTCACCG
>JALWZT010000341.1 GCA_027002405.1 Anaerolineae bacterium | reverse complement strand
CCCCAGCCCCCACCTCTGGCAAAAAGGACCTGGGATTTATCAGCCCGGTGGTGGCCAAGCTGGCCGCGGAATATAACATTGACCTGAGTCAGGTCAAGGGCACGGGGGTACGCGGCCGTATCCGCAAAAAAGACGTGCTGGCCTACATCGAACGCATGAAACAAGCCAAGGCCGAAGAAGCGGTGCCCGAATGGGAAAAGCCCGGTACAGGGGAACTCTTCAAGCCCGCGCGGGAAGAAGCCTATCCTCCGATCCCCGCGCCGACGCCCGCGGCCAAGCCAGCCGCCGCGCCCCCGCCGGCGCCCGAGCCCGCGGCGCCCCCTGCGCCACCTGTGCCTTCCTTGCCTGGCGACCGGGTGGAGCCTCTCTCCCGCATGCGGCAGCTCATTGCCCAGCACATGGTGCAATCCAAGCGCACCTCCCCTCATGTGACCACGGTCTTCCTGGCCGATATGTCCCGGGTGGTCCAGCACCGCTACGCGCACCAGGCCCGATTCGCGCAGGATGGCGTGAAGCTCACCTTCACCCCTTATTTCATCGCGGCTCTGGCCCAGGCCCTGAAAAAACACCCCTATGCCAACAGCTCCTGGTCCGAAGAAGGGCTCGTGTTGCATCGAGCCATCAACATCGGCATGGCCACAGCCATCGACGATGGTTTGATCGTGCCGGTGATCAAGAACGCGGACAGCTACAACCTGCTGGGCCTGGCCCGGATCGTCAATGACCTGGCCGAGCGGGCGCGGGCAGGCAAGCTGACACCGGATGAGGTCCAGGGAGCCACCTTTACCCTCACCAACCATGGCACCGGAGGCAGTCTTTTTGCCTCGCCCATCATCAACCAACCCAATGCAGGCATTTTGGGCGTGGGCGCGATCCACAAAGAGGCCGTGGTAATCAGTCAGGGGCATCCCCTCTTGCCCGATCCCCAAGACTACATCGCCATCCGGCCGGTGGCTTATCTCAGCTTTACCTTTGACCATCGCATTCTGGACGGCGCCACCGCGGACGCGTTCGTAGCCGAAGTCAAGCGCATCCTGGAGAACTGGCCTGAATAGACGCTGGATTTCCTGAAAAAACCTTAACCACGGAGACACAGAGAGCACGGAGAAGAAAAAAGATAAGGTTTGGAGAGAATTTTCTCCGTGAACCCCCTTTATTTTTCTCTGTGTCCTCTGTGTCTCCGTGTTGAAAAACCTTTTTGCAGTGCATCCGACGCTGCGAACCCATGAAAAGTACACTGCTTCAGGGATACCCTGTCATCTACGAAACCCCCATCGCCTGGGGTGATATGGACGCGTTTCAACATGTGAACAATGTGGTCTATCTGCGCTACTTCGAAAGCGCACGGATCCACTACTTTGAACAAACGCCGATGTTCCAGATTATGGAAAGGGAAGGCATTGGGCCCATTGTTCACAGCCATCGCATCCGATATCGCTTCCCCCTCACCTACCCTGATCGCATCCAGATTGGCGTGCGGGTGACAGGGGTTGCTGCGGATCGCTTTCGGGTCGCGTACCGTCTGGTGAGCACCCGCCATCACCTGATCGCGGCAGAAGGGGATACCATCATTGTTTTTGTTGATTATCGCACAGGGGAAAAGGCTCCTTTCCCCAAGGATGTGCTGGCAGCCTTTGCCGAAATGGAGGGATGGCCCCCGGGCCACCCTCCTTCCCTTTAGAGGATTGGGGATTTTTCATTCTGTTTGGTGGGTGTGATACCATGATTTTATGACGCTCGTTGGCCGGCCCATGATCATAGAAAAACGGAACCCGGATGGGGATCCGGTCGTTGAATACCCCGGATGGCTGGTTCAGGATGGGAATCCGATTCTCATCCTCGCCCGGTGGGAGCGGCCTTCTCTGGTCACCCCTTACGTGACCTTTGCCCAGGGGGATCTCCTTCTGGAAGCTTACTACCGCGACCGCCCCTACAATGTGTTTGCCCTGTACGATGGCAAACAGCTCACCCCCATGGACTGGGCCCAGTTTCTGGCCCGGTGGGGGGCCAAGGCGGCCGAAAAACTTTGCCAACATTTGCCCAAAAACGCGCTCAAAGGGTATTACATCAACTTCACCCGCCCCATTCAAGTGGACTTCGCAAAAGGCCGCTTGGCCTGGTTAGATCTCGCCCTGGACTTATGGATGCCAACCCAGGGAAAACCCTGGATTCTGGATGAGGAGGAGTATCGAGCACTCCATATAGACACCCAAGACCCTGACCTGGCCCGCCAGGTGGAACAGGCGCGCCAGGCTTTATTAACCCGGGGTATCCAGCTTTGTGCCGATGCCACCCCTTCCCATGCCCTCGCCTAAACCTTTCTACCGCTTCATCCTGGCCCTGACCTTGCTCCTGGTAAGCATAGCAGGGATTCTGATCGCGGGGTATATCTCCCTGGCCCGAACGTTGCCCCCGCCCGATGAACTGATCGACCGGGCCAACACCTTCAAAACCACCATCATTTACGACCGAGAGGGCAACGTCATTTACGAAGTCTTCCCTCCCAACGCGGGCAAACGAACCCTGGTGCCCCTGGCCGATATCAGCCCCTACCTCATCAACGCGACCCTGGCCGTGGAGGACCCCAATTTTTACCGCCATCCAGGGGTGGACCCCGTGGGCGTGGCCCGCGCGGTGTACTACATCCTGCGCCAGAATGAGACCCGTCCCGGGGGCAGCAGCATCGTGCAGCAATTGGTCAAACTCACCTTTCTTTCCAGCGAACGCACCTTGAGCCGCAAAATCAAAGAAGCTGTCCTGGCCATTGAGATCACGCGGCGTTATCCCAAAGACACGATTTTGGAAATTTATCTCAACCATATTTTTTATGGCAACCTGGCGTATGGGGCCGAGGCCGCGGCTCAAACTTATTTTGGGAAATCGGCCAGCGATCTCACCCTGGCCGAAGCTTCTTTGCTGGCGGGGATCCCCCAACGGCCCGGCGATTACGATCCTTACACCCATTGGAACGCGGTGCGCAGTCGGCAGGCTGATGTGCTGCGATTGATGGTGGAGCACGGGTCCATCACGCCGGAGGAGGCCACGCGAGCCTGGTTGGCTTTTGCCGACGTGTCGGCGGACGAGGTATTGGCACCCCGCCACGCGGACTTTCGCTACCCTCATTTCGTGCTCATGGTGCGCCAGGAATTGGAAGCCACCTACGGCCCCGAAGTGGTCACCCGTGGCGGCCTGCGGGTCACCACCACCCTGGACCCACGGTTACAGGCCGCAGCCGAAGAAGCCGTGCGGCAAGGGATCCAGGACCTGGCCCGACGTCATGCCCGGGCCAGCGACGCCGCGCTGGTGGCTATGGATCCCCAGACCGGAGAAGTGCTGGCTCTGGTGGGTTCGGCCGACTATAACAACGCGGCCATCAGTGGTCAGGTAAACATGGCCACCACCCCTCGCCAGACGGGGAGTGTGATCAAACCCCTGGATTACCTGGCCACCTTTGAGATGAAAGAGGATTATTGGACCCCGGCCACGTTGATCCTGGATGAACCGGTGAGTTTCCCCAACCGGCCCGGACAGCCCCCTTACAAGCCTCGCAATTACGATGGGCGATTCCATGGGGTGGTGAGCGTACGCAGCGCATTGGCCAACAGTTACAACATCCCCGCGGTGAAGGCCCTGGCCCATGCAGGCGTGCCCGCCTGGATGGAGCTGGCACAACGATTGGGGATCAGTACCCTGAGCGGGCAGGATTACGGACTCTCCCTGGCTCTGGGCAGCGGTGAAGTAAGCCTGCTGGAAATGACCCAGGTTTACGCGGCCCTGGCCAACGGCGGCCAACGCCTGGAACCCCATCTGATCCTACGGGTCGAAACCCAGGATGGCGATCTGCTGGCCGACGCCTCGCAACCCTACAAAATCCAGGTTCTGGACCCTGCACACGCGTTTCTGATTACCTCGATTTTAAGCGATAAGCAAGCCCGCAAGCCCGCCTTTGGCCGGGCCTCTCGGTGGCTGGAGCTGCCACAACGCCCGGTCGCGGCCAAAACCGGCACCACCAACGACATCCGAGACGCGTGGACCCTGGGCTACACCCCGCAACTGGTCGCGGGGGTGTGGGTGGGGAATGCCGATAACACGCCCATGCGCGGGGTGAGCGGGGTGAGCGCGGCCGGGCCCATCTGGCATCATTTTATGGAAGCAGCTCATGAAGGCTGGCCCGTGCAAACCTTTCCGCGACCGGCCCATGTGGTGGAAATGGAGATATGCGAAGACACGGGTCTCCCTCCTACCGAGGATTGTGCTCATCGACGCATGGAATTCTTCAAAGCGGACCAACCCCCAAGAAGGCATCAGCCCTGGTAATTTTTCTCCCCATGGATACCCTCATGAAGTCAACATCCTCCATTGCACCCCCCTCCCTTTCCCGGGCCCATGTGGTCATCGTAGGCATGGGGCTCATGGGCGCTTCGTTGGGTTACGATTTGCGCGGGCACTGTCGCCGGGTCACCGGCGTCGTGCGCCGGGAAGAAGCCGTGGCCCCCACCCTGGCCCGGGGCTGTGCCGATGAAGTCACCACCGATGTGGCCGCGGCCGTGGCCCAGGCCGACCTGGTGGTCTTGGCCACCCCTGTACGCACCATCCTGCGCCAGATCGACACCTTGGGGCCCCTCATGAAGCCTGGTGCCGTGCTTCTGGATATGGGCAGCACCAAAACCGAAATCTGCCATCAGATGCAAAAGCTCCCTGCCCATGTCCAGGCCATAGGCGGGCATCCCATGTGCGGCAAAGAGCAGGCCGGGCTGGACGCGGCCGAGCCGGGCTTGTATCGAGGTTGCATCTTTGTGCTGTGTCCTTTGCCCCGCACCACGGCCGAGACCGTGGCCCTGGCCCAGGCCTTGATCGCTCATATCCAGGCGCGGCCTTTATTCCTGGACCCTGAACAACACGATCGTTTGGTCGCGGCCATCAGTCATCTGCCCTATCTCGTGGCTTCGGGCCTGGTGGCCCATGTGATGGACGTGGCCAGGGAGGATGAACGGGTGTGGCAAGTGGCAGCCAGCGGTTTTCGCGACGCGTCTCGCGTGGCCGCGTCCGATACCACCATGATGTTGGACATCCTCATGACCAATCGGGCCGCGGTTTTGGCTGCCCTGGATGGCTTTCTGGACCAAATGCAACGATTACGTCGGGCTCTGGAAGCGAACGAAGAATCGTTTTTGCAAACACGGCTGGCCGAAATCGCAAAAAAACGACGAGATTGGCAAAAAAATGCCTCAACCCATTGACACATCCCCAGCCGCGTGCTATCCTAGACGAAAAGCATCCTGGAAAAAACACGATGGCTGATCTTCAATTTCAATTAACCGACGACGTGTGGCAAAAGATGCTGGCCCTGGAAGGAGCCCCTATCTCTGCCATCGTCGTTTGGGATCAATCCATGCTCGACGAAACCCTGGATGAGCCCATTACGCCAGCGACTCGGGCCTTTGTCGATATTGATCTTTATCTGGCCGATCAAACCAAGCTGGAACTTTACGGCGCGTCCATCACCAATGATGAGGAGAGTGAACCCATTATCGGCCTGGAAGATATCGGCGAGACCCTGGCACGCTATGCTCAGAATGGGGCCATGATTGATGAAATCGCGTCAGGTCCGGATGAGATGCTGGTCCTCATCCTAAGCAACCAACGGCAAGAATCCCTGTTGGTGGCTGTTTCTGCCTGGCTGGAAGAAACATGGGACGTTTTACCCGAAGAAATCATGTAATCTTTTGGAGGTTTTATGTATCAACACGTTGTCATTGTCGGTCGCCTGGGGCGCGACCCTGAAATGCGCTATACCCCCAGTGGGGTCCCTGTCACCACCTTTTCCGTTGCGGTCAATCGACGGTGGAAAGACCAGGCAGGTGAACTTCAGGAGAAAACCACCTGGTTTCGTGTCACGGCCTGGCGTCGGTTGGCTGAATTATGCAACGAATACCTATCCAAAGGACGTGCGGTCCTGGTCGAAGGGGAAGTAGATGCCAGTGCCTGGCTGGGGCAGGACGGACAACCTCGGGCCACCTTGGAGCTCACCGCGCGCAAAGTTCAGTTCCTGGGCAGTCGCAGCAGCGAGGAATACGGCGGTCCCCCCACGCCTTCAGAGCCCCCTGGGGGATTCGTGGAAGATGACCTGCCGTTCTGAGCTCAAGCAAGAAAACTATACACATATCCTCTCATAGCAAGGCAAAAAACCACGAAGGGGAAAAGTGGCCGGTGGCAGGTGAAAAACGCCGTTGCCAGAAGGACCTGCCACATGCAAACCTGCATTGGCTTCGTTCCTTCGAGCCTTCGTGGCAAGAGGTTTTCCGGGCCCAATCAGGTTACCTTAGCAGTTACGTTCGCCTTATTCAAGGGAGTCGTCACTCATGTCAAGTATGTCGAGAGAGCACATGCATCCATATGTTGTTCGAGACGAAAACGTGTTGGATGGAGAGCCGGTGATTCGCGGGACGAAGACACCCGTGCGCGCCATCGTAGAGTTGTGGCGACAACATATTCACCCCGAAGAGATTCCTACACACCTGCCTCACATCACTCTGGCTCAGGTTTTCGATGCATTGAGTTACTATGTCGAGCATCAAGCCGAAATAAATCGTTATATCGAAATGAATCGAGTGCCCGAGGACCTTATCCATCACTCACTTTGGTATCATCATTGCTTCTCGTCGCGATCCATATGAGATAGCGCGTCGTCTGGCTGTGTTATTGAATACCTTGACTGCTGATGAGATCGAAAACCAGCTTCTTTATGTCTGATCCGAATCTTGCGAATTGAACTCTGCGCAAGGACCTCTTCATAAATTCAAAGGACTTCTTCATAGATCCCCAAAACCCGATCTACCAATACAGGCAGATCGAATTCCTGGCGGGCCCGAGCTCGGGCCCGCTTTCCCATGGCTATACGTTTGGGCTCATCCTCCAGTAGCTCTTGAATGGCCTGGCTGAGGGCCATGGTATCCCTGGGAGGCACCACCAGGCCCGTGACGCCATGCTGATTCACCCACGAGGTGCCCGTGCCCAATTCGGTGGTCACCAGTGGCTTGCCCGCGGCCATGGCTTCGAGCAAGACCAACCCAAAGGCTTCGCTGCGATGGGTGGAGGGCAGCACCACAAGATCGGCCGCCTGATAGTAAGCGGGCAGCAGCGCGTCGCTGATATCCCCCAGAAAGTGAATTTTAGAAGCCAGGCCCAGATCATAACTCAGGGCGCCCAGGCGGGCTGCCTCGGGCCCCGAACCAATGATGAGCAATGTGGCGTTCACCCGGGCCATGGCCTGAATCAAATAATCCAGCCCTTTGTAATAGCGCAGCCGCCCCACAAAAAGAAGGATGGGACCGGGAAAACGACGGCGGATGGAAGCAACCTGTTGGGTATGAGGATGCAAAAAACGGCTCACGTCAATGGCCAGAGGCACCACCGTGCATTTGGCAGCCAGGGGGCGTAGCCAGGGAGAACTGGCAATGTAGGGTTCACTGGTGGCGAGGATGCGATCCATGGAGCGCAAGACCGCTTTGAGTAAAGGGCCATACAGGCGCAAAACCCGCGCCTGCCGTACCACATCGCTATGATAGGTCATGACAGTGGCCCGACCCCGCCGGAGCAACCATTGGCTTACCTCTCCCAAAGGATAAGGAAAATGCAAATGGACCACATCAGGGTCCTGACGGAGCAAAAGCCGGGGTAAGCTCAGGCTGATGGGCGTGGACGCGAGGGTCACCACCCTTGAGGCCCGAATAACCCGTACGCCCTGTTCCACGCGCGCCGTGGTTTCCATGCCCGCGGGGTTCGTGACCAGCACGGTCACCTCATGCCCGCGCGCGGCCTGAGCCTGCGCCAACCAGCGGATATGATATTCAATGCCCCCCATGACGGGAGGATAATCCTTGTAGATGTGAAGGATGTTCATGACGCTTGCAGGATATGACCTGTTCCGTAAATAGGATCAGGATTAGGATTGAGGATTGTTAGGCCGAGATTAGGTGCGAGCACGAGTAATCAGTTATCAGTAATCAGTAATCAGTTGCGGGGCTAGCCGGATTCATCCGGCGCCGTTTTATAGCCCGGCGACTTCATCGCCGGGCGGGCGTGGTGGACCCAGACCTCGGAGGTCTGCGCAGACCCTCCGAGGTCTCATGCTCACCTGCCACTTGCGCCCCATTTTCGTCGTTATGTGGTGAGCTATCGCTCATGGTGACTGTTCCGAAAATAGAGTAATCAGTGGAAATCTGCGTCCCTCCTTTTATCCTCCGCCTCCAACGAACGACCATAGAGCCTGGCCAGCTCGGCCAAGCCTTCCTGGATCCCCGGCGTGAGTTGTTCCTGACGATAACGCCAGGCCCAATTGCCCTCTGCCCGGGCAGGGGTGTTCATGCGGGCTTCGCTGCCCAGGTTCATGGCATCTTGCATGGGGATAATGGCCATCCGGGCCACAGACATCATGGCCAGGCGGATGAAGTCCCAGGCAATGTCGTGGCCGTCGACCCGCAAGTAACGGCGGACGTAATCTTGTTCCCGGGGACTCGCTTTTTCGAACCAGCCGCGGGTGGTGTCGTTATCGTGGGTGCCGGTGTAAACCACGCTATTTTTGTCGTAGTTGTGCGGGAGAAAGGGATCATGGGCATCACTGGCCCAGGCGAATTGTAAAATCTTCATGCCTGGGAACCCGTAATGGTCTCGGAGTGCGTAGACGCCCGGATGGGGTTCACCCAAGTCCTCTGCGATCAAAGGGAGTTCCCCCAACGCGGCCTGGACGGTGTCGAAGAAATGTTCTCGAGGGCCATCTCGCCATTCCCCATGGACTGCGGTCTTCGCATCCCCCGGCACGGCCCAATAGTTGTAAAAGCCACGGAAGTGGTCCAGGCGCAGGATGTCGTACAGGCGCAGATTGGCCCGGAAGCGTTGAATCCACCAATCATACCCCTGTTGGGCCATTTTGTCCCAGTTGTAAATGGGGTTCCCCCACAATTGGCCCGTGGGAGAAAAGTAATCCGGCGGCACCCCGGCCACCACCAAGGGCCGGGCATCTTCATCGAAGAGGAAAAGCTCTCGTCGCGCCCACGCGTCGGCACTATCCATGGCCACATAAAGGGGGATATCCCCGATGATGAGGATGCCATGGTCATTGGCGTGCTTTTTAAGGGCTTGCCATTGCCGGAAGAAAACCCATTGCACAAATGCATGGTACTGGATCGCGTCAGCGAGCTCGTGGCGGGCCTGGTCCAGGGCGGCTGGCGTTCGGTCGCGCCATGCCGGGGGCCACGAAAACCAGGGCCGGCCATGGTGGGCTTCTTTCAACGCCATGAACAGGGCGTAATCATCCAGCCAGAACGCCTCCCGTTGCTGGAAGGTAAGGAAAGCTTCCGGGGGAGAGGTGGCAGCGAACCGTTGAAAAGCTTTGCGCAGAACCCCGGTTTTCCAGGAGATGACCCATCCGTAATCGACCCGGTCCAGGGGAAAAGGCGGAGGGGCCATGTCCTGGTGAGTGAGCAATCCCTGGGCCTGCAACGCTTCCAGGTCGATGAGCAGAGGATTGCCCGCAAACGCGGAAAAGCATTGGTAGGGGGAATCGCCAAAGCCGGTGGGGCCCAGGGGCAGTACCTGCCACAAGGGTTGTCGGGCCTGAGCCAGCCATGTCACGAAGTCATGGGCCCGACGGCCTAGATCGCCAATGCCGAAGGGACCAGGGAAGGAGGTGGGGTGGAGGAGGATACCCGAGGCACGGGTAGGAAGGTGGTGGGGCATGGGTGGGATTAGGATTGGGATTAGGATTAGGATTGGGATTGGGATTGAGGATTGTGGGGCCGAGTAGGAGTAATCAGTAATCAGTTATCAGTAATCAGTAATCAGTTGCGGGGCTAGCCGGAATTATCCGGCACCGTTCCTTCGCGCCCGAAGCTGAACGAACCTGTTGGCAAACTCCATGCAGGCTGCTGGGCGCCTTGGCCCCGCCGACTCGAAGTCGGGGCTGGGGGCCGGCCCCCACCTTGGGTTCCTCCCCCGGTTGGGGAGGACATGAGGAAGGCAGATTGCCTGGGCCGCCTGTCTGCCTGCGCAGACAGGCCCAACCGGGCGGAAAACATGTCCCCGAAGGG
>JALWZT010000340.1 GCA_027002405.1 Anaerolineae bacterium | reverse complement strand
TCATCGCCCCTGCCGGATTGCTCAGCAGCCTGCTCGAGGTTTGCCAACAGCCTCACTTCATCGCCGGGCGGGCGTGGTGGTCCCAGACCTCGGAGGTCTGCGCAGACCCTCCGAGGTCTCATGCTCACCTGCCACGTGCCACCTGCAAACCTGCAGACTGCGTTCTCATTTTCCTCGGTATCGGCGAGCCATCGTTCGTGGCGCCTGTTCCGTAAATAGGATCAGGATCAGGATTAGGATTAGGATTAGGATTGAGGATTGTCAGGCCGAGGTTAGGCGCGAGCAGGAGTAATCAGTGATCAGTTATCAGTAATCAGTGTTCACGGGAGTAGCCGGAATTATCCGGCGCCGTTTTATAGCCCGGCGACTTCATCGCCGGGCGGGCGTGGCAGACGCCACTTCGCTCGGCTAAACCACGCCAAATGTCTGAGACGCACACCGTGACCACCTGCCACTTGCCACTTGCAAACCTGCAGACTGCGTTCCCATTTTCCTCGGTATCGGTGAGCCATCGTTCGTGGCGCCTGTTCCGAGTTCTATCGCCGGATCAACGCCCGCTGGCTGAACAGCAACTCCGCGCCCACGACAACGATGTAAAAGAAGGCGATCTGATACAGGCTCTCGGGGGAATGCTGCCACAGATAGCCCATGAGCACGGCCCACGACCCCGCGGCCAACACCAGCCCCAGGCCCGGCGCCCAGACATTGGCCCCGATGGTGCGGCGCAGCCGGATGGCCGAGAGGTTGATGGCGATGAAGATGAGCAGGAAGGTGGAGCTGGCGAAGGAGGAAATGATGGTTAGATTGGCGATGTTGACGAATACCAGGGTGACCAGGGAGATGACCACCAGGCTCACCCAGGGCACGGGTTTGGTGCGAGCGGTGTAACTGAAGGCTTTGGGCAGTTCCTCTTCCTGGGCCATAACCATGCCCAGGCGGGCCGTGCCGAACAGGGTGGCGTTGATGGCCGAGGAGGTGGAAAGCAGCGCGCCCAGGCCGATGAGCAGGAAGCCGAATTCGCCCAGCGCGGGCCTGGCTGCCACGGCCAGGGCGTATTCCTTGTATTTGTTGATCTCCTCGGGCGTGAGGTTGCCCACCGCCACCAGGGCCACGCCAATGTAGATGGCCGTGGTGATCAAAATCGAGATGAAGATGCCCCGACTCAGATTGCGCTGGGGGTCTTTCATCTCGTTCACCGCGTTGGGGATGAGCTCGAAGCCCTCGTAGGCCACGAAAATCAAAGCCGCGCCCATGACCAACCCCACCACGCCCTTGTTGAACAGGGGCAACAGGCGATTCGACTGGAGGGTCATCAATCCCGCCACGGCAAAGACCGCCAGAATGGCCACCTTCACCCCCACCAAAATCAGTTCGGTCGTCCCCGACGCCTTGACCCCGTACAGATTGATGCCCAAAAAGATGAGCAGCACCAGGGACGCGAGCGCGTGCTGGATCGGGGGTATGTTCAGCTTGTCGCCCAGCATGGCCGCGCCATACGCGCCAAAGGTGTAGGCGTACAGGCCCATGGTGCCGATGTACCCCACCAGCAGCAGCCAACCGCCGATGCCCGCGATATTGCGCTGCCGGAATGCATGCTCCAGATAGGTAAAGCTGCCGCCATCCGAGCGGAAGTGCAGCCCCAGGCGGGTGTAACTGTATCCTGTGAGCAGGGCGATGACCCCGCCGAAGGCAAAGGCCAGAGGCGCGGCATGGCCCGAAACCAGGGCCGAAAGCCCCAGCACCGAGAAGATGCCGCCCCCGACCATGCCCCCCACGCCCAGGGCGATGAGCTCGGCCAGAGAAAGTTGTTCGGTGGTGACTTGTGTTTGGGTGGTCATGGGGGTTTCCTGTGAGTGAGAATGAAGCAAGGGCTACGAGTGAAAGTTCAAACCAACTGCCGCAGGGCGCCGCGCAGGTTCTTGCTGGCCAGATAGGCCCGGCCGCGGCGAGTGCGCAGCCATTTGTAGGTCAGCATCTTCACCACGTCGTTGAATACGAACCAGATGAGCGCATAGGCCCACATCAGCAGGGCCAGCTTCCAGCCGATGGGCTCCATGAACCAGCCATAGACCGCGAACAGTGTGCCCAACACCCGGGTGCTGAAGGTGGCGCCGAACAGAATCCAGGAAGGATAGGGCTTCTTCCAAAACCAGTCATCGATACGGGTGTTGTAGATGGTGCCGTGCCCGGCGATCACCAGTTTAGCGAAAAACAGGGATTGGATCAAAGGATGGGACAGGTGCATTTGCACCATGATGAAGAAAAGCAGGAAGGATGAGAGGACGCCGGTCAAACCCAGGGTGGTGGAGACGGCCAGCAATTCCTGCATGTTCCAACGTACGGGCTTCTTGTCTACCCGCGTATTGTCGTAGGCAATGCTCATGATGGGAATATCGTTGAGCAAGGCCAGGATGATGATCATCAGCGCGGTCACCGGGTAGAAGTTGAAGACCACGATGCTCAGGGTCATGAAGAAGATGACCCGGATGGTTTCGGCCACGCGGAAGGTGGCATAGCTCTTCATGCGTTCGAAAATGCTGCGGGAAAGTTTGACCGCGTCTTTGATTACGGCCAGGCCCGGGGTGGTGAGGATGATATCCGCGGCCGCGCGGGCCGCGTCCGTGGCGTTGGCCACGGCGATGCCACAATCCGCCTTTTTCAATGCCGGGGCGTCGTTGACGCCGTCCCCTGTCATGGCCACGATGTGATTCGCTTTTTGCAGGGCCTTGACGATGAGGAATTTGTCCTCGGGCACGACTTCGGCGAAGATCTCGGTCTCTTCGATCTTGGCGATGATGTCCGATTCGTGGGCGCTGACCAGGCCTTTGCTCAGTTCGCTGGTGTCGAACTGGGCCTCGACTTCCCGCACCACCTCCTCGGCAAATTTCTGTACGGACTCTTTGTCCGCGTCGGGATAGAGCTTTTCGTAGATGGCTTTGGCCAGGATGGAGGTGAGCATGACGATGCCCTCATCCTTGCTGGTGCGCAGTTCCCGCGCCCGCATGGCCGGACCGGTCAGCCCCAACATGCGCCCGATTTCCCTGGCAATGGCGATATTGTCCCCTGTGATCATCTTCACCTGCACGTGATGCCGACGCAGGTCTTCGATGACCTCCTTCGAATCGGGCCGGGGCGGGTCCAGCATGGGGATGAGGCCGATGAGATCGACCCGATCCCCCACCTTTTTGGCCACGGCCAGGGTGCGATAGCCCTTGCTGGCGAAGTCGTCCACGAGCTTGTTCAGCTTCGCCACCTCCTCCTCGGGCAGTTTGGCCAGCTCCATGACCACCTGGGGCGCGCCCTTGATGGCCACAAACGTCTCGTCGCCATGTTTGATGTCGGCTTCGGTGCGCTTGCGGATGGGATCAAAGGGGGTGAAGTGAACTTGCTGGTAGTCCTGCCAGTTCAGATCGGGATAATGGACTTTCAGGTAGTTGTAAATGGCCAGGTCGATGGGGTCCTGGTCCTCCGGTCTGGAAGCCAGCACGCCCATGAGCAGCAACTCCTGCTCATCATGCCCATCAAAAACCGTGGGCTGGGTCACCTGGAGCTGATTGAGGGTGAGGGTGCCGGTCTTGTCGCTGCACAACACATCCACCCCCGCCAGTTCCTCGATGGCTACCAGGCGACTGACGATGGCTTGTTTCCTGGCCAGGTTCACCGCGCCCAGGGCCATGACCACCGACAGCACCGCGGGCATGGCCACGGGTATGGCCGCCACCGTCAGCACCAGGGCAAATCGAATGAGCTCCAGAATGTTTTCGTTGCGGAAGATGCCCACCATGACGATGATAACGACCAGGGCGATGGTGAGCAGGATCAGATAGTCGCCCACCTGGATGACCATCTTCTGGAAATGGCTGGTCTCCTCTTCCTGAGCCTGGGCCACCAGCGCCGCCACCTGGGCGAAGTTCGTATGCATGCCCGTGTTCACCACCACGGCTACCATCTCGCCCTGCTTGACGATGGTATTGGCGTAGGCGACCTCGCCCGGCTTCTTGCTCACGGGCAGGGATTCGCCGGTGAGCACCGATTGGTCCACCAGCAGGTAATCCCCTTGCAGCAGTTGCACATCCGCGGGGACCACGTCACCGATTTTGAGTTTGATGATGTCGCCCGGCACCAGGTCCCTGGCGGGAATGGGCTTGAATGTGCCATCCCGCAGCACAATGGCCTGCCGGGCCAGCTTCTGCTTCAGGGTCTTGAGGGCATTCAACGCCCGCCCTTCCTGATAGAAGTCCAGACCGGCGTTGACCAGCAGCATGATGAGAATGATGACGAAATCCTCCCACTTCTTGACCGCGGCGGAGAGGATGGCCGCGATCTCGATCATCCAGGGGATCGGGCCCCAAAAGCGGCGAAAGACGCGATGCCACAGGGGCTCCTCTTTCTCCTCGATGGCGTTGGGGCCGTATTGCTGCAAGCGCTTTTGGGCTTCTTCCGAACTGAGGCCCTTTTGCAGGTCGGTTCCCAGCTCTTTGAGGGTTTCGTCGATGGATTGGTTTTGGTATGCATCGGTTTTCTTCATGATATCAGGCTCCTCTGTGTGGCCGGCGTTGGGCAGCGCCCGGACGGCCAGGTTCATCTGCATTATCGCGTTCCTTCGGCCTTGTTGCAGTGACTTTTGTCACGGCCGATGAAAAGCCGCTGCTTATATTGCCCCAAGACCAAAACGCATGCCATACAGCAGGATGGCGATCGCCAGCGCCATGAATCCCATTGCCATAAACTTGATGGTGAAGACAAAAGGCGCTTTGGTTTGGCCATCGGCCAGATAGAACTTGTAGGCGATCAGGTTCGCCAGGGACGCGACGAGACTCCCGAAGCCGCCGGCATTGACGCCCCACAGCAGCGCCTGCCAATGAGGGGTGAATTCGGCGAACAAGAGGGCCGCGGGTACATTGCTGATGAATTGGCTTATCAAGGCGGACAACAAAAAGACATGCCCGGCTTGATGCAATTCAGCCGTCAAGATATATCTCAAATTGTCCGTGATTCCGAAAAAAAGAAGGAAAGTGACCAGAATCGCATAATCCACCCGCAAAGCCCGCCTGTCCAACGCGGCCGCGGCCAGAATCACCAACACCGCCACAAACAATGGCAGCACATGCAGGATGGCGAGGATGAGGATGAGGAAAAGAACGCCAAACCCCCAGGCAATTCGGTGGATGGCGGGCAGAGATGCCCCAGCGGCAGCGCTGTTTTCCGTCTTCGTGACCGAAGCGGCACCAGCCAGTAGCACGAGGAACGCCAATGAAAAGGGCGCAATGGTAGATATGAAGTCCACGGGACCCACCCGATAGTGCCAGTAGAGATACAAATTCTGCGGATTGCCGAAGGGCATCAACGCAGACCCGGCGTTCGCGGCCAATGCTTCCAGGATTACGAGAATGTCCTTGCGCCTGATTTGCAGAGATAACGTCAAAGGAACCATGACTACCAGGGCCACATCGTTGGTCATCAGCATCGCCAGGAAAAATGTCCCCAGTACCAACTTCAGGGGAATGGCCCGACCTTGCTCGATCCTGCGGGCGACATTGGCAATGAGACCGCTTTCTTGCAGCCCTTTTACCGTCATAAACAGGGCGAAAAGGATCAGGAGTACGCCCAGCTCATCCTCCGAAAAGCGCGGCAGGCGCGTGGTCAGCAGCGAGGTCAGTGCCAGACCAACGCCCGATGCAACCAACAACCATTCTTTTAGGATAAAATCGATGAAAGCGTACTTTTTTCGTAGTGCAGCCATGGCTCCATTGTAAAAAGGTTTTTCAAGACGGAGATACGGAGGACACAGAGAAAAATAAGGGGTTCACGGAAAAAATTTCGTAACTATACAGGTATCCCACCCAACGCTTTGCCACGAAGGCTCGAAGGCCCCCCTCCGGCTCCCCCCGCACACGGGGGGAGAGGCGAAGACACGAAGAGAACCTTTTATTTTCTCCTTCGTGCCTTGGTGCCTTCGTGTCTTCGTGGTTTTCACCTTGCTATGGAAGGGTATAGGTGTATAGTTACCATGATGTTATTTTTATTATAATCAAAGCCGCCGTCGCAGGCAGTGACAAATGTCACAAGGACTTGGAAGTGATAGAATTGTCCCATTCATCTGGAATATGAAAAAAATTTCAAATTCGCCCTTTCCCACCCGTAACTTTTTGCCAAAAGTTCCGTCTTATATTACGTCAGGACATCCGAAGGTTAAAGTAGGCAGGGGGAACCTACTTTATCCTGAGTCCTGAAGTTTGCCGCCAGTGGCGGCCGACAAGAGCACCACACGAGATTTGTCGGGGGACGGATCTCAGCAATGCGCTAATGTGCTCAGTCGCTTCTCTCGAAAGGGCGCCGAATTAAGTGGCGCCCTTTTTTATTTGCCTGCCATCGCGCGCAGGAAGAAAAGCAAGTTGGCGGGGCGCTCCGCCAAACGCCGCATAAAGTAGGGGTACCAGGATTCCCCATAGGGCACATACACACGCATGCGATGCCCGGCAGCCACCAGGCGCTGCAACTCATCTCGGCGGATCCCATACAAAAACTGAATCTCCCATTGATCAGGGGGGACCCCTTGGGCCCGGGCCAGCGCGATAACCCGGTTGTAAACCACGTCATCATGGGAACCCAACGCCAGCCGCGCGCCGTGGCCCCGCGCCTCGGGCGAGAGCATCATCTCGCACAACGCGATAAGCTCCTGTTGTATCTTGGCCCGATCATGCCACGCGATGTCCGGCGGTTCATCGTACGCGCCCTTCACCAGGCGCACGTCCGCGATCCCTTCCTGGATCAACGCCTCCAAATCCCCCCGGGTGCGGTGCAAATAGGCCTGCAGCACCACGCCCACGTTATCAAATTCCTGCCGTAGGCGCCGGTAAATGCGCAACGTGGTATCCACCAAACTGGACTCCTCCATATCGATCCGCACAAAGCGCCCTACTTCCCGGGCCTGGGCCACCACCTCCCGCACATTGTCCACACAAAACGCTTCATCAATGTGCACCCCCATGGCCGATAACTTCAGCGAAACCCCGCTTTGCAAGTTCTCGGCACCAATGGCCCGCAACATGGCCTTGTACTCTCCCACACTGGCTCGGGCCAGCGCCCGATCCGTCACATGCTCCCCCAGGTAATCCAACGTCACCAAAACCCCGGCCTGGTTCAGGGTGCGGATCACGGCCAGCGCGTCTTCTCGGCTTTCTCCGGCCACAAAACGCCGCGCCACACGACGGGCCGGGGGAAAATCCACCGTCATGCGCTGCATGGTGCTACTATGGGAAAGGGCGATGAGGAGATGTCGTAGGATCATAAGAATCGTTTGGGGAATGAGCGGGAAGGGAGAAGGTGGTGGTTCCATTATACCACAGGCTGCTCCGTAAATAGAGTAATCAGTTATCAGTAATCAGTAATCAGTGTTCAGTTGACTCTGGGGCCTCTGCGTTCTCTGCGGTAAGTAATCTTCATCCAGTGTTCAGTATTCAGTGTTCAGTAGCGCCGAGGCTAGAGGCTGTTATGCACTTTGCTTCCCTCAAAGCTCAGGATCGCCGCATCGGAGGTTGGAATTGGCCGCGGATAGCGCGGATAAAGCAGACCACCTGCCCCCCCATTTTCGTCGTTATGCGGTGAGCTATTGCTCCAGGCAAGATATTTTTCAGAAAACACCAAATAAGGGGAATTTTCCCTTGCACAACGCGTTGTTTTGGAGTATAATGTGGGAGTAAGTGGTAATTTGTGGAAGAAAGTGGCAGCTCAGGATATCCTCCCCCCATGTCTGACCCATCCCCCCCCGATCGTTCTACCCCGACTTATAGCTTTTATGGTCAATACCGTCGCGGGATCGACAAAAAAGGACGGGTGATCTTGCCCGCACCTATCCGGGAGGCTCTGGCCAACGAAGCCCTTTTCATCACCAAAGGCATCGATAAATGTTTGCTGCTCATGCCCGATAGCGAATTCCAACGTCGTCGGCAGCGCATGCAGAACCTGAAGCTCACTTCGGCCAAGGCCCGGCAGTATAAACGCCGCTTTTTCTCCAATGTCTCCCAAGTTTCGCCGGATAAAGTAGGACGCATCAACATCCCTGCCTATTTACGTGAATACGCGGAACTTTCCGGGGATGTGATCTTCGCCGGTGTCGATACCCACTTCGAAATTTGGGATGCAGCTCAGTGGCAAGCTCATCAAGAAGCCCTGGACGCGGAAGAGATGCAGGACGATTGGGAAGAGCTGGATATCTGACTTTGAACGAACATCGCCATACCCCTGTTCTTCTCAAAGAAACCCTCGATATCCTGGCCCCTCGCTCCGGGGGGCGCTATATCGACGCCACGCTGGGAGGCGGAGGGCATGCCGAAGCCATCCTCCAGGCCTCCAGCCCCGATGGTCAGCTCCTGGGCCTGGACGCGGATCCCCGGGCCATTGAGCGGGTTCGTCAGCGCCTGGCCCCTTTCGGCCCTCGTGCCATCCTGGTCCATAGCAACTTCCGTCATCTCGAAGCCGTGGCCCAGGCCCATGGCTTCCAACAAGTCGATGGCATCCTTTTCGATCTGGGGGTTTCTTCCTACCACTTTGACGAAGCGGAGCAAGGGTTTAGCTTTCGCAGAGAAGGCCCCCTGGACATGCGCCTGGACCCCACCCAAGGCCCCAGCGCGGCGGAGGTCGTCAACACCCTGGACGAAGACGTCCTGGCGGATATCCTCTACCGATACGGCGAAGAACGCCGTGCCCGCCGTATTGCCCGGGCCATGGTGGCCCACCGTCCCATCACCACCACCACCCAGTTGGCCGACATCGTGGTGCAAGCCATCGGGCGCAAGCCGGGCGCCCGTCGGCACCCTGCCACCCGCACCTTCCAGGCCTTGCGCATCTACGTCAACGATGAGCTCGGCGCCCTGGAAGCGGCCCTCCCCCAGGCCCTGCGTCTGCTCAAACCGGGCGGCATCCTGGTGGTGATCACCTTCCATAGTCTGGAAGACCGGATTGTCAAACATTTCTTGCGTCAGGAAAGCCGCGACTGCATCTGTCCTCCCCATTCCCCCGTCTGCACCTGCGGCCACCGGGCGCAAGTCCAACTTATCCACCGCAAAGGCCTCACCCCGTCCCCCGATGAACGAGCTCGCAACCCGCGCAGTCGGAGCGCCCGCTTGCGAGCTGCCCGCAAACGCTAAACATCATCTCTAGAGGAAGGAGAGAAGCGTATGGTTGTCCGCACAACCCACCTCCCTGCCGAAGGGCAAATCCTGAGGGCTCAGGAATCCCGCGTCTCCCTTTATCGCGCCCTGCTGGCCATTGCCATGATCGTGGGGCTGACGCTGCTGTTGGGGTTGTATGTGTATCAGGCATCCCTGAGCTATCAGGTCCAATACCGCATTGCTGCTGAAAATCAGGCCTATGCCCGGGAACAACGGCTTCTGATTCTGAGCCTGACTGACTATGCCGCGGCCCAGAGCATGGACGCGATGGTGCAGCGAGCCCGGGCGGCTGGCTACGGCCCGCCTCGTCCCGGACAAATCCGTTACGTGCGGTTGCAAAAGCCAGGGGAGCCGCGGGTTGCCGAAAGCCCCTCGCTGATATCCACGGCTCAACCCTAAGCGGCCATGAGCCACCCATCCTTTTCACGATCTCGGGGTTCCCTCTACGCGCCTCCGCTCCCAGAAGCCGAGGCGCGTTCGCCGCGTCCCTGGCTCACCCCCCGGCGTCGCATCCAATTCATTTTCGGCATCTTTCTCTTCGCGGGGCTCTTCCTGGCCGGGCAACTGGTACGCTATCAGCTTTTCGGCCCGCCACCGCAACCCTTCCATAACGCGGCCGCGCCCACCAAACAGCGCCTGCGAGGTCATATTGTGGATGCCCAGGGCCATCCTCTGGCCATCCAGAGCTTTCGCTACGAGCTCGTCGCGTCCCCCGATGCCATGGATGAAGAGGACATGGCCCTGGCAGCCGAAAAACTCGCGCCCTTGCTGGAAACCACCCCCGAAGCCCTGCTGGCCCGATTCCTCCAACACAAAGACCAGAAATACCTCCTGCTGAGCTCTTCCATCCCTCCGGAGGCGGGCGAAGCGCTGTTGGCCGATAAAGCGTTGTATGGCGTGGGGGTTTACATCTATCCTCAACGCTTCCACCCCGAAAAGACCATGGCCGCCCACCTGCTGGGATTTGTGAATGTGGATAACGAAGGGCATTATGGGGTGGAAGAATACTTCAACAACTTCCTTTTGGCCCCCACCAGCCACATCCGCCCCCGGCCAGACCCCAAACTCGAAAAAGCCCTGGGGCAGATCGACCCCAACGCGGTGGTCCCCGATAGCCCCTTCATCCCTTCCTCCGCGCGGCGGGATCTCATCCTCACCGTTCAACGGGCGTTTCAGTATGTGGCCGAAAGCCGCCTGGAAGAGGCGTTAAAAAAATATCAGGCCGATAGCGGTGTCGTCATCATCCTGGACCCTCAAACCAGCGCGGTGCTGGCCATGGCCAGCCGCCCCACCTACGATCCCGACGCCTACCCCGACTATCCCCCCGAAACCTACGTCAATCCGGCCATCAGTCAAATCTACGAGCCCGGCTCGGTGCTCAAACTCATCACCTTTGCCGCGGCCCTGGAAAAAGGCATCATCACCCCGGAAACCGTCTACCAGGATGATGATAGCTTCACCTATGGCGAGCAAACCATCCGCAACTGGGACCGCAAAGGTCGGGGGAAGGTCACGGCCCAACAGGCGTTGGCCCAATCCCTGAACGTCACCACGGCCAAGATCGCGGTGGAGGTGGGCAAAGAGGATTTTTACAAGACCCTCACCCGTTTCGGCTTTGGGGTCAACAGTGGCATCGAACTGGCCTACGAAGCCCCGGGCATTGTTCACCGGCCGGGCACAGCCAGTTGGGCCCCCGGGTATCTGGCCACCAACTCTTTTGGCCAGGCCATCAGTGTCACCCCTTTGCAGGTGGCCAATGCTGTTGCGGCCATCGCCTCGGGCGGGGTGCTTCATCGCCCTCACGTGGTCCGGATGTCCATCAAAGATGACGTGATCCGGGTCAAAGAAAGCGAGCCTGTCAGTCGGGCCATCTCTCCCCAGACCGCGCGCACCCTCACCCAAATGATGGTGGCCGCGGCCAACCACACCAAAGCCGCCATCATCCCCGGCTACGCCATCGCGGGCAAAACCGGCACGGCCGAAATCCCGGGCCTGGGGGGCTACAAAGAAGCCCGAACCGAAGTCACCTTTGTCGGATTCTTCCCCGCGGATGCCCCGCAGTTTCTGATTCTGGTAAAATTAGATCGTCCCAAAACCTCGGCTTGGGCCGGCAAAACCGCGGCCCCCACCTTCAAGGCCATTGCCCAAGATATCATCCGCATCACGGGCTTACCCCCGGACGACATCCGCCTCCATCCCGCACCATGAGCCTGACCCTGAAGGACATCTACTTGGGCCTGGGGGGGCAACACGCCCCCACAGCCGCCGCGTTCCCCATCCCAAAGGTGGTGATCGATTCGCGGCAGGTGGCACCGGGCGATTGCTTTGTGGCTTTGCCGGGGCAGCGGGTGGATGGCCATGATTACATTCAGGATGCCGCGGCCCGGGGCGCCCGGGCCATCCTGGCCCATCGTCTCCCCCCCTCTCCTCCCGGCACCCTCATCCGCCCAAGCCAGGACCCCTTTCCTCCGTCCATCACCTTCCCGGTTATCTTCCTGGTCCAGGACACCCTGGCCGCGCTGCAACAACTGGCCACCTACTGGCGGGCCCGTCACCACGTCACCGTGGTAGGCATCACCGGCAGTGTGGGCAAAACCAGCAGCAAAGAACTCATTGCCGCGGTCCTGCGCCAGCGCTATCCCACCCTGTGGACCCCGGGCAACTACAACAACGAGATCGGCCTCCCCCTTTCCCTCCTGCAGCTCAATCAGGACCACCGCTACGCGGTCCTGGAGATGGGTTTCTACGTGGAAGGGGACATTGCTCAGCTCTGCCGCATGGCCCAACCCCACATAGGGGTCATCACCAACATCGGTCCCATTCATCTGGAACGGGCCGGCAGCATGGAAGCCATCTTCCGGGGGAAGTCGGAGCTCATTCAGGCCCTGCCGGCCGATGGCTGGGCCGTGCTCAATTGGGATGACCCCTGGGTGCGACAGATGGCCGAAATCAGCCCTGCGCCCGTGTTTACCTACGGGCTCACCCCCGAAGCGGACCTGTGGGCCGATGCGATCGAAAGCTATGGGCTGGCAGGCATTCGCTTCCGCTTTCATCACCGTCGGGACGGCCGAGAAGAGACCTATTATGTGCAACTGCCCCTGTTGGGCCGCCACAGTGTCCACACCGCTCTCCGGGCGGCCGCGGTGGGCCTTTTGGCCGGCCTTCCCTGGGAAGAGATCATCCGTGGTCTCAAGGACATCAACGCGCAGCTTCGCATCGAGATTGTGCCCGGTTACCATGGCAGCACCCTCATCGATGACACCTACAACGCCAGTCCTCCTTCCACCCTGGCCGCGCTGAACCTTTTGGCCGAAATGGAAGGTCGCCGGGTGGCCATCCTGGGCGACATGCTGGAACTGGGCACGGAAGAAGAGAAAGGACATCGCCTGGTGGGGGCCCGCGCGGCCGAAACCACCCAACTGCTCATCACCGTGGGCACCCGAGCCCGATGGATCGCAGAAGAAGCCCAGCGCCAGGGCATGCCTGCCTCCGCGGTTTACCCCCTCGATAACGCCGAACAAGCCATTGCTCTGGCCCGGACCTTGCTGCAACCGGGCGATTTCGTGCTCATCAAGGGCTCCCGGGCCATGCACATGGATGCCATCGTCGCTGCCCTCACTTCCCCTGACACCGAATCCACCCCCTGATACATGTCCTACCCGCTCACCCTCGCCACCCTGGCCTTCTTCCTGGCCGTGATCTGGGGGACCCCCCTCATTCGCCTGCTTCGCCATTACCAGTTAGGCAAACGCATCCGCCTGGAAGGCCCGCAATCCCATCAATCCAAAGCGGGCACCCCCACCATGGGCGGCATCCTCTTCATCGCGCCGGTGGTCCTTATCAACCTGGGCCTGAACCTGGCCAATCTCCTGGGCTTTACCCTCATCGGCGAATCGGTGCTGGTGCCGGTCTTTGCCATGCTCACCTTTGGTGGCCTGGGCTTTTTGGATGATCTGGCCGGCATCTTACGCAAACGGGGGGATGCCCAGGGCCTGCTGGCCCGGTCCAAATTCCCCATCCAGCTCCTTTTGGCCGCGTTCCTGGCCGGTATCATGTTCTGGCGCCTGGATATCCATAGCATCGCCATCCCCACGGTCCCTTCCCGCATCGATATCGGCTATTGGTGGCTGCCCATCGCCCTTTTCATCATTGTCGGGACCGCCAACGCGGTGAACCTCACCGACGGGCTGGATGGCCTGGCCGGTTCCCTGGCTACGGTCAGCTTTGCCTCCTACGGGCTCATCGCCTACTTGCAGGGGCAGGTCTGGCTGGCCGCCTTTGCCTTTACCACGGTGGGCGCGCTCTTCGCGTTCCTGTGGTTCAACGCCTTCCCCGCCCAACTTTTCATGGGCGATACCGGGTCCATGGCCCTGGGTGCCACCCTGGGCATCGTGGCCCTGATGACCGGGCAATGGTTGCTGCTGGCTGTCATTGGCCTGCCCTTTGTGGCCGAAGCCCTTTCCGTGATCCTGCAAGTGAGCTCGGCCAAACTCAGCCGCCGATTTCTGGGTCGGGACATCCGTCCCTTCAAAATGGCCCCCCTGCATCACCACTTTGAGCTCAGCGGCTGGGCCGAAAACCACGTGACCCAACGCTTTTTCATCATCGGCATCCTCTCCGGCATGATCGGCATTGCGTTGGCGTTGATCTAGAAATGAAAATGGGAACGCAGATTTGCGTAGATGCAACGCAGTCGCCACGAGCGGCGGCTCGCCGATCCCGAGGAAAACGCCTCGCGGCCAGGGCGGCGTGACTCGTATTCCGTATTGCGTATTGCGTAACGACTGGACGGAATACGGAATACGCAATACGAACCTTTACCGCCTCGCCCAACGTCGGCCTGACGATCTCAATCCTAATCCTGATCCGAATCCTATTTACATAGCAGACATTTGGCGTGGTTTAGCCGAGCGAAGTGGCGTCCACCACGCCCGCCCGGCGATGAAGTCGCCGGGCTACAGAACGGCGCCGGATAATTCCGGCTAGCCCCGCAGGGGACCTCCTTCTAGCCTCGGCGCTACTGAACACTGAACACTGGATGACTGATTCCTGCCCCCCCTACGGAAAGGTTACTTACCGCAGAGAGCGCAGAGGACGCAGAGTCAACTGATAACTGATTACTGATTACTGATTACTCCCACTCCTACTCGCGCCTAACCTCGGCCTGACAATCCTCAATCCTAATCCTGATCCTATTTACGGAACAGCCTTTGCCCCCATGGCATCATTCTCCTCCCAAACCGTGCTCATCATCGGCCTGGCCCGGGAAGGCCGTGCGGCCGCCCTCTGGCTGGCCCGCCAGGGCGCGCGCGTCCATGCCAGCGACCTGCGTGCACCCTCCCCTCCCATCCGGGATGAGCTGGAAGGTTTGGGCGTTCACATTCACATCGGCCCCCAAACCGAAGCTCTGCTCCAGGGCATCGACGCCCTGGTAGTGAGCCCGGGGGTGCCCCAAGACATTCCCCTTCTGCAAGCGGCCCGGGCTCGTGGCCTGCCCATTACCACCGAGCCCCGCCTCTTTGCCCAGGCCTGCCCGGCCCCCCTGGTTGGGATCACCGGCAGCAGCGGCAAAACCACCACCACCACCCTGGTGGCACGCATGCTGGAAGCCTCGGGCCTGCCTGTGTGGTTGGGGGGCAATATCGGCCATCCTTTGCTCCCGCAACTCTCGGCTGTCCGCCCCCAAGACCGGGTCGTGATGGAACTTTCCAGCTTTCAGCTTCTCTACTGGGGGCCCACCGCGGCCTGGCCCGGGGCTCCTCCCCCCTGGAACGCCTCCCAGGGCCTCAGCCCCCATGTCGCGGCCATCCTCAACCTCACCCCCAATCATCTGGATCGTCACCCTTCCATGGCCCATTACGCCTCGGCTAAAGCCAACATCCTGGCTTATCAGAGCTCTCAGGATTGGGCCATCCTTCCTCGCGAGGACCCCACCCTGGCCTCATGGGCTGCCCAAAAGCGGGTGCACATCCCGTCCGGGCCCGGCCAACCCGAACGAACCTTCCCCATCCCCGGCCAGGTCCTCACCTTTGGCTTTGATCCTCCCCCACCTGACCAGGATGGCACCTGGATTCAAGATGACCGGGTCATGCTACGATGGCAGGGCCACATCCAACCTCTTTTTCCGGTCCAGGACATCCGCCTGCGGGGGCGCCACAACCTGGCCAATGTCCTGGCGGCCGCGCTCATTGCCACGGCCGCGGGCGCGACCCCTCAGGGTGTGGCCGAAGCCGTGCGCACCTTCCGGGGGGTGGAACACCGGCTGGAAGAAGTCGCCCGCATTCAGGGGGTTCTCTGGATCAACGACAGCATCGCCACCGCGCCGGAACGGGCCCTGGCCGCGCTGCGCAGCTTTCGGGAACCGATCATCCTGCTGGCCGGGGGCCGGGACAAGCACCTGCCCTGGGACCTGTGGGCCCAAGAAGTCCATCGCCGGGTGCGGGTGGTCATTGCGTTCGGCGAAGCCCGTCCTATCATCCAACAGGCCCTGGCCCACGCGCCCTCCCATTCTCGGCTGGAACAACTTCAGCTTGTCGAAGACCTCCCTCGGGCCGTGGCCGCGGCGGCCCATGTGGCTCAACCGGGGGAGGTGGTGCTCCTTTCCCCCGGCGGCACCAGCTTTGATGCGTATCCCGACTTTGCCCATCGCGGCCGCCACTTCCGCGAGTTGGTCCTGGCTTTGCAAACTGATGACTGATCACTGATGACTGATTACTGAACATCGTGTCCCGCTCATCTAAAACCTCTGCCCCCACCCACATCGATTACCTCCTGATGGTGATCATCTTCATCTTGATCGGCTATGGCGCGGTCATGCAATTCAGCGCGTCTTACGCGCTCAATCCCGCTCACCCCTATCGCGTCATCATCAAACATGGAATGTGGCTGGCCCTAGGACTAACCGGCATGTTCCTCATCATGCAGGTAGATTATCATCTGTGGCAAAATTTAGCCATTCCCGCCATGATGATAACCATGATCCTGCTGGCCCTGGTCCTGTTGATCGGCGAAGAGGGGGAAGGGGGAGCCCGGCGCCATCTCCGGGGCGGGTCCATCCAGCCTTCGGAATTGGCAAAATTGGCCATTATCATTTATATTGCCGCGTGGCTGGCTTCCAAAGGCAAGAAGATCAGCGATCTCAGCATGGGCCTCATCCCCTTTGGCATGATCATGGGCTTTTTCCTTTCTTTGATCATTCTCGAGCCCGATATTTCCACCTCGGCCCTGATCGCGCTGACAGCCATTGCCATGTTCATTGTGGCGGGCGCGGATCTCATCCAGATCGCGATCCTGCTCCTTTCCCTGGCCGCGGCCTTTGGTCTGGCCGTGACCCGGCAAGATTATGCCATCAAGCGGATCAACCAATTTCTTGCCTCCTTTGTCGCCCCCTGGAACAGCCCCGACTTGCAAACCCGCACCGGGTATTTTGCGCTGAAATCGGGGGGACTTTTTGGCAAAGGGCTGGCCCAGGGCCAGTACAAGCTGGGCCACTTGCCCCTGATCCATTCCGACAGCATCTTCGCGGTGGTCGGCGAAGAGCTTGGCCTGTTGGGCGCGCTGGTGGTCATCGCCCTCTTTCTGGCCCTGGCATATCGGGGCGTGCACATTGCCTTGCAGGCCAAAGATGATTTTGGTCGGCTCCTGGCCTTTGGCATCACCACCTGGGTGACCTTGCAGGCCTTTATCAACATCGCCGTCATCACCGTGGTGATCCCCAACACCGGCATGCCCCTTCCCTTTTTCTCCTACGGCGGGTCCAATACCCTCCTCATCATGGCCGGGTTGGGAATCCTGCTCAACATTTCCAAAAACGGTCAAGGTAGCTTTTCCCTTCATGCGCCTGCTCTTTTCCGGCGGAGGAACCGGCGGGCACGTGTATCCCGTGCTCACCGTCGCAGCCGCTCTTAAAATCCTTTGGTCGGAGCATCCGGCCTCCTCGCAACGCTCGCTGGAAATGCTCTACGCGGGCACGGCCGATGGCGTCGAAGCCCAATTGGTGCCCCGCGCGGGCATCCCCTTTGCCCCCATCTCGGCCGGGCAGATCCGCATTTACAACCCCCTGAAGCTGGCCCGAAACGCGCTGCGTATGGGCCTGGGCGGGTTCCAGGCTCATCGCCTCATCCAACGATGGCGGCCTCATGCTTTGTTTGTCACAGGGGGCTATGTATGCGGCCCGGTGGTCTGGGCCGCGGCCCGGCATGGGGTGCCGGTGCTCATCTACCTGCCCGATATCACCCCGGGCCTGGGGGTGCAGCGCCTGGCCCGGCACGCGACCGCCATCGCGGTCACCTTCCCCGAGGCAGCCCAACACTTCCAGGGGCTTCGGGCCCGCATCATCGACGCGGGTTATCCGGTCCGGCCCGAACTCCAGCAGCGCACCATGAGCAAAGCCCAGGCCCGCCAGGCCTTCCACCTGGACCCCCAACGCCCCACCCTGCTGGTCTTTGGCGGCTCGCGCGGGGCCCGGGCCATCAACCAGGCCCTGGCCGCCATCCTCCCCATCTTGCTGGAGACCATGCAGGTCATCCACATCAGCGGTCATTTGGACCACCCCGCGGCCCAAGCTCGGGCTCAGAACCTTTCCCCCGCTCAGCAGAGTCATTACCGGCTCTTCCCCTACCTGCACGAAGCCATGATCCCCGCGCTGCACGCGGCCGACCTGGTGGTCGCCCGTGCGGGAGCCTCCACCCTGGGCGAATTCCCTGCCCTGGGCCTCCCGGCCATCCTGGTCCCTTTGCCTATCTCGGGGGGGCATCAACGCCACAACGCCCGCTACCTGGCCGACCGCGGCGCGGCCGTGATGATCGACAATGACGCGCTGCCCACCCAGCTTCTCCCCACCATTCAGGAACTTATCCGGCATCCTGCCCAATTGACGGCCATGAGTCGGGCCAGCGCGGCCCTGGCTCGCCCCCACGCGGCGCAAACCATCGCCCAGGCCCTGCTCGACCTGGCCATAAAATAGGATCAGGATCAGGATTAGGATTAGGATTGAGGATTGTCATGCCGAGGTTAGGCGCGAGCAGGAGTAATCAGTTATCAGTGATCAGTAATCAGTGGGAATCTGCGTTGCATCTGCGTGCATCTGCGTTCTCCCCACCTGCCACTTGCGACTTGCAAACTTGCAAACCTGCGTTCCATTTTTGTCGTTATGCGGTGAGCCATTGCTCATGATGACTTTTAGTTAGTTCTCCCGTCTCTCCCCTTTTTGCCTCATGGACCCCGCCACCCTGGCCGAGCTTCAGGCCAACATCCTCTTTTGGATCATCATCGCCCTGTTTGCCTGGCAGGGCTATCAGCGCGGGCTATGGTCCGAGCTGGTGAAGTTTGGTTTCATCATTGTCGGTTTCCTGGTGGGCCAAAAAGACCTTTTGGGCAAATACCTGCTGCAAGCGGTCAATGGCATCTGGCTTTCTGTGCAGTTCCTCCTTCACGGAGGGCTGAAAGCGATCCTCACCGGCAACTTCAATGCCGACACCCTCAACCGCATCTTCCAGGAAATCGGTGGCATTCGCCTCATCCCCAGAGACCGGACCGACATCGCCCTCTTCCTGGCCATGATCTTTCTGATCCTCGTGGGGTATGTGGTTGCCAAGTTTGCCAAACGTGCCTCCCCTGGCCTGGGCCTGGTGGCAGGGGCCTTCAACGGCCTGTTGCTTTCCGCGATCTTCATCCCCATCTTGCCCAAAACCCCGCCCTTTCAACTGGAAAGCCTCAGCCTGGCCGGGATCCTCAAACAGCTCTTTGCCCTCTTCAAATACCTGCTCCAAACCGCGTTCCACTTTCTGGCCTGGCTTTTTGGATTCCTCAACGATATCTTTGGTCAGTGGACCATCCCCATCCTGTTGTTGGCCGTCATTGTCATCATTCTTTTCAGCCTGAATCCCGCCAAGAAAAAAAGTTAAGGACATCGCGTCATGGGCCCCTTCGAATACCTCTGGCTCACTGTTTTTATCATCTTTGTTTTCATCGCGTTCGTGCGTAAATACCCCAACGAGCTGGGGACCATGACCCTGATCTTCGCGGCCCTGTTCCTCATCACCTACATTGGCGTGCCCAAACTTCCGGCCATTCTGGATAAAATTTTCATCAAACTCCTGGGCGCGCCCCCCACGCCGCGGCAGGAGGAACATCTCCTGGCCTCCATCTTTTCGTTGACCTTTATCGGCATCATCTTTGCCAGTTACGCTGGCCAGACCTTCAGCTTCAAAGGCAGCCCGGCTTCGGGCTTCAAGGGATTTCTCTTCACCCTGCTGGTGGGCATGATCAACGGGTACCTCATCGCAGGAACCCTCTGGTTTTTTCAGGACAACTACAATTACCCCATCACCGATTTCCATCTCCTTTATCTTCCCCTGACTCCTCTGGGCGAAACCATTGCCAATTATCTGCCCCCTTATGTGGTCCCGCCTGCGTTTTGGGCCATTTTGATGACCATCATGCTCCTCTTTCGTGTGCGCAAATAGCCCATGCCCTGGCAGAGCCTCTTCACCCTCCTTCCTGACCAACGTCGCCAGCATCGCATCCATCTGGTGGGAGCGGGCGGCACGGGCCTGGCCCCCATCGCCCGGGTCCTGGCGCAGATGGGATTTCAAATCAGCGGCAGCGATCGCGAGCGCAACACCCGCACCCAGGCCCTGGAGGCCCTGGGCGCCCGGATTTTCCAGGGGCATCGGCCCGAGCATCTCCTTAGCCCCGATCCCCCTTCACGGCCCGATCTGGTCCTGATCTCCTCGGCCGTTCCCCCCTCCAACCCGGAGGTGCAACAGGCCCAGGCCTGGGGCCTGCCCGTGGTCAAGCGCAAAGACCTGCTGGGGCCCCTGCTGGAGGCTCGCGAGGTCCTGGCCGTGGCAGGGACCCATGGCAAAACCACCACCACCGCGCTCATTGCGCACATCCTCACCCAGGCAGGGCGTCGCCCGGGCTACATCATCGGCAGCGAAATCCCGGGCCTGGGCTTCAGCGAAGCGGGCCGGGAACCCCTGTTCGTCATCGAAGCGGATGAGTACGATTACATGTTCCTGGGACTCAAGCCCTGGCGTCTGGTCCTGACCAACCTGGATTGGGATCACCCCGACCTTTTCCCCACGCCCGAGGCTTATGAGGACGCGTTTCTGCGCTTGCTCCAACAGGTCCGCGCTCAGGGCCGTGTGCTCTACTACCGGGACGACCCCACCCTGCGCCGCTGGGAGCGGGAACAACGCCTGGAGCATGGCCTCAGCTACGGCGCTTTTCATGGCGCCTATGCCCGGGCCGAGGATATCGAGATGGGGCCCCAGGGAGCCCGCTACCGCCTCCACATCCAGGGGCATGATTACCCCGTGCAATTGCGGCTGCACGGTTTGCACAACATCCTCAACAGCATGGCCGCGTTGCTGGCCGTGCGCGAAGCCGGGCTTTCGCTGGAGGAAGCCATCCCTCATCTGATGACCTATCAGGGCGCGGCCCGCCGTTTTGAATGGAAGGGGGAAGTCCGGGGCGCGATAATCATCGATGACTACGCCCACCATCCCACCGAAGTGCGCCACACCCTGCAGGCCGCGCGCACGGCCTATCCCCAGCGAGAGATCTGGGCCATCTACCAGCCCCACACCTACAGCCGTACCCGTACGTTTTTGGATCAATTCCATGGTGCGTTCAGCGCGGCGGATCATGTCATCATCACCGAAATCTACGCGGCCCGGGAACCTCAGGACCCTCACATCACCCCGGAGCTGGTGGCCGCGGCCACCCATCATGAAGATGCCCGAGCCATCCCTTCCCTGGAGGCCATTGCCCAATACCTGATGCCCCGCCTGGGCCCCAACAGCCTGGTCATCATCCTCAGTGCGGGCTCGGCCACCCGCCTGGCCGAGATCCTGCTATGAAAATAGAATGATCGCTGGTTGCTGAGGAATCGCCAGGCCGACGTTGGGCGAGTCGGCAAAGGTTCGTATTGCGTATTCCGTATTCCGTCCAGTCGTTACGCAATACGCAATACGGAATACGAGTCACGCCGCCCTGGCCGCGAGGCGTTTTCATTCGTATCGGCGAACTGCCGTTCGTGATGACTGCTTTGAAAATAGCATGATCGTCGGCTGCGGAAGGATCGCCAGGCCGACGTTGAGCGAGACGACAACGGGCGTGATGCGTGAAACGTGAAACGTGAGCTCATTACGCATTACGTATTACGCATCACGAACTCGGCTTCCCGCGCCAACTTGGCCGCGAGGCGTTTCCCTCGGTATCAGTGAGCCGCCGCTCGTGGCGACTGCTTTGTAAATAGAGTAATCAGTGATCAGTTATCAGTAATCAGTAGAGCCCCGCGACGTCATTCCGAGGGAGCGCAGCGACCGAGGAATCTAGCGAAGCGCAAAAGACCACGGCATGGCGCTCGCTTCGCTCGCTAGATGCTTCGCTCCCTCCGGTCGCTCAGCATGACGAATATCTGCGAAAATCTGCGTTGCGGAGCATCAGCGCAAATCTGCGTTCCCATTTTCCTCGGTATCGGCGCGGGCGAGCCCGCCGTTGGACTGTTATGCACTTTGCTTCCCTCAAAGCTCAGGATCGCCGCATCGGAGGTTGGAATTGGCCGCGGATAACGCGGATAAAGCAGATTTTCGCGGATTTTTCAAACAGATACCATGTTTTTTCCCAAAAAATCCGTGTCGATCCGTCGCATCAGCATCATCCGTGGCGAATTGAAACGCCCGCCATCCACAAAATCGCGTGAAATTGGCGATAAGTTCATAACAGGTTCTATTTCATAGCAGACATTTGGCGTGGTTTAGCCGAGCGAAGTAGCGTCCACCACGCCCGCCCGGCGATGAAGTCGCCGGGCTATAGAACGGCGCCGGATAATTCCGGCTGGTCCCGCAGGGGCGCTGTTTCTAGCCTTGATGCTACTGAACACTGAACACTGGATGACTGATCCCTGACCCCCCTACGGAAAGGCTACTTACCGCAGAGAACGCAGAGAACGCAGAGTCAACTGATAACTGATAACTGATAACTGATAACTGATTACTGATTACTCCCACTCCCACTCCCACTCGCGCCTACCCTCGGCCTGCCAATCCTAATCCTAATCCTAATCCTAATCCTAATCCCCAATGCCCTCCCCACCTCCCACCCAGCTCCTGGCCCGACTGGATGCCTTGAGCCAAGGGGGCCTGCGCCAACGGGTGCCCCTGGCCCCTTACACCAGCTTCCGCATCGGGGGCCCGGCCGATTTTTGGGTCACCCTGACGCAGCTTGACCACCTGCAAGCCGCGTTGGACGCGCTGCATCAGGCCCGGGTGCCTTACTGGCTCCTGGCCGGGGGGACCAACCTGCTCATCAGCGATGCGGGAGTCCGCGGGGTGGTGATCCAACACCGCTGCCGCGAGGTGCACTGGCCGGATCCTCCCTACCGGGGACCAGTGACCGTGACCGCCGCGGGAGGCGTGCCCCTGGCGGGCCTGGCACGAGAGGCCCTGCAGCGGGGCCTGGCCGGGCTCAGTTGGGCCGTGAGTGTGCCGGGCACGGTCGGGGGGGCTGTGGTCGGCAACGCGGGTGCCCATGGTCACGATATCGCTTCGATTTTCGTCAGCGCGCGGGTGTGGCACCAGGGCCGGATCACGCGCTGGGGCCCGGAAGCCATGGCCTTTGCCTATCGCTTCAGTCGGCTCAAACCCCTGGCCGCGCGGCCCGGCACGCCCCCCGTTTTGCTGGATGTGACCCTGCGCCTGGAGCCCGATAGGGCGGGGCGGGCTCAGGAAGCGGCCCGTCAGGCCATGACCTACCGGCGGCGCACCCAACCCATCGACCGCAGCGCGGGCTCTATTTTCAAAAACCCGCCGGGCGACTACGCAGGTCGGCTCATCGACGCGGTTGGGCTCAAAGGCCATTGCATTGGCCAGGCCTGCATTAGCCAAAAACACGCCAATTTCATCATCAACCGAGGCCAGGCCCGGGCCCACGACGTCCTTGATCTCATGATCCTGGCCCGTCGCGAGGTGTGGCGTCATTTTCACATCCTGCTGGAACCGGAAATCCTCCTGGTGGGCCAGTGGCCTCAGGACCCCCCTCTGCCAGACCCACGTACGGAACGGGCGCCACGAACGGCAGTTCGCCGATACGGATGAAAACGTCTCGCGGCCAGGTTGGCGCGGGAAGCCGAGCCCGGGATGCGTAATGCGTGATGCGTAAGGGGCTCACGTTTCACGTTTCACGCATCACGCCCCTTGCCGCCTCGCTCAACGTGGGTCTGGCGATCTTAATCCTAATCCTGATCCGAATCCTATTTACAAAGCAGTCACCACGAACGGCAGTTCGTCGATACCAAGGAAAACGCCTCGCGGCCAGGGCGGCGTGACTCGTATTCCGTATTGCGTATTGCGTAACGACTGGACGGAATACGGAATACGCAATACGAACCTTTGCCGACTCGCCCAACGTGGATCTGGCGATCTTAATCCTAATCCTGATCCGAATCCTATTTACAAAGCAGACATTTGGCGTGGTTTAGCCGAGCGAAGTGGCGTCTGCCACGCCCGCCCGGCGATGAAGTCGCCGGGCTATAAAACGGCGCCGGATGAATCCGGCTAGCCCCGCAGGGGCGCTGTTTCTGGCCGGGGGAATTATCCCCTGGCGCAGACGGCTGGCCCTCGCATCGCCATCCGCGGGGCCAACGCGGTCAGACCTTGAAGGGTCTCCCAGACCTTCAAGGTCTTTGACGCCCCCTGCGGGCTGGCCACGGGAGTTGCTACTGAACACTGGATGACTGATCCCTGACTCCCCTGTAGAAAGGTCACTCACCGCAGAGAACGCAGAGGACGCAGAGTCAACTGATAACTGATTACTGATAACTGATAACTGATTACTGATTACTAATCACTGTCCTCCCCCTATGTCCCCTAACGCACCCATCACCGTAGGCGTCATTTTTGGCGGTCAATCGGGCGAGCATGAAGTCAGCCTGATGAGCGTGCAATCGGTCCTGGCCGCGCTGGACCCCGCGCGCTACACCCCTCTGCTCATGGGTATTGATAAGCAAGGTCGTTGGATCTTCCATCGCCCATTGGAAGCACTCCTGGCCGGGGAACGCGCAGGGGCGGACGCGCCCCGGTGGCCCCCGCCCGCCATCCTTGACCAGGTCGATATCCTCTTCCCAGTGCTCCATGGCCCCAACGGCGAAGATGGCGTGATCCAGGGATTTTTCGAGCTGGCGGGCAAGCCTTACGTGGGTAATGGTGTGCTGGCTTCGGCCGTGGCCATGGATAAAGCCCTGGCCAAGCGGGTTTTCCAGGCCCATGGCTTGCCCCAAACCCCGTGGGTGACCATTCATCGCGAGCAATTGCAGCACGCGCCGGCCTACGTTCTGGCCCGGGTGGAGGCGGAACTGACGTATCCCATGTTCACCAAGCCTGCGAACCTGGGTTCCAGTGTAGGCGTTCGTAAGGTCGCGCACCAAGAGGCGCTTCTGGCTGGTCTGCGCGAAGCCGCGTCTTATGATACAATCCTGGTGGTAGAACAGGCGGTGCCTCATGCGCGCGAAATCGAGGTCGCGGTGCTGGGCAATGAACAGCCACGCGTTTCTATCCCGGGCGAAATCATCCCGGGGCATGAATTTTACGATTACGAAGCCAAATACTTCAGCGACCGCAGCCAGGAGCGCATCCCCGCGCCCATTTCCCCTGCGCTCACGGCCCAGGTTCAGCAGATGGCCCTGCGGGCCTTCCGGGCCATTCATGGCAGCGGGCTGGCCCGGGTCGATTTTTTGCTCAACGATGCCACGGGCGAGGTCTTCCTCAATGAAATCAACACCATGCCCGGGTTCACCCGCATCAGCATGTTTCCCAAATTGTGGATGGCCAGCGGCCTGAGCTATCCTGAACTCATCCATGAACTGATCCAGCTTGGCTTTCAGCGTCACGCGCAACGGTCGGTACCGGTTTTGGAATATAGTGATCAGTAATCAGTGATCAGTAATCAGTAGAAATCTGCGTCGCATCTGCGTGCATCTCTGCGTTCCCATTTTCCTCGGTATCGGCGAGCCGTGGCTCGTGTCACCTGTTCCGATACCCCTCAATCCTAATCCTGATCCTAATCCTAATCCCGATCCTAACCCTCACCATGGCCCGTCGTCGTTCTACCCGCAAGCGCAAACGTTTTGAAGCGCCCAGCATCCCTGTCCTGTGGCCGGGCACGCGGCGTCAATCTGCCCGGGCATCCTCTTCGGCTCGGGGCCGCGGCACGGCGGGCTCGGCCCAAAAAGGCAAGCGCTCGGGCCATGGGTGGCTGCGCAAGCTCACGGCCCGGTGGGGGTTTTCCCACTACATGGCCGGCCTCTTCGCCGTGATGGGGATCATCGGCCTTTTCATCCTTTTCACCAACCCTCATTTCGCGATCGTGGCCCCTCAGGTCGAAGGTCTTCAGACCCTGGATGCCGCGCAAGTCCTCCGCACAGCTCACCTGGACCGGGCCAACATCTTCACCCTGGATGTGGACCAGGTCGCGGCCCGGGTGCAGCTCCTGCCCCGGGTCAAGCGCGCGCGGGTACGTCTGGGTTTGCCCAACCGCGCGGTGATCTTCATCATAGAACGAGACCCGGTTCTCCTCTACGTACGCGAAGGGGAACTATGGGGTGTGGATGAAGAAGGCCACCTCTTCCCCCTCGGCGACGACATACGTACCGATCTCCCCGCGCTTTTGGATGACGATGCCAGCGCCAGCGATGGGCATACCATGGACGCCCGTTTGGTCCAGGCTGTGGTACAATTGCATCAAAAGGCCCCTGATCTAAAGGAATTCCGCTACCGTCGGGAATACGGGTTGTATTTCCTGAGTCCTGAAGGTTGGCGGGTCTATTTGGGAGATGCCCAGCAGATGGAAGCCAAACTGGCCCGATGGGAAACCATACACCGGCAACTTCTGCGACAAAAGCGTCCCGTTCAGGATGTGGACTTGCGTTCCCGACATATCTATGTGAGGTAAAGGCGTGTCCGAAACCATCACCGCCATTGATGTAGGTACCAGCAAAATTTGCACCTTTATTGTTGAGTTAACGCCCGAAAATCAGGTGCATCTTTTGGGCGCGGCCTGCACGCGCAGCAAAGGCCTGCGCCGGGGGGTGGTGGTGAATATCGCCGCAGCCACCGAAGCCATCACCAACTCGGTGGAGGCCGCGGAAGAGCGCGCGGGCGTGACCGTGGAAGAAGCGCATGTGGGGATCGTGGGAGGCCACATCAGCTTTGAAAGCAGCCGAGGGGTCGTGACCATCCCTCGCAACCGGGCCATCACCGAAAACGAAATCCAACGGGTCCTGGCCTCGGCCGCGGCGATTCCCATCCCTGCCGACCGAGATATCATCCATGTGATCCCCCGCACCTTTATCATTGATGGGCAGGAGGGGGTGCAAGAGCCGGTGGGCATGTATGGCCGACGCATGGAGGTGGATGCCTACATCATTACCGGCGCCCGCACCGCGGTCAACAACCTGAAAACGTGTGTGGAAAGCAACGAGATCGCGATCAAAAGCCTGATCCTGGAACCCCTGGCCAGCGGCGAAGCGGTCTTGACGGCCGAAGAACGGGAAGCGGGCGTGGCTGTGGTGGATATCGGGGGCGGCACCACGGATATCGCCATCTATCTCAATGGCGCGGTGTGGCATACCACCATCCTCCAGATCGGTGGCGCTCATTTCACCAAAGACCTGGCCACGGTCCTGCACACCCCCTACGCGGTGGCCGAAAAGCTCAAAACCCGCCACGGTCATACCCTGCCCGAATACATCCCCCGGGATGAAATGGTGGAGGCACCCGCATTCGGCGAGCGGGTGGCTCAGCGCTACCCCCGCCAATACATTGCCGAAATCCTCAACGCCCGGGCCGAAGAGCTCTTCCTCTTCATCCAGCGCGAGATCATCCGTTCCGGGTATGGGGATTTGCTTTCCGCGGGGTTGGTGCTCACCGGAGGGGGCGCGCGTTTGCCCGGGATGGAGATCCTGGGGCAAGATATTCTGCGCCTGCCCGTGCGGATAGGCCACCCCCACGAGGTGGGGGATATCCCTAAAAGCCTCCTCACCCCCGAAAATGCCTGCGGCATCGGGCTTTTGATGCACGCGGTGCAAGAAAACAATCTCTATGCCACCCAACCCGCCCACGCGGGCGGCGGCTTTTTGGATAAGCTTGGCCAATGGATGCGTCATCTACTTCCTGGCTAAGACCAATTTTGCATTTTCTTCTTTTCACGCTATGATATGATACTGTTGCAAACACCTTTCGGAGGAAGGCTTGATGAGCTCCCGACCCTATGTTGAAAATTTAGCCCAAATCAAAGTCATTGGCGTTGGTGGCGGCGGTGGCAATGCAGTCAATCGCATGATTCAGGAAGGGATCCAAGGCGTTGAATTCATTGTGGTCAACACCGACGCCCAGGCGCTGATGCTTTCCGAAGCCCCCATTCGCGTCCGTATTGGGGACAAACTCACGAAAGGGCTTGGCTCTGGTGGGGACCCCAAAATCGGCGAACAGGCCGCGGAAGAATCCACCGAAGAGCTGAAGGAAGTCCTGAAAGGCGCGGATATGATCTTCATCACCGCGGGCCTGGGGGGCGGCACAGGCACAGGCGCGGCCCCTGTCATCGCGCGCCTGGCCCGCGAAACCGGCGCGCTGACCATTGGCGTGGTCACGAAACCCTTCAGCTTCGAAGGCTCTCGCCGGCGCCAGATCGCGGAAGAGGGGCACGAACGCTTAAAGGAACATGTCGATACCCTCATTGTCATCCCCAACGACCGCTTATTGCAGATCGTCGACAAGCGGGCCAGCGTGCAAGAAGCCTTCGCCACCGCGGACGACGTGTTGCGTCAAGGTATCCAGGGCATCAGCGAGCTCATCACCATCCCCGGTCTTATCAATCTGGACTTCGCGGACGTCCGCTCCATCATGAGCGAGGGGGGCGCGGCCCTGATGGCCATTGGCACGGGCCGGGGGGAAAACCGGGCCCAGCAGGCCGCGGAAGAAGCCATTCATTCCAAACTTCTGGATATCAGCATCGATGGCGCCCGGGGCATCCTCTTCAACGTCACGGGCAGTGAAGACATGAGCCTCTTCGAGGTGAACGAAGCCGCGGAAATCATCCGTCGCACCGCGCATCCCGATGCCAACATCATCTTCGGTGCGGTCATTGATCCTTCCCTCAACGACACCCTGCGCATCACCGTCATCGCGACCGGCTTCGACAGCACCGCCGACACATCCCTGGTTCCTCCTCGGGGGCGTGCTTCTTCCCGGTCCGCACCGACCCCGCCGCCCGAACCCCCGCCCGCGGTCTCGGACACGGAAAACATTGAAATCCCGCCCTTCCTCCGTCGCACCCGCCGCAAACGACCGTAAAATAAGCCACGAAGGCACGAAGGAAGTAATCAGTGATCAGTTATCAGTAATCAGTAGGAATCTGCGTTGCATCTGCGTGCATCTGCGTTCCCATTTTCCTCGGTATCGGCGCGGGCGAGCTCGCCGTTGGACTGCTTTGTAAATAGGATTCGGATCAGGATTAGGATTGAGGATCGTCAGGACAACGTTGAGCGAGGCGACAACGGGCGTAATGCGTGAAACGTGAAACGTGAGAGGCTTACGCATCACGCATTACGCATCACGTACTTGGCTTCCCGCGCCAGCCTGGCCGCGAGGCGTTTTCCTCGGTATCGGCGAGCTGCCGCGCGTGGCGCCTGCTCACTGATTACTGCTCACTGATTACTGATTACTGATTTCGAGGCCTGGGCTTCTGCCAGAAGTTCTTGCGCCGAGGCCCGGCCTGCGGGGGTGGGCGCGCCCAACATCGCGGCCAGTTCCTCCACCTGGGCTGCCCCTTCCAATATCTGCACCCGGCTGATGGTGCGTTCCCCCACCTGGCTTTTGCGCACCTGTAAATGCAAATCCGCGTAGGCCGCGATCTGGGGAAGATGGGTCACACATAACACTTGATGGGATCGGGCCAGGGCCCACATTTTGCGGCCCACCACCGCGCCCACGCGGCCGCCAATCCCCTGGTCGATTTCATCAAAAATCAGGGTGGGGGTCGGGTCTGCCTGGGATAACACATGCTTCAATGCCAACATCAGTCGCGCGGTCTCGCCGCCCGACGCGACTTTGGCCAGGGGACGCAACGGCTCGCCGGGGTTGGCCGAAACCAGAAAACGCACCTCATCCACGCCGGTGGCGTCGAAGGCCAGCCGCGCGTCGCCCACATAACACCCCTGGGGGTCCGGGCGCTGGTGTATCGCCACCTGGAAGCGCGCGCCCCCCATGCGCAAATCGGCCAGTTCCTTTTCCACGGCCTGGGCCAGGGTGCGCGCGGCGGCCTCCCGGGCCTGGGATAAGGCCTGGGCTTCCTGCCCGATGGCCCGAAGCAGCGCCTCCTCCCGGGCTTCCAGGTCCTCGGTCCGGGTTTCCCGGTCTGCCAGGAGCGCCAGCTCGGCCCGGGCCTCTTCGCCAAAGGCCAGGATATCCTCGATGGTATCTCCGTACTTGCGTTTGAGGTTGGCGATCAGGGCCAGGCGTTCTTCCACCTGGGCCAGTCGCGCGGGGTCGAATTCCAATGCCTCGGCATAATCCGCCACCTCCCGGGCCAGTTCTTGGAGGCCATCGAAAAGCGCATCGGCCGCTTGGACCCATCGATCCAGGTCTGGGTCCAGACGGGCAAGCTTTTCCAGATGCTGGATCGCCCGGCCTACCAGGTCCAGGGCCGAAGGGGTTTCGCCTTCCCCTTCGATCAGCAGGGCGTCCACCATGGCGGTTTCTGCCATCAGGGTTTCGGCATTGGCCAGACGCCGCAAGTCACTTTCCAGAGCCTCCTCCTCGCCCGGCGTCAGCGCGGCCGCGTCGATCTCCTCCACCTGATAGCGCAACAGGTCCAACCGCCGTTCGATCTCCCGGGCGTCCTGGCGTAGGCGTTTCAATTCGGCCCGGGTCTGGCGCAGTGCCGCCACCAGATGGGCCAGATGGCCGCGGCGGCCCAGCAGCCCCGCGTAGGCATCCAGGAGATCGATATGGGTGCGGGGATTCAGCAAGGAAAGATGTTGACCTTGCCCATGGATATCCACCAGCATCTCACCCAACCGGGCCAACAACGACTGGGCCACGGCCCGACCATTGATGCGGGCGACGGTTCGCCCTGTTCGTCGCACCTCCCGGGTCAGGATCAGGGTATCCTCCTCTTCATCCAGGGCGTGTTCCTGCAACCAGGCCCGGATTTGGGCCGCGCGGGAGCCGGAAATCTGAAAAATCCCTTCCACCCGGGCGCTGGCGGCTCCGGCCCGGACCATTTCTTGCTGGCCTTTCCCGCCCAGCAGGAGATCAATCGCATCGATGAGGATGGACTTCCCCGCGCCCGTTTCCCCGGTGAGCACGTTGAAACCGGGATGAAAGGTGACCTGCAGGTCGTCGATGATGGCGAAATCGCGCACATGAAGTTCGAGAAGCATGGCCTTAAAACTTGATGCGTGCATAAAAGGTGGATGCGGCTAAAACCAGGAAAAGACCGCTGGTGAGCAAGGCTATAAAAAGCGCGCCTGTGACCCCGGCGACCATGAGGATGCCCACCACCAGGGCTGCGGTCCCTACCCAGGGGAAGCGCCGGGCCCGGCGTTTCCCCATGGCCCGGAGCACCAATTCGGCAGCCATCCCCCCCACCGCGGGCCCCAAGAAAAACGCGGCCAGGAAGCCGAAAAACCCCAACGCCCCCAAGATCTGGATCACCAGCCACAAAATCACGCCCGCGACCAGACCGCTTCCCCACGCGACCGCGGCGCCCATGAGCACATCGGTGGAGGTGGCTGTGTAAAACTTATCTTGCTGTTCTCGCACACAATCGGGGCAGCGATAGCCCACAGGCGTGCGGATGGCACATTCGGGGCAAATGGGCTTGCCGCATTTGTTGCACCGCAGGGTGGTCGTGCGATTGGGATGATAAAAACAGGTCAGCACTTCCACGTCCTCATCATTCGCAACCTCTGGGGCATGGGTTTCTTCCCCTTCCAACGTGGCCAACATGGCCCGGGCATCCTCGTGATAGGGATTCAGGGCCAGGACCCGCTGCAAGCACGCGCGCTTTTCTTCCGGGTCCTCCACCAGGGTTGCCAATTGCATCCAGGCCGACGCGTGGTCCGGGTCCTGGCGTACCACTTCTCGGAATATCTGGATCGCGTGTTTTCGGTCACCACTGGCCGCGGCCACATTGGCTTGTTTCACCAGGTTGATCAGTTCGATGTCTGTCATCTTAAATCGTCCATTGCAAGCGTTCCATGAGGGATTGATAGAAATAATCACGAGACCGCAGGCGGATAAAGGAGGCGCGATAGGGGCTGGCCGCGACAATCACCCGGTCTCCATCCTGCAGATCGTAGTAAGTTTGACCATCGGTGGTGAGGATGGCCTTATGGTCGGTGCGCACCCGCATGGCGATCACCACATCCTGCTGTAAAATCAGCGAGCGGGCCAGGCTGAGATGAGGCGCAATGGGCACGATGGTGAGGTTGTGAAGTTCGGGCGCGAGGATGGGACCCCCCGCGGCCAGGGCATAGGCGGTGGAGCCTGTGGGGGTACTCACGATCACGCCGTCGGCCACGTAGGTGGTCAGGTAGCTCCCGTTGATCTCGGTGGTCACCCGCACCACCCGGGCCACGCCGCCCCGACTCACCACCACCTCGTTCAACGCGTCGACATCCTTCAACACCGGCTCTCCATCTCGATACACTTCCACTCGCAGCATGAGCCGCCGTTCCACCCAGAAATCCCCTCGTAAGACCCGCTCCAGGGCCCGTCGCCAGGCATCGGGGTTCACCTCGGCCAAAAAGCCCAATCGTCCCAGGTTGATGCCCAGGATGGGCAGATCATGAGGCGCGGCCAGGCGCGTGGTCCGTAGCAGCGTGCCGTCCCCGCCCAAAGCGATGATCAGGTCCAGATCGGCCAGAGGGATGTGGTCTTCCTCCAGCCCCCAACTGGACCCCAGCCAGGTTTTCACGCCTTGGGCTTGCAGCCATTCTACGATGGCGCCGCCAATGCTTTCGGAAACAGGGATTTTGGGGTGGGTGAGAACAGCAACGTGGTGCATAAGAACTGATGACTGATCACTGATCACTGATTACTGACAACAGGCGGGGTTTGCGTCCATTGCATGGGGTCCACGGCCACGGTATTCACCCGCACCTCCCAATGAAGATGCGCGCCTGTGGAAAGACCTGTGTTTCCCACCAGGCCCAGGGTATCCCCGGCCTGGACCACATCCCCGGGGTGCACATCGATGCGGGACATGTGCCAGAAGTTGGAATACACCCCCGCGCCGTGGTCCAGGATCACCGCACCCCCGCGCACGAAGAGGTTTTCGGCCAGGACCACCACGCCGGGCGCGGGCGCGAGGATGGGCTCTCCTTCGGGCGCGCCCCAATCGGAGCCCGCGTGGAAGGAGGCCACGGGCCCGCCATTGTAGCTCCGTCGCGTGCCATAAGGGGAGGTGCGAGGGAAACCCTCGGCAATGGGGAAACGAAAAGGTTGGGACCAGCGGGGAGGACCCGAAATCCGAGCCCACAACGCGTAGAGCCGCTCTCGTTCGGCCTTGAGCTTATCGGGAGCCAGGAGTTTGCCTTTGCTGGGGGGCAGCACAATGTGTTGGGTTTCGTACACGCCGGCCAGGATGGTGATGGGCACCTGCCAGGTGACCGGGCCTATACGGAGCGTCAGGGGCTTGTCCCCAGGCTTATCCAACGCGCCGGTGGGGATCAAAGCCACGAAGTGATAGCCCAGGGTATCCTGCCCTTCCCCCAAAAAGAACAGGTCCCGGTTCTGAAACCGCCCCGCAGGGGGGATGGGCGAAAGGGAGGTGATCCGGATCGTGGCTGTGCGACCTTGCACGATGCGGGTCGGGGCCCGGACCTGAAGCAAGGGCGGGGGGACATGGGCATCTCGCGCGGCCCAGCGGGTGGCCCAGGGGGCCAGATGCGAAAGCTCGGGCCAGCCCAGAGCCTGGATCAGAGGCGCCATGGCCCACATCCCTTCTGCTCGCCAGGTACGTGCCAGCGCGGGCGCCATCTCCTGCAGCCGCGCCTGCACCTGAGCCTGTGCCACCATGCCCGCGTCGGGGATCACCAACGTTTGGCCCACCTGAATCAAATTGGGGTCTTGGATCCCATTGGCCTGGGCCAGAAGTTCCATGGGGACATGGAAATGCTGGGCAATGAGGAGGAGAGTATCGCCCGGTTGCACCGTATAGTGGGTGGCGCCCTCCTGCCCGTGCGCAACCCCGGGCGCGAAGAACACCCCCATGGCCAGGATCACCATGAGCAGGATACGAAAACGAAGGGAGGTGACCATAACCCCGATCCTAGCCTAAAGGGAAAAGGATGGCAAGTATGATGAGGGCCAGAGAGGCCCGGGGAATATTTCCCTTTCCATAAGGCTCGGATGTACAATAGGCCGATATGATTCGACATCTGCCACTATGGACCCGACTGCTGGGACTGGTTCTTCTGGCGAGCCTCGCACTGGCGGGTTGCAGCACCCCGCCCGGGGCTCAGCCCTCTGTCTCGCCCACTCGGCCGCCCGCGGTCAGCCCGACACCTTCCGCGCCCCCTGTGCAGGCCCCGGTCACTGCGGCTCCGACCCCGCGCCCCACCCCCAGCCCCCCCC
>JALWZT010000339.1 GCA_027002405.1 Anaerolineae bacterium | reverse complement strand
TGGACGGCGGAGGCCGTCATCTGATTCCCTTCCGCTGTTCTCCCCCGCTTGCGGGGGAGATGAAAGAGGGGGTCTGGCCGTAGGCCTTAAGTGTTCGACTTCAGTCGATGAGCACAAAAACGGAAACACATTTTTAGACGGTTACAAAGCCGGAATGCAAGTCAAATGCATCCCACCACCCAAGTGACCAGAGTTCGGGCGTAGGCAGGAAGCCCAGTTCGAAGATGGGGGTTTGGGCCAGGAGCCGGGAGGCGATGTCGAGCCAGGCCTGGGCGCTGGGCGTGCGTTCCACAGCCACTTTTTCGGTGGCGAGCAGGGCCAGGATCGCCTGGGATGGGGCAAGGGGGCGTAATGACCAGCGAGGGCTTTGTTTGAGGATGAATACCGCTTTCAAGGGGCGCTGGAGGCGCTGACGACGGATGCGGGTCTCGGGCGTGTTTTGACCCCAAAAAGGGGTACTGTAAAGGGTGGGACCTGTTTTCTCCAGGCGCACAATCACGTTTTCATCGCTCATAACCTGGAGGGTGGGCGGGACCAGTTGGGCGATGGTGCTTTTGCCCGCGCCCGAAGGCCCGCAGAAGGCGAAAGCCGCGGTGTCGCTGGCCACCCCGCAGGCGTGAAGCAGCAAGCCGTTCTTTTCCTGTGGCAAAACCACCGTGGCAATGAAGGTGATAGTCCGGGCCAGGGCCGACCGCGCACGCTGCAAGTCGGGCGTGAGGACCCGGGCCCGCCGTGTGGCGAAATCCACCTGTCCCCGGTAGAAGGCGATGTGAAACTCGGTGCGTGTGGCTTCATGTCGGGCCCAATCGGCGGCGGCCTGCGGCAAATGAGGGGCATGGCCCAGGGTGATGTGCCAATCCGCGAGGACCTCCTTGGCCAGAAAGGCCTGATATCGCTTCTGCAGGTGCCGGACCCAACCGGGGTCAGGAACCTCAATACGAAAAGAGAGGCCCGCGAAGCTTAGTGTGAAGGTGGCTTCCATGGATGGATTTCCCGGCGTGGGTCACATGGTCGTTTTGGAGCTTGACAAATCGGCTGTGAGAGCGTGGATACTGGATATTGGGTACTGGATATTGGATATTTCCTTACTGGACACTGGTGTTTTTTGATCTTGACACGAATGAACGCGAATTTCACGAAAAAGAATAAGAAAAATTCGCCAAATTCGTTTAATTCGTGTCGAAAAATGGCGTGAAAATCGACCGAAATAAGTTTCGCCAGACTCCAGTTACAAATCCTGCCAAAAAGTCGAGACGCTCGCAGAAGGTGATAGCGGAGCACCCACCGGTAGCGAGTGGGCAGCGGCTCCGGGCCAGTCCAAATCACGCGTTCTCCCAGGCGAGCTTCGACGACCCGGCCGATGATGCGCTCTCGGGCGATAGGACCGTCGGACGTGCGCCGGGCGTCGCCCTGGCAGACCCAGGCGCCCCCGCGGCGATGCACCAGGCGATGAGCCAGGAGTCTATCACCCCGCAGGAATACGACGATATCGCCCAATCTTGGTGTCTGCAACGGCCGGATGGTGATGACGCAGCCCGGCGGCAGGGTGGGACGCATACTCTCGCCCAGCAACGTCCATGCGAAGCTGCGATTTTGGGAGAGGGCGTCGCGTAAGGTCGCGGCGTAGGTGGTGGAGTGTAAAGGGGCAGGGGGCATATGGAAAAAGCTCATTCGCGGAAGGGCTGGGGCGGGCGCAACAGATGGAGGAGATGGATCATGCCGCGCAGCCAACGCCGCAGGTAGGCAAAGGGCGTCAGCCAGGGGGTTTTCATGCCGTAACGCTGCTGGACGTAAAGGGGCGAAGGGAAGAGGTGGGCCAGGGCGTAATGCCAGCGCTGGCGGGCGGAGGGCATGGTCAGGAAGTCCGCCAGGAAATGATGCGCTGCGGACGCCCGTTGTCGCGTGATCCAGTGAAACGCCCGTTGTTCGTCATTCGAGACCGGAAGCCGTTGGAGTTCATGGAGGACTGCGCTTGGGATAGGAGCTCGCCAGCCTTGCTTTACCCGGGGCAACACGCGTTGTAGGGGGAGCACGAGATGCATGATCCTGGCCTTTGCCAGAAGCAGCGCCCAATCCAGGGTGTCCCTCTCATGATAACACACCTCCGCGATGTCGTGCATGCCCAGCCAGATGGTCTGCCCATGGTGGAGGAGCATGTGGGCGCCGAGGTGAATGATCTGGGCCTCGGGCCCAAGCACGGGCGCGCGGGTATCTCTCCCAGGCCGGGCGCTTTGCCAGAACCACGCCTCATCCAGGCGTGCCTGGTAGTAGGGCGAATCCAGCAGGCTCCAATGAAGCTCGACCAGGGAATCGGTCAGATCGGCGCGATGAAAGCGTATCTGGCTTTCGAAAGCTGCCGTGGTGCCGCGGCGAGGTTCACGGCTGTCGGATGCAAAACCCAGGCTCGTCAGCACCTGCGTTGCCGCGTCCAGATGGGGACGTTGGATCAGAAGATCCAGGTCCATCATGGGGCGCAACGCGGGGTTGGCGTAGACGATTTCGGCCAGGGCCGCGCCTTTGAGCAGGATGACTGGAATGTCCTCACGTTCGAACGCGGCCAGGATGGTGTGGAGTGTGTCGAAAAGCAGGGTAGCCCGAGCCGCGTTGTGGACGTAATGCCCTCGCAGGCCCTGCCGCACTGGCGGTGGCAGAATGGCGCGCTCCCGCGTCACGCTGTAGAGGAGGGGGGCGAGCCCGCGCGCTGCGGCGAGATGAAGGAACGCGGGCCAATCGATGGGGTTCTTTTGGATGAACCGCGCGGCCTCGGACCACGCGCTTTCATCCCAGCGGGCCCGGAGCAAGGCGTAGAAAAGTTCATTGGGGACGGACATGATGATGGGGCTGCAGCAGCTCACCGCAGAGAGTGATGGGGAAATCAGTAATCAGTGTTCAGTAAAAATCCCTCACCACAATCTGTACATGTGTGTGAGGGATCAATCAGGAGGCTGGGCGTGGGGTATGGGGTTGGAGCTGGATGGTGTCAATACGCCGTCCCTGAGGCTATCTCGCTGGTTTCGTTTGGGTCGGCGGAGGTTTGCACCGGTTGGGTCGCGGGGGGTGGCGGGGCGGGCG
>JALWZT010000338.1 GCA_027002405.1 Anaerolineae bacterium | reverse complement strand
CCCCTACCCCCGGCCTCCTTTTCTATCGTGGGGAAGGCCCCATCTTCATGCCCACCAACAACGATTGGATCACCCTATGGGTGAAAGTGTACGGTGGTACCGGCGAAGGATACCCCATCGAAGGATGGCGATTGCAAGTACGCCGCAATGGCGCGGTGGTCGCCACCAGCCAACCCTCCTTGCCCTATTTCCAATGGTCCGCACCGCCCGGGGAAGAGTTCGGCAATCGGGTGCAATATAACCTGAAGTTGGAAATCCCGAATCCCGGGCAGGCGGATTGGGAGGTTTACCTGATTGATCAAGGGGGCGTGCGCCGTTCCCCCATCGTGACCTTCGCCACCAGCCCCACGAACCCCAACAGAGAAATTTACATCGGCTTCCTGGCTGCCCAATAATTACCTTTACGAATCCACCGCGAAGACAATCTTCACCGTGGTTTTGTACTCGACAATCCTGCCATTTTCCACACGCGCGGTCATATCCACCACTTCCACGCCCGAAATCCCATGCAAGGTTCGGGCTGCTGCTTTCACCGCGTTGGCGGCCGCGTCCTCCCAACCCTTTTCCGACCTTCCAATCAATTCGATGACCTTGGCTACATTGGACATGAAAAGAACCTCCTGGGTTAGATCATGGGGCATGGTTCGTAAGGGCTCATCCTGAACCACGCCGAATCGGAAGAGTCGCCATGAGCAATAGCTCACCGCATAACGACGAAAATAGGAACGCAGTCTGCAGGTTTGCAGGTGGCACGTGGCAAGTGGTCACGGTGTGCGTCTCAGACATTTGGCGTGGTTTAGCCGAGCGAAGTGGTGTCCACCATATCCTAATCATACCCGGATCCCTACCCCATGGCAAATCAAGACATGACTTATAGCCCTATGAATTTGATCCCCATCCCAGGTTCGGGTATCATACATAGCTATCCTCGCGCCCGCTCCTCCTAATCAGGCTTTCCATGGACCGACGTCTCCTTCGCCCATTTTATCGTTTTTTTCTGCTTGACCTGATTCAGGATCAAGAAGCCCGCCCAGTCTTTATTTACATCGTCCTCCTCATTTTCCTTGGCTCCTTTACCTTTCACTATGTAGAACATTGGGGATGGCTGGATGCCACTTATTTCACGGTCATCACCATCACCACCATCGGATTCGGTGATTTCACCCCCCATACCTCTTTAGGGAAAATCCTTACCATTTTCTACGGCCTCAATGGCATCGCCATCTTGCTCATGCTTTTTGATCACATCCGTCGCATCCGCACCCGAGAATACACCGAAATCACCAAAACCCACAAGAAATAATCAGCCATCCTTGCTCTTCATCACAATCCCCCTTATGCTCCCTACCCTCCAGATTGGCCCCCTTGCTTTGCCCACCTATCCTTTGCTCATGATCCTGGGGTATTTCGTGGGCTTATGGTTTGCCAGCAAAGTGGGTGCGCGGCGTGGGTTGGCCCCGGACCATGTTTATGACATGGGCTTCTATGCCCTGATTGCCGGGGGGGTGGCCGGTCGCCTTGGGCATATCCTGCTTTACTTCCCCGCGTATCGCCTGGACCCTCTCAGCGTCCTTTCTCCCAATCCCCGTGCCCTTTCGCCCCTCATCGCGGGGTTGGCCGCGATTTTGGTCGTGGCCTGGTACCAACGCCGCTATGATCTGCCCCTGCCCACGCTGGGGGATGCCTTCGCCGGCGGTGCGCTGGTCTTTCTGGCTTTTCGGGCCCTAGCCCAGGGCCTGAATGGCCTGGATTTTGGGGAACCCACCATGGCCCCGTGGGCCATCTACCAGTGGAATGTGGCCCGTCACCCAGTGCAATTTTACGAACTTCTAGGGGTGGTGGCCGTGCTGCTCTGGCTATGGACCTTGCTGTCCCGTCTGCGGCCCGGCTTCGCGGCCCTTTTCGCCTTGGGCGGCTACGCGGGCGTGCGGTTGATCGTCGACGCCTTTCGAGCCGAGCCCGTGTTGGTCGGGCAAGGCTTTCGTCTAAGCCAGGTGATTGCCTGGATTGTGCTCATTCTGACCCTTCTCATCTTCTACCAGGATGCCATTCGTCACGAGAAAAGCTCATCATGAACACCTCAGCCCGCACCGAAATCCTCGCCCGCATTCGCCGGGCCAAACAAAAAGCCCTGCTCCCAGACGTCACCGGCCTGACCCCACCTCCGCCCGCCCCCCCGCCATTTGACAAGCCCCTGACCGAAGTGTTCATCGAGGCTCTGCGCGCAGTCCAGGGGGAATACCACACCATCACCCACGTCGAAGAAGCCGCGGAGCTGCTGGCCGCGGCCTGTCGCAATCAGGGGCAAGATGCTTTGCTCGCCTGGGACGACCTCCCTTTGCCCGAACTCCCCCAGGCCCTGGCCGCGCGGGGCATTCGCGTCATTCCCAGTCGCCTGACAGGCGCGGACCGAAAAGCTGACCTGCGGGCCCTAAGCCGGTGGCAGGTGGGGGTCACAGGCGCGGCCGCGGGGTTGGCCCGGACCGGCAGCATTGTGCTGCATGGGGATCAGGCCCATGGCCGTTCGGCCTCGCTCATGCCCGATATCCACTTTGCCATCCTGCCCGAAGCGCGGATCTTCCCCGATCTGGCCGCGTGGATCGGGCAGGATGCCAGCGCCCAAGCCATCGCGCGCAGCAGCAATACCGTCATCATCACGGGCCCCAGTCGCACCGCGGACATTGCTCAGACCCTCACCATGGGCGCCCACGGCCCGCGGGAATTGCATGTGTTGCTGATCCGTAAATAGGATCAGGATTAGGATTGAGGATTGTCAGGCCGAGGTCAGGCGCGAGCAGAAGTAATCAGTGTTCAGTTAACTCTGCGTCCTCTGCGTTCTCTGCGGTAAGTAATCTTTCCGCAGGGGAGTCAGGGAGCGGTCACCCAGTGTTCAGTAGCATCGAGGTTAGAAACAACGCCCCTGCGGGAGTAGCCGGAATTATCCGGCGCCGTTCCTTCGCGCCCGAGGCTGAACGAACCTGTTGGTTTACTATTGGTACGCTGGGGATACCTCCTCTCGACCGCTTCTGCAGGAGGAGATGAGTCTTACGTAGCCCCTCCGTTCCGGGCGATCACCCCTCCCCCGCTGGCGGGGGAGGGGC
>JALWZT010000337.1 GCA_027002405.1 Anaerolineae bacterium | reverse complement strand
CGTAGCCGCAATAGGGTTGGGCCCGGCGTAGGTCGTAGGCGATGCCGCTGCCCCGCAGCATGGGCCCGGTGACGCCCATAGCAATGGCATCTTTCTTGCTCAACGGCCCAATGCCTTCCAAACGCTTACGCCACAGGGGGTTCTTTTCCAGCATGGCCTGGTACTCATCCAGCCGCTCATCCATGTAGTCGAGAAACTCGACCAGGCGAGGGATGAACGCGGGCGGGAGGTCATCGGCCACGCCGCCGATGCGCATGTAGGAGGTGGTGAGGCGGGCGCCGCAGGCCATCTCGAACAGGTCGAGGATCTCCTCACGTTCGCGGAACGCGTACATGAGCAATGCATGGCCCGTGCCGCTGATATCGAGCACATGGGTGCCCAGCCACACCAGGTGCGCGGCGATGCGCTGCAGCTCGGCCATGATCACGCGGATGCCCTGGGCCCGGGGCGGCGCCTCGATACCCAGCAATTGCTCCACGGCCAGCACGTAGGAGAGGTTGTTCTGCATGGCCGAGACGTAGTCCATGCGGTCGGTGTAATAGACGAAGTCCTTATAGCGAACGTGCTCCCCCTGTTTCTCGAACCCACTGTGCAGATAGCCGATGTCGGGTGCGACGTTGAGGATGCGTTCCCCATCCAGTTCAACGATGAGGCGCAGCACGCCGTGGGTGGAGGGGTGCTGCGGCCCCATGTTCACCACCATGTGCCGCCCATCCATGCCCTTAGGCAGAGCCTGGGGCTTCTGCTCCGGCTGCATGATCTGCCGGCCCAGCATCTTGAATTCGTCATCATCCCAGGTGACGGAGAAGGGGACCCGCTCGCCGCCCAGGGGCATGTCCTTGCGCAGGGGATGGCCGGGCCAGTCGTCGGGCATGAGGATGCGGCGCAGGTCGGGGTGGCCTTCGTAGCGCACGCCGAAAAGGTCGTAGGCTTCCCGCTCGTGCCAGTTGGCTCCGGGCCAGATGCTGGTGACGCTTGGGGCCACGGGCTCATCGCCGCCGGGCAGGGGGGACTTCACCTGGAGCAGCTCGCCATTGCGGGCCACGGAACGCAGATGATACACGCCCACGAAGCGGGCGCCATCGGTCTTTTGCGCTGGCGGCAGTTTGAGCTGATCCACCACCGTCAGGTTGCTGAGCAGGTCGAAGCCCAGGTCATCGCGCAGAAAACGCCCGACGTCCAGCAGGCGGTCGCTGGCCACGGTGACGGAAGGCACGCCCGAGGCGTCGCCTGTCTCCAGCACCGCGTCGGGAAAACGGTTGGAGGTTGCTGCAATGGGATCGGTCATGGTGGCAGTTTTGATCATGGTCACGGTTAGGGAGTAATCAGTGATCAGTCATCAGTTATCAGTTTGGAATGGCGCATCATCCACTGATTACTGTTTACTGATAACTGATTACTGATACTGCCCGGGCAGGGGCGGTAAATCAGAGGTCTCGGGCAGAAGCACGCCCAGCTCGGTTTGTTTGGGCCCGGTGTGGTCGCGCAGGTGCTCGGTTTCGATCTTCTTCTGGAGCATGGTGAGGGCGTAGAGCAGGGCTTCGGGCCGGGGCGGGCAGCCGGGCACGTACACGTCCACGGGGATGATCTTGTCCACGCCCTGGACGATGGCGTAGTTATTGAACGGCCCGCCCGCGCTGGCGCAGATGCCCATGGCGATGACCCATTTGGGCTCGGCCATCTCGTCGTAGAGGCGCTTGATGACCGGGGCCATCTTATTGCTCACCCGCCCGGCCACGATCATGAGATCGGCCTGGCGGGGCGAGGCGCGGAAGAGCTCGCTGCCGAAGCGGGCGATGTCGTGGCGGGCCGTGCCCGTGGTGATCATCTCGATGGCGCAGCAGGCCAGGCCGAACAGCAGGGGCCAGATGGAATTCTTGCGGCTCCAGTTGACGACCGATTCGAGGGTGGTGGTAATCACGCCGGTTTCCGGCAGTTTGGATTCGAAGCCCATTGAGGCAAGACTCCTGGTGTGGGAGGTGTGGAATGGGTCGGAAGGGGGTGGAAGGATGAAGGTTAGCAGGATTAGGATTTGGATTAGGATTTGGATTGGGGGGATTTTGGCGGTTCCTAATCCTCAATCCTAATCCTTATTCCTGACTTCAATCCCACTCAAACGCTCCCTTCTTCCAGACAAAGAAAAAGCCGATCACGAGGATCAGCAAAAAGACGGCCATCTCTGCGATGCCGAACCATTTCAGTTGCCCCATCTTCACCGCCCAGGGATAGAGGAAGATGACTTCCACGTCGAAGAGGATGAACATCATCGCCACCATGTAGTATTGCACCGAGAACCGCTGCCGTGGGCTGGTGAAGGGGATCATGCCCGATTCGATGGGCTCATTTTTGGCCTTGTTCGGGCGTTTGGGCCCCAGCACCCACGTCAGGCCCAGGATGAACAGGGCGAATAAGAGCGCAACGACGATGAGGATGAGGATGAATAGGTAGTCGATGGCCATGGGAACGTTCGATGAGGGTAACAGATTGAGATATTTGCAGTTGCCACGCGCTGCAATGCGCGAATACGGAGGAAAATGGGAACGCTGATGACGCGGATGCTTCGCAACGCAGATTTGCGAGATGATTTTTTATTTTGATTTTATCTGCGTAAATCAGCCTTTATCAGCGTTTATCTGCGTCCTCGATGCAGCTATGGTTGTTGTGCATTTTATCACAGGACACGCATCGCCCCCAAAAGGTAGGCCGTCCTACATCCCGCGCTGCGTCAAATTTTTGTTGCGGTCAACGTATCAACGTCAAGGAATGAAATCTCCCAGTCAGGACTCAGCGCCCTGCTGCCGGAGGCTTTACCAAACATTGGGATACATCCGCGAGACATGAGACCCCGGATGTCTGCGGGCCTCCGGGGTCCGAGTGAAGCAGCGCGCCAAAACCGCTTAAATTTGGAATTACTGGCCTCGGTGGATGAGTTGCAGGTGCTATTTGAATATTGTACAATGTCGGTGTTGGTAACCTTAATTTGAGTGCAAGTGGCAGGCAGCAAGGAGCGGGTGAAAGATGTCGCCGCGAATCCCTCGCATCCGAGTAAACCAACCGTATTGTTTGGCTCCATCCGACAGCTTCAATGCCCACCTCTTTGCTTCTTTGGACTAGGTCATCTATGATGCAAACTCTTTTCCTATCCAAAAGGATGCTCGTCATTCTTGTAGGGATGGTAGGACTGCTTCTCCCGTGGCAAAGCGCCTGGGGCGGTACGAACGGGTGGACGGTTTCCGGCCCGGAAGGGGCAACTGTTTATGCACTCGCTATCGATCCATTAACTCCTTCGACCATCTATGTGGGCACAGATGGGGCCGGCGTGTTCAAAAGCGTGGATGGCGGGGAGACTTGGCATTGGAGCAGTCGGGGGTTGTCCAATCTCCATATCCGCGCCTTGGCCATTGACCCCAAGACGCCTTCGATCCTTTATGCTGGAACTTGGTATAGCGGCATTTTCAAGAGCATGGATGGAGGATCGTCATGGTTTCCTGTCAATCGAGGTATCACCGAAGGGCGCATTCTCTCCCTTGCCGTCGATCCAGACACACCGTTGACTCTTTATGCAGGAACGTTCTATGGTGGCAGCTTTCGGAGCGAGGATGGGGGTATGCATTGGACAGCTATAGATGGATTGGAGGCCGAAGCCATTGGAGAATGGGGAATCGATCCCGAAAACCCCTCGATTATCTATGCCGCGGCTATTGGCGGGTATGGTCTCCATAAAAGTACAGATGCGGGCAATTCATGGCGCAGACTTTCCCGGATGGTTTCTGGCGGTCATGTTGCGCTTGACCCCCATTCTCCTACAACCATCTACGCGCCAGGATGGGATAGCCGTTTAGCAAAGAGCGAGGACGGGGGTGACACCTGGCGTTACATAGGCCCGAACTTCGCTTCCATCTCTATGATCGAGGTTGATCCCCTCTCATCGACGACAGTTTATCTGGCCACAACCGATGGTTTGTTCAAAAGTCTCGATGGGGGCGAAACATGGAAAGGGATCAACTATGGATTGTCTCGGAAACTGGTGCAGGACCTGGTCATCGATCCCACGGATTCGACGCTTGTCTTCGCAGGGACCGCAGGCGATGGGGTGTATAAAAGTGAATACAGTGGACGGAGCTGGCGCCCAGTTAATCGAGGTCTGACCAACGTGGCGATCTATGCTCTTGCTGTCGATCCCCAACACGGTTCCACCCTCTATGCGGGCACGACTAATCGTGGCGTCTTCAAGTCTGAAGATGGCGGTGCAAGCTGGCAGTCCCTCGAAAAGGGGCCAGCAGATGCGGTCATTGGGAGTCTGGCTGTTGATCCCAAGGCTTCCTCAACGATTTATGCAGGCACCGATGGTAGGGGGGTGTTCAAAAGTTTGGATGGCGGTGCAAGCTGGCGCTCCATCAATCAAGGCTTACCCAGTTCATTTATTCAAGCTCTGGCTATTGATCCCAAAACAACGTCCACTTTGTACGTTGGCGCCAGCAGCTACGGTCTTTTCAAAAGCCTGAATGGCGGAGAAACCTGGTTCCATACAGGATTGAAAGGGTATATTCATGCGATAGCCATCGATCCCGATGCCCCCCCGAATATCTATGTAACAGGCGAGGAGGGCGTGGTCAAAAGCCCGGATGGCGGGGAGACCTGGAATCAGATATTTCCCTGTGGGCGACAGATAGCGTGGATTCCCACATCCCCTCCTGCTCTTTATCTGACAGCCTGTTACGAGGCGAAGCTTTTCAAGAGCACGGATGGAGGCCAGAATTGGCAAGCGTTTCCTTTGCCGCTTCCTGAGTCCGTGGTGACCACGCTGGCTTTTGATCCTAAAGAACCCACGACACTATATGTGGGCACGAACAACCGGGGTGTGTTCAGAAGTACGGACGGCGGCGAGACCTGGGAACCATTCAGCGAGGGATTGTTCGTCAAAAAGGTGAATGTTTTGGCTGTCGAACCTGTATCAGGGACAGCGATCTTTGCCGGCACCGATGCCGGGAGCGTATTTGTGTATACGTTAGCCCCTTTATCCGAAAGGATTTATCTTCCTGCGCTTCTGCGTTGATGCCACATTTGCTCAAATGCCTTATGAACTGCGGGTTTTTCGAGGTATCGAAATTCTCCTCGCCCTGATAATGATTTTGGGGATGTGGATTCTCTTTTGGCTCCTACCGCTATTTGATAGTATTGGTAGTGGTACTTCTATCTCCGTAAATCATTTTTCGCATGTTCAACAAAATGATGCAAGGTAATCAGTAGACCGCTGTTTAGACGCCGTTCCGAAAATACCGTTGCGTTCGTCGACAAAAGCAACTCGAAGTCTATGGTGAACGAGGTACCAGATGCGTCAAACATCACGCGTAAAACGTCAGGTCATGACGCGTGACGTTTTACGAAATTAGCATGAGATTTTCATCCGTATTGGTGAGCCATCGCTCATGGTGACTGTTTCGAAAATAGAGGAGGCAGATGAACGCTGCTTCCCACTGATTACTGATGACTGATCACTGATTACTATTTCCAATGCCGCTGCCCATGTGCGAATCTCACGATCGGCTGTCTAAAGGCCCGGTGAAAAGAGTTTCATCACCATTGGGCAAGAGCTCCCGTACTCGCAGCTCGGCTTGATCCAAAAGCTTGTTGCAATAGGCCACCAGCTTCATGCCTTGTTCGTACCGGGCCAGGCTTTCTTCCAGCGTGCCATCACCCTGTTCCAGGGCTTCGACCAGATCCTGCAGTTGGGCCAGGGCCTCTTCAAAAGTGAGATGAGAGAGATCGTTCATGGTCATGCGCTCAAGGTTGTGCCTAAGGGGAGATCAGGGTGGATGAGATGGGTTTGTAGATGGCCAGGAATCTGGCCTGAAAGCAGGTGTACATGCAGGGAGGGATATTGCTGGATGAGCCGGGCCGCGGCCTGAATTTTTCCCGCCATGCCGCCCGTCACATCCGCACCATGGGACCCTCCCAGGGCCTGGCGCCAGGCATCAAGTTGTTCCAAACGTAAATGGGCGATGCGCTGGGCCTGGGGGTTGCGGGCTGGATCCTCAGTATACACGCCATCGACCAGCCCCACCAAGGTCAGCCGTTCGGGGGGAAAATACGCGGCCAGCCCGGCAAATACCTCTTCGGTAGAGAGGATCACACCCCCACGGGTGGCGTCAAAAACCACATCCCCATAAACCAAAGGGATGAGCCCATGCTCCAGAGCTGCCTGGATGGGGGCCACATGAATGTGCCGGACATGCCCGTCCCGGCTTGTTATGAGCGCGGAAGGGGGGAAACTGATGGCGGGCAGGCCCGCCCGGATCAGGGCGGCCAGGACCCAACGATGGAGCTGGCCCGCGATATAGCCGGTTTCCACAAATCCCTGCCAGCCTCGGGCATCTTGCACGCCGGAACGGATCGCGTATTTCTGGCCCACCACGTGCCCATAACTGCCGCTGCCATGGCCCAGGATCCATCGCGCGTCGGGCCGAGCCGCGCGCGCGGCAGCCAGTTCCCGGGCCAGACGCTGGATCACCCGGGGGCGAGGGGTCAGAGCTCGAGTCTTATCGGTGATCAAACTGCCACCGAGTTTGATGTAATGGTAGGAGGACATGGTAACGACGAAAATTGGGAACGCAGTTTGCAGGTTTGCAAGGGGCAAGTGGCAGGTGGGGAGAACGCAGATTTGCGCAGATGCTTCGCAACGCTGATTTTCGCGGATGTTCGTCATGCTGAGCGACCGGAGGGAGGGAAGCATCTAGCGAGCGAAGCGAGCGCCATGCCGTGGTTTTTGCGCTTCGCTAGATTCCTCGGCCGCTTCGCTCCCTCGGAATGACGTTTCGTTGTCGCCTTTTTCGTGGCCCTATTTCTTGGCGTTGTCTAGCTGACCGAGGTGGCATCTGCCACGCCAGCCCGCCCGGCGATGAAGTGATACTGTTGGTTTACTGCGCGAGTACGCCGAATAAATTCAGGTCTGAGGGCGTTCCGCCGCATGTCCCCCTGCGGGGACATGTTTTTCGCCCGATTGGGCCTGTCTGCGCAGGCAGACAGGCGGCCAAAGGCCCCCAGCCCCGACTTCGAGTCGGCGGGGCCAAGGCGCCCAGCAGCCTGCATGGGGTTTGCCAACAGTATCATGAAGTCGCCGGGCTATAAAACGGCGCCGGATAATTCCGGCTACTCCCGCAGGGGCGTTGTTTCTAGCCTCGGCGCTACTGAACACTGAACACTGAACACTGATTACTGATGACTGATCACTGATTACTCCTGTCCGCGCCTGGTCTCAGCCTAACAATCCTCAATCCTAATCCTAATCCTAATCCTAATCCTAATCCTGATCCTAATTTACGGAACAGGATGCCACACTTCAGTATGGACCGCGCCCGAACGTTCGCGGATGACCGCGACGGTCTCCAGGGGGATCCCCATCTGCCGGGCCTGGGCTTGGAGGGCTTCCCGCCGGCCGGGGAAGTTGGTGCGGTCGGCCGCGTGGACCAGGAAATAGGTGTCAGCCCGCTGCAACAGAGGCTGTACGCGTTGGGGAAAATCTGCGTCTGGATGGTCGTAAGGCTCGTAGCCGAAGATCTCGATGGGATTCACCCGGCCCTGCGTCACCAAGATCAGGGGCGCGTCGAATCCCCAATCCAGGGCATAGGGGCTGAAGATGCCTCGGGCCAGAAGCTCATCGCCCAAACGGTAGATGGCATCGGAATGATCGGCATAACCGCCCGAGGCAGCCAGGGCCCGGTGGTACTGCACATCCGCCCGCAAGCCGCCGAAGGTCAGGAGACCAAGCCCAAGGGCCGCGAGCAGCCATCCTGCCCAGCCCTTTCCCCCATGCAGAAGCAAGCCCCATCCCCCGGCGATGAGCAAAGCCACCACCGGGGAAAACATGGCCAGATGGGTGTACCACAGCGCGGTGGGCGTAAGGGGGGTCTGCAAAAGCAACAGCAGGAAAAACAAAGCCAGGAGCGCCACGCGTAGGGCCAGGGCACGACGCCTGGGATCGCGACGGCGCCAGACCAAAACCACAGGGATAAGCGCCAACGCGAGCAGAAACGCAGGCCAGGCCCAGGGGTCGGCAAAGGAGCCGCCCAGGTACCAAAAATGATCTCCCCGCACAAAATCCCGCATCTGGCCCCAGCGCGTGAGCAAGTTGGCGGTGTAAGCTGTATTCTCTACCCCGTAATAGGAACGGTTCAGGGTCTTCAGGAAATGTTGGAAAGTGGCCCCGGTTTTTACATTGAAGAGGATGAAAGGGAAAAGACCCACGAGAAACGCGACCAGAGCCGGTCCCCACTGGCGAGGATGACGGAGAGCAGCCGGGGAAAAACCGGCCGCCAGGGAATACCCCAGCGCGTTCCGTCCATACCAGACCCCGGGGATCAGGATGAGGGTCGCGGCCAGGGGCCAAAGCATGATAAACTTGGCCCACAGGCCTAAGCCAGCCATCCATGCCGTCAGCCATAGCCAACGGGCCCGGCCGGTCTGGCCCCAGCGCGCCAGGGCCAGCCAGATAGCCAACATGAGGGCGATGGTGGTGTTGGTGACGTAAATGCCCTGGCGGGCAAAGAAGACAAAGGAAGGCTGGACTGCCAGGAGCAAAGCCGCGGCAAACCCCACCCCTTGGCCAAAAAACTCCCGGCCCACCTGCCAGGTAAGCAGGATGATGACAGCTCCCACCAGGATGGGCCAAGCGCGCATCACAGGGACGCTGATCCCCCCTATCTTGAAAAAGAGGATGAGCACCCAGGCATTGAGCGCACCCACGTAATCCACAATCATCAAAGGAAGGGTCCAAGACCCCAGGTGGATCACCGCGTTGCGATGCGCTTCGACAGGCAGATGTTGCAACAACTGGACCGCGGGCCTGGCTTCCACAGCCTCGTCATAATTGGGGCCGGGAAGGGAAAGCTGGTGCAACGTCAGGGCCAGGTAGAGCAAAAGGGGAAGCAGCCAGGCCCGGCTCCGCCATGCGCGTTTCATAGGGCAAAACGGATATGCACGATGTCGCCATCTTGAACCACGTAATCCTTGCCTTCCAGGCGCAGCGTGCCACGCCTGCGAGCTTCGGCCATGCTGCCCGCGGCCATGAGGTCCTCATAGGCCACCACTTCCGCGCGGATGAAACCTCGGGCCAGATCGGTATGGATGGCCGCGGCGGCCTCCACCGCGGTCGCGCCCACAGGGATGGTCCAGGCCCGGACTTCGTCCTCGCCCACGGTAAAGAAGCTATGCACGCGCAGGAGTTGATAAGAAAGACGAATGATGCGGCTCAAACCGGGCTCGGGGATATCGAACTCGGCCAAAAATTCCTCCATCTCCTCGGGCTCCATCTGAGCCAGCTCCGCCTCCAATTTGCCTCGCAGCGCGGCCATGGCCACATGTTCCCCCTGCACCAGGTGGCGATATTCTTGCACCAGGCTTTCATCCTGGTCTTCGTCGATGTTCAAAAGGATGAGAAGGGGTTTTTGCGAAAGCAACGCGAACCCGCGCAAAAACTTTTCTTCCTGGGGCGAAAGGGGCACTTCTCGCAGCGGCATTTCCTCCTCCAATGCCGCCAGCAGACGCTCCAACAGGGCCTTTTCTTCGGCCAGGGCCTGGCGCTCCTTGGCATCCCCGCCCTTGCCCAGCCGGGAAGCGATGCGTTCCAGGCGATTGGTGATAATGGTCATGTCATTGAGGATCAGCTCGGTTTCCATGATCTGAATATCCCGAGCCGGGTCCACGCTTCCTTCGGGATGGAGAACCTGGGGGTCTGAAAAAGCCCGTACCACATGCAGGAGAGCATCGTTCTGGCTGATTTCATTCAACAGGGCCCCAGCCAGCCCCCCTGCTTCGCCCATGCCCTTGGTCAGACCCGCGATATCCTTGTATTGCACCGTGGCGTAGGTGACCTTTTTGGGATGATACATGGCTGCCAGGCGATCCACTCGCTCATCGGGCACCTGCACCACCGCGGTATGCACCTCCATCCGGCCCGAGGAATACGCTTCGGTGGGCGCCTGCCCACGGGTCAATGCATTGAAAACGGTGGTTTTGCCGCTGTTGGGGAGTCCGATAATGCCGATTTTCATGATGATTGTTCCGTAAATAGGATCAGGATTAGGATTAGGATTGAGGATTGTTAGGCCGAGGTTAGGCGCGAGCAGGAGTAATCAGTGATCAGTCATCAGTAATCAGTTGCGGGGCTAGCCGGATTATGAACGTTTACAAAACAATCCGGTAATAGAATGAGGCCTATGACCCGTTTAATTTGTAAAACTCCATCATCC